>CAZUER010000036.1:0-30184 GCA_964619345.1 uncultured Desulfohalobiaceae bacterium
TTACCTGAAGTCAGGCCGCTTGTCTACCCCGAGTTAAGTGTCGCTGTAGTGTTAAGGACAGGAGAAAAATGGGTGACAAGCGAGAACCATCCCAATACTCTGTCCTTAATCCAGAAGCCGTATTGAAGAAAGCAGGAGGCTCACAATGGCCCGGATGTCCAGATTTCATAAGGAGTGATGATATGAATCAGCGTTTGCCCAATATTCATCCCGGAGAAATTCTCCTAGAGGAATTTCTTCTACCTCTTGGCATAAGCCAAAATAGACTTGCTCGCGATTTGAGCGTTCCTCCACGACGCATCAACGAAATTGTCCACGGCAAGAGATCCATATCGGCTGAAACAGCTATCAGATTAGCTCGATATTTCGGAAATTCCGAGAAATTTTGGCTGGGATTGCAAGAAGATTTCAATCTGGAAGAAGCGCGAACGAGACTCGGCGACCGGCTGGATCGTGAAGTTAAGACTCATGCTGCATAGACATTCTCTGTCATCTTCTGTTTAACCTGAGACACTGCGGGCTTGCCCTTGCAGAGGGTAATTTTCACCCAGTGAAATCATGCTCCCCATGTCACTGCGTGAAATTCATCGGGCAGGCCCGCGGGTTCGTCCGCCAGGGATTCGAGCTCTTCCGGGACATCATAAGGCCTAAGCGGGAACGCAAGCCGCACAGGATCAAGTGCTTGGATCAGGTCTACTCCTTGCAGCGTCTGACCTGAAGCCTTGACGTCTCTTCAGCCTTACTGACCGCATTTCCAGCCTACCGCTTGATCCACTGTCATTCAGGAAAGTTTGGGGTGCTTCAGTTATTGACAGGCATATGACTTTGGACTAAGTCATTTAAGCTAAGACCTAGAAAATGGAGTAGAGCTATGGAAACCATAAATATTCATAAGGCCAAAACCAATTTATCCCGGCTCCAGAAGCAGGTTCAGGAAGGAAATCCCTTTATCATCGCTAAAGCAGGAAAACCAATTGCCCGTGTGACCAGTATTGATGCGCCGGAGCCGAAGCAGGCAAAACGCGTGGGGTTTTTAGCAGGTCAGATCGAGGTTCCGCAGGACTTCGATCGAATGGGTGAAGAGGAAATCCAGGACCTGTTTGGTGAAGAGAATGCATCTTCTACTTGATACCCATGTTTTGCTTTGGGCGGCAGGCACTCCGGACAAGCTTTTCAGCCGGGCAATGGACCTTCTCCAAGATCCGGAAAATCATCTGTTGTTCAGTTTAACCGGACAGTCAGGATAAACCTCTTAACCGCCCATATCCGGATCTCCTTTTACCTTTCCTTTCTTTTTGGTCATATACCTTGATGCGAGTGCAAAAGTTCTTTTGCACTCGCCGGAGATGAGAGATCAGAAATCAGAGGTCAGTCAAAGGGTGCCCATGCCCAGGAAATGTAGTGTCAAAAGAATCCCGGCTACTGGAAAAAATACCGGGATGAGCATCCGGAATACACGCTGTCCAGTTGTCGTACAACTACATCCCTCATTCCCGCCTTCCCGGGTGGAGATGATTATGTATTCCAAGAAACTGAACAAACAAAGGCCCCAAAGCCACCACCAGCCCCATGGAGCAGAAAGCCGCCCACCATGACCAATAGCTTGCCCCGCCCCCGGACAGATCCAAAACAAGGCCGACCACCAATGGTCCCACAAATGCGCCGGCAAAACCTATAAGAGATTGAAAGGCCATGGTCAGTCCAAGTTGATGAGCTGGCGCGGACTGAATAACGGCTGTATGCAGTGTCGCGGAATCTCCCTGCACGAATATAAAATAGCCTGTGCAGATCACAACCAAAAGCAGATATGGCAAGGGAGAGAGCAGGCCAAGTATGCAGGCGTATAGAGCAGATCCCCACATAATACAACGCAACACACGTAAGCGCCCGTACCTGGTTGCCAGTTCCGCTCCACCCACACTGGCCCACATGGCTACGATAGCTGTCAATGCTGCCACACTGGAGGGAGCCGGGTATTGAGCCCAGCCTTCGGGCTGAGTGGTGAGGGCGAAGGTCAGGTAGGCCACCACCCAGGAACGGGCAGCAAAAAGCTCCCATGTATGACAGGTATAGGCCATGATATAGCCCATGGCTTGCCTGTTATGCAGTACCGGTCTGAAATCCAGGAAATGTCCCTGGTCTGGCTGTTCCTGTTTTGGCGTTCTGGGCCTAAGGGTCCAGGCGGCAAGAACAAGGGCCAGGGCTCCGGTGGCGGCGGCAAAGCCAAAGGCCAGACGCCAGCCCAAATGGGCCGAGAGAAAACCGGTGACCCAAAATGATAAAGCCGTCCCCAGGCTGAAGGTGGCCGTATAAAAAGAAATTGCCCTCGGCCTCACTCCTTCTCCCAGCCGATCGACCAGGGCCTTGAGCCCTGGAACAAATGTTCCAGCCAGACCGAAACCGGCCAGGATGCGAAAAGCAAGAGCCGTCCAGAAGCCGTTAGCCAGCAGGGCAAAGCCCAGGGCGCCGGCTATGCCCAGAAATGTAGCTCCCAGGTAAATCCGCCTGGGATCCATGCGGTCGGTCAGCCCGGCCAGGACCGGCACGGAAACAGTATATCCTGCAAAATAGATCCCGCTGATCCATCCGGCCTGGGTGTTGGTCAAATCCCAAAGCGCAACAAACTCAGGCAACAGTGCAGGGAAAGCAAAAACTCCGATCATGTTCAGGATCTCGGCCAGACACATGGCCAAGATGAGAAAGGCGGCTGATCTTGCATTCTGAAGTGTCATTTTCTCTGAATCATCCACTTTTGCCGACCTGACAGCCTACCCACTTGACTCTGGGATCAAATCAAGGTTTCCTTCCATTTCAGTGAAAGCCATTCTATTTGATCCAAGATGAAGCTTGCAGTTGTTTAGTAGGGGGGAATAATCATTCACCCTCTTAGTCCAGTCACGTGGATTAGCCATCGCAGTGGCCAAGCCAGTTACCGGGGGTTGAGTCTCGTTTCATTCGAGCCTTACCTGCACCTTCTCTTTTGCGCAAGCATCTCTATATCCGGCAGACTGATCATGGAATGAGATTGGAGGCAGGTTCATTTTTGACACTGAGCCGATAAGGAGATGGAAGTGACTATGCAGGAAATGAGGTGCCGGCTCTTCTAAAAAGGGGGGATTATGAACGGATAATCAAAATTCCATGCACATAATCAAAATGTTTGTCCTGGGAAAAAAGTTTATACCCATGCTGCAAAGCAGTGGCGGCAATCCATATGTCATTGGTCGGGATAGGAGTGCCGGCCTGTCTGAGACTGTTCAGGATAAAAGAGTAGAAATCAGCAGTGTCTCCATCTACGGAATGGAGGACTACTCGTGGCGAATCAAGAAAGATTTCCAGCTCTTCTCTGTTCTGCCTTTCCTTGCTGCCGGCTTTGAATCCTGAAAAAAGCTCGCCTAAGCTGATCGTTGATATGCCGATCCTCTCAATTCTACGCAATATGTCTACAATATTTGGTTCGCCCTTCATAGCCAGGGAGTAGATGTTGGTATCTATCAGCACATTCTTCATGCCCAAAGTTCCTGGTCGATCTTCCTTTCCTGGTCGATCTTATCGCTGATAGTATGGAATTCTTCCTCGCTCCAACGACCAAAGAGATGATCGAGGTCAGTATGTTTTTTGGAAAATTGCTTTGTTTTCTCCAGGCCCAGTTCTTTTCTGAGTATTTCTAGGATGAATTGATTTTTGCTCTTTCCCTGCCTGGATGCAGCTTGCTCCAGCTTGTCTTTCAGTTCCGGGTCTATGCCCCGGATGGTGATAGCCTGCATAGAGAATCTCCAGAAAGCAATCTCTTTTTGATATCATTTTGGTATCAAAAATTGCATACACAAGAGTTTGTGTCAAGGATTATTTTATCCTATACGTTCTCGAATCCCATGCAGGGAACAGGAGGCCAACAGGGACAAAAATCTCTCATCGACATATGACAGATCAGTCTCAGATGTACACCATTGGCTATTCTCCCCACACGTTGGAGGGGTTTGTGGACCTGTTAAGGCGGTTCCGGGTGACCGCTCTGGCAGATGTCCGGTCCAAACCCTATAGCGCCTACAGGCCGGAGTTCAATCACAAAAATTTGAAAAAGATCTTGCCGGAGCAGGGTATAGATCACATCTTTCTGGGCCGGGAGCTGGGGGCCAGATATGAAGATCATTCCGTGTATGTGCAGGGTAGGGCGGACTATGAGCTGATCATAAGGCACGAGCTTTTTAAGCAGGGGGTGCAGCGTTTGCAGCAGGAGGCGAAGCAGCATACTCTTGTTTTGATGTGTGCAGAAAAGGAGCCCTTGCAATGCCATCGAACCATTCTCATCTCCAGGCACTTGAAAAACGAGGTTCAAATCCAGCATATCCTGGCCGATGCTACGGTGGAAAGCCACCAGGATACCGAGCAGAGGCTGCTTGCGCTTTACGATCTAAACCGCCCGGAGCTGCCTGGATTGGAGCATTCCCGACAGGCACGTCTGGACACAGCCTACCTGAAGCAGGGGCGAAAGATTGCCTGGCGGGCTGACTGAGCGGGATTTAACGGTATGTTTGGTCTGAAAACAATGCATTCGGAAATCCATAAAAAGGAAAGGACATGCACAAAAGCACCTTCAGTACGACCCGGAGGAACGCTATCTGGAAGACTTCGTTGAGGGCGATATCCATGAGTTTGGCCCGGTTTCGATTACAGAAGATGAGATCGTCCGCTTCGGAAAAGAGTTCGATCCCCAGGTCTTTCACACCGACCCCGAACCGCAATGCCTGAAGCCGCATCTCATTCAGACGGAACCATGAAATTCGGTCCAACCTTTTCTGAGAGGACGCCCCTCATGAAGACCATCGGCCTGATCGGCGGGACAAGCTGGGAATCCAGCCTGGAGTACTACCGCCTGCTCAACGAGATGACCAAAGAACGTTTGGGCGGGCTGCACTCCGCCAAAGTTTTGATGTACAGCGTCGACTTCGGACCCATGGAGCGGGCCATGCGCTCGGGCGACTGGGAAGCTGTGGCCCGGGACCTCACCCGGGGGGCCCGGTCTCTGGAACAGGGCGGAGCCGACTTCTTCCTGCTCTGTAGCAACACCACCCACAAATGCGCTGATCCGGTGGCCGCGTCCGTGGGCATCCCCCTGCTGCATATCGGGCAGGCGAGCGGGATAGAAATTCAGCGACTCGGTCTGAAAAAAGCCGGCCTTCTGGGCACCCGCTTCGTCATGCAGGACGACTTCCTCAAAGGCTACCTGGAGGCCCATTTCGGTTTGGAGATTCTGACTCCGGGGCTTGCTGACCAGGACCGGATCAACAGCATCATCTTTGAGGAACTCTGCCTGGGACAGTTCAAGGACGTCTCCCGCGGCTTCATCCAGGGGTGCATCGAGCAACTCAAGGACCAGGGGGCCGAATGCGTCATCCTTGGCTGTACCGAGATCCCCATGCTCATCAAGGCGGAGGACGCCTGCCTGCCGAGTATCGACACCACGACCCTGCACGCCAGATCGGCTGTGGAACAGGCCCTGGCCGGCTGAAGCAGACGACCCGAGGCAGGTTCCAAAATCATAGAACTTTTTTGAGCGGAGGGCTTGGGTCGGCCCCAGGGACAGACAGAGACGCAGACACCGCAGATATATGGAGGGATATGCTCCTGTCGCTCATGGCGGCGCAACTGCAGAACACAGGCCTCGAGGTCGACGGCCTCCCTGCGGGTGGCATAGTGCAGCTCTGTGGAGTTGTTGTTGATGGCTCCGTCGGGACAGGCCTCTGTACAGGCGGTACAATCGCCGCATCGATTCCTCAGGGGCCGGCCGGCGGGCAAGGGCAGATCCGTCAGTACGCTCACCAGACGTACCCTGGGACCTTACTGCGGAGTCACCAGCAGAAGGGATTTGCCCTGCCAGCCGAGTCCGGCGTTGAGGGCCACGGCCTTGTGCGAGAGTGAGGCCTGAAAGTGGTCTTCACAGAGCATGTGACTGGTCGGGATGGGCAGTGACCGGTCGCCCCAGGACTGGAGCAGCCCGGAAACCCGGGTGGCGAGTTGATCCAGAAGCAATCGGTACAGTCAGTCCAGATCTCGTAAGACGGATCAACTCCATAACATCTTGGTTATTATCTTGATGAGTTTACTCTCCGGTTTAATCGCAGGACTTCTCGATCACGCGGAATACTTTTTTATAGGTTATTGCAGCAGGCTCTCATGATTGATCCTGTGCCCAACAAGTCATTAATGAATAAAGTAAGCACTGATAAATAGCATCGGAGACAAGTGCATATCCCCCAAAAATAAAAGAGGCCCTCACGGCTCCACAGAAATGGATGCCCTGGAATTATCACCAAAACCTCCCGAAAGAATAATTCCCTCCTCCCCAAGCCACCACAATATCAGCAGGTCCTACTCCTGGGCCTTGGGCCCATGAGAAGGGTCGTGTTGTGTTGTTGATAACAGAACATTGACCAGCCCCTGAACTGACCCTCCAAGGAAAGACTACGCCGGCTGCCGTGAAATTTTTTCTGTTTACGCAGGCCTTCCGGAAGCACACAGTTTATCGCCTTCCTTTGCCCTTACCGCCGCGTTTTCCCCGGTGGGATCGGATCAAAGCTTGGTTTTTGTTTTTAGAGCTCCGGTTATGGTACAGCCGGTAGACAGCATAGATAATCACCCCAATAATAACTAGACGAGGAAAGATGAACAGCAGGATGATCCCAATCAGGGCGACCAGAGGATGGATGCCCAGCCAGTTTAAAAAATTCTGCAAAGATTGCCATGCACTGTTTATGTATTTCTGAAAATCTTTGTCTTTCATGTTCGGTTTCCTACGTTGTTTTGGGTAATTAAATATAATTTGAAAGATTAGTTCTTGTTAAGCAATTATACATTATAAATTTTTCGTCACAGTTTGACCTTTTTCAAGGCACTAAGCTAGTCCATTTTGTCTGATTCAAAGGTATTGTCAATCTTTTCTCAATTTGACTTACTGGTTTCATAACCTAATCCGGAAAAGGATCTCTTGATACTGTCTGAAAATACAGAGTAGAGGACAGGAGAAAAATGCTTGCTTCTTCATTCGAAATTTAAACGCCTACATGCAGGCCGTCCGCAACCTGGCGCAACGTGGTGACCAAGGGATGAAGTCAGCCCATGCTCACCGTCCTTGTCCGGCTCTACGAGGAGCTCAACCAGGTTCTTCCCGCTTCTGAGCGCAAACGAACCGTATCTCGAAACCTGCCCCTGGGATCCAGGATCAGCCAACTCCTGGATGCTCTGGGACTTGCTTCGGAGGCCATCGATCTGGCGCTGGTCAACTCCAGATCCGTTTCCCTGCAGCATGAGCTGCAGGACCAGGATCTGATCAGTCTCTATCCCGAGTTTGAGTCCTTTGATATTCGCGGGCTCACCGCTGTGCGGGATACCCCGATTCGAAACCCCAGATTCATTGCCGAGAGGGCTCTCAGTGATATGACCTGTTTATTGAGGGACAAGGGATATGACTGCATCTGTCCGAATGGTGCTTCGTCACCCGATCTGGCCCGGAGAAGCTTGGATGAAAAACGGATCGTCTTGACCACACATCCGGATTTGGCCGGGTGTATAATCTTGATCGCTATTTTTGTCTGCGGAGCAGATTGGCATAGGAGCAGATGCAGGAGGTTGTGTACCGGTTTCAGTTTGGGATCAATCCGGGCCAACAAGGGACGGATACGTGTCTCCCGAGAATCAGGCCTTGACCATGATCGAGGATGAAGTGGAGTCATATGCCAATCAAGTCTGGGATTACCTGCAACTAGGCATGGAGGCTGAGGCCAGGACTTATTTGCAAGGCATTCTGCTTGGGCTGTACAGATTCGATGCCCATGTATATATGGCCAACTGGGGAACCCCTGTGTGTATGATCAACCTGCCCTTGAAAGCCATTTCCACTTTTTTGATTGTTATTGTCCTTATGGCCTGTTTGGGGTATCTTGAATGCTCTAAGGGAGCATTGGACTATGGATAAAGACCGGATAAAAGAGATGGCCAAAAACCCGGATTTTATACCTGGAATCTATAACTATTGCGACCGGTGGTGCGAGCGATGTGCCTTTACCTCCAGATGTATGAACTTTGCCATGGAGCAGGAGTTCTTCCATGATCAAAAGAGTACGGATGAGATGAATGCCGCCTTCTGGGATTCCATATCCAACATTTTTGAAGTGACCATGGGCTTGCTTTATGATTTGGCCCAGGAACGAGGGATTGATCTGGATGCAGCCAGAGAGGACCAGGACGAAGGGCATGAGCAGGCTATGCAAAGAGCCAGAGAGCATATCTGCACCATTCTTGCACAAAGGTATAGAGAGATGGCCAAAGAATGGCTGGAGAGCTCGGAAATCTGGACACAAGAAGTGGCGGTCAAAATCCCGGGGGTCATTTCAGCCGGGGAGGCTCCCGGGCTGCAGGAAGCAAAAGAGATCATATCCTGGTATCTGTTTTTGATTGAGGCCAAGATCGTGCGGGCCTTGCACGGCAAGGCTGAAGAAGAGACATGCGAGCTGGAAAGCTATAGCCGGGATGCAGACGGTTCAGCCAAGGTGGCCTTGATCGGCATTGACCGTTCTCTGGCTGCGTGGGGTGTAGTTCATGAGAACGTAGACCGCGACAGGGAGGGAGTGCAGGACATCTTGTTGTGCCTGGAACGCTTGCGCCGGAAACTGGAAACTGTCTTTCCTTATGCCCGGGATTTTGTTCGGCCTGGTTTTGACGATGGTCAGTGATGGAAGGGAAGCCATTCAGGGCGAGAAAAACCAGAGCGGGCACTGAGCCGGTCCGTTTATTCCCGTCTATGAAAGAGTGATTTTGAACCAGATGGTAAAGATAGGCGGCTGCCATTTCATAGATGTCTGAATGCAGGAAGTGGCCTGCATAGGTGGCCCCCGGCGTGCCAACAGCGGATTGAACCAAATGCAGTTCGGCTGGGGGTGCTCCGTGTTCCGGAGAAGGATTTTGTCGTAGCTCCTGCTTATGTCCACGCGTCAGGTTGTACTTGCTTTATTCATCTCGGCATGTATGAAACTCAGGATATTTGAGAAATGCCACATCTCACAAACAAGACATTGATCATTACCGGTTCTTCCAGGGGCATTGGCAGAGCCCTTGCTGTAGGTCTGGCCCGGCAGGGAGTCGATCTGATCCTGAATGCACGCAGCAAGGACGCCCTGGACCAGGTTTTTCTTGAATGCTCTGAGCACAAAGGCAGGGTTCAGGTGGTGGCCGGTGATGTATCCCGGGCTGAAACAGTTGCAGAATGCGTTGCCCAGGCAGAAGCGATGGGAAACATGTTCGGCTTCATCCATGTGGCCGGGGTGTTGCATCCTGGACCGTTTGTCTGGGAGCTGGACGAAGAATCTTTTGACCAGGTCATGGGTTCCAGTGTCAAGGCATCCTACCTGCTGATCAGACATGTAGTTCCAGCTCTATTAGCCCGCGAAGGAGGGCTGGCTGTTTTTGTCGGTTCCGGGGCTGCTGAAATCACTCAGCCCGGAATTGGAGCTTACTGTGCAGCCAAATCGGCTGAAGAGCGCCTGGCCAGGCAGCTTGCTGCTGAAACAGACAAGATCACAAGCTGTATTTTCCGTCCGGGAATTGTGGATACACAAATGCAGGAGCAGGCCAGACAGGCTCAAGGAGGTGGTGCAGAGCAGGTGCAACGGGTATTCAGGTCCTGGAAAGAGCGCGGAGAGCTTATAACACCTGAACAGTCAGCAAATGATCTCATCAAATTACTGAAGAAGGATCATGCGACGCTTCACGGGAAGGCATTCAGGGCAGGGGAATGATGTCGGTCAAAGATTCGAAAAGGATTATTCCCCTTTTTTTAACCGTTCCAATGTCTGCTGATCACAGATATCGAAACTTGCCCCGCAACCTCCGCATACCATTTCGCACTCATCCGGCCTCCGAGTCCTTCTGCGCTTTAAAGGCTGATGGCACTCCGGACATCTGAAATGCTGTTTTTCTGATTCTTCCGACTGTTTACCCATTGCAATTCGCCTTTTTTTAATTTGAATCAAGTTCTTGCTTTGTTCATTCCTGTAATGCTCCAATCCATAATCGTCAACTCATTCTCATCCACCGGGAACACCAGAAAGATCGCAAAGGAGTCTGTTTAGTGTTCTGAAGGGTTGGCCAGTCATGAAACCGTTTCTCACACAGGGAGTATTTCAAATAATTCAAGTTCAATAGAAGTTTCGACAGGTCAGAGTAAAGTTTGATACTTTTGAATGGGGTTGTGGAGTCGATGTAGATCCAGAATATGTGTATGGAAATCCATCCAAAGGCGGGATATTCGATAAAGTTAAAAATATTGAGCTTTTCAAAAGATTTCAGGTGGACCATGCGCACTGACATGGCAGGGTGAAATTGATATTGCTCCTGACACGGATGTGAGGAGCAGGGAGCTCATGTAAAGGAATGCTACTCCCATTCCAGGTAGCCGGGCCCGCCCAAGGCCCGGACTTGGCCCTTGATCCAGGAAGCCCGCTTGAGCACATACTCGGACGGTTGGGCAGCAGACATGTGTTTAGGGTTGGGCAGCACAGCGGCTAACAGCGCAGCCTCATGGGAAGTGAGGCGGCTGGGTGGCTTGTCAAAAAACAATCGACTGGCGGCATTTACCCCATAGACCTGGGGGCCGAGCTCCACAACATTGAGATAGACCTCCATAATTCGACGCTTGGGCCAAATAAGCTCTATGAGTACTGTAAAGTAGGCCTCGAGAGTCTTGCGTAAGAGGCTTCGCCCGGGCCAGAGGTACAGGTTTTTGGCCAGCTGCTGGGATATTGTGCTCGCTCCACGAATTTGACCCCGATCCTCTTGAAGGGCTTTCATGATTTCCTGGAAGTCGAATCCATGGTGTTGGGGGAACTTCTGGTCTTCGGCCGCCACTACAGCAATGGGAAGGGCTGGGGAGATCCGGCTCAGTGGAGTCCATTGGGAGTAGATTGGATCTTTAGGGCCGAATCGTTCTTGGAGGATAAAGGACGTCGTGGGCGGCTGGAGCCAACGCCAAGGCAGAGTCACGGCCATGCTCAAGAGCAGGACTGCCCCCAGGACCTTGAGAACCAACGAGCGAAAGGGCTTCTTTCCAATAGACTTGGTACGCTTTGATTTGTGCATGCTATTTCCTGACCTGCGGTCCTCGGATCAAGGTCAATCTCCAAGCCCGGGATGTCGATGGGTTCGAGTACGACCCCGGGACTGACGATAATGGTATCACAGTCCAGGTCGAGCACTGATTTGGAGGCCAGGTGGCGAAGCGCATATACATGCTGTGTTGGGAACCCTTCTGAGCGGTTGTCACCGCAGTGCAGGCAGCCCGATGGGGTGCGTAAGCACTTTCTTGTTACATCCTTTCTTTGTGGGTCGAAAAGATCTTAAGGTCAAGAGCAAGGTCCGAGCCCAGCTCTTTACCTGGATACCCAGAGCACCATGAATTAAGCAGATATCAGGTCCGGATACTGGCAGGTTATGATGGTGTTCATATTTTGAAAGTGATGGGAAACTCTGATGTGCCAACAGGATCATTGATGATCGGTGGTGTTTTGCCGTATGTTTGGAGACTGACACTCACCCGAGCAAGCCAAGGTTCAGGAAATGATAACCATAGACGGGAGCATGCACTCAAGATCGGGAAACATTGTACGAGATAGAGCGGCTTTTGCCGCAATCAACGGTCACGTAGTGCATATGATAAACGTACGGACTCAAAGCGACAGACTGGGGCTTCGGCTTCAGGGGTCTGGCGTTATCACCACGACTATTACAGCAAGCGTCGAAAAACAGGTCTTATGCTCACATGAAACGAGATTTACCTGGAAGAAGGCCTGCCCTTCGGAGAAGGGCGTCCTACCAAGCAAACCGGTCCGTGGTCTTTTGGGTAGGGCGGTCCTCTCCGAGGGCCAGCCCTCTTGAGTTTCATACTCGATCAAACTGGCGGCTGCCGCCAGAGGCGGGGCTCGTGTGAAACTAGACTCAAAGTGTTCAGGTGTCAGGTTTCAGGTGTCAGGAAAATCAAGAGAGTATGAGAAAATCTTCTATTCTTAACTGAAGCCTGACACCTGAAACTTCTGGTAAAACCGTCAAATCAGATTCTACGTTTCATCCCGGATCAAACTGGCTGCCGCAGCCAGAGGCGGGGCTGAACACTGAACACAAATTGCTGTTATCCTGTTACAGGACAAGGTGACTGAATTTATTACAAGCGGTATGCCGGTTCCAGGTGTTGCAATACAGCAGGATGCCTTCAGGACAGGAAACCTGCTTCTTGGCCCTGCTTGAAGAACTTCTTTACCTTATCCGGTGGGCCGAAGACCCACACTTTCCCCCTGAAGCCGTCCCTTTCCAGGCTGTAGCCAAGCTCAAAACTTTGCAGAAGCTGCTGCAGCTGACCTTGCTTGTCTTTATGGAAGCCAATGCGCTGGGCAATCTCCGGATTCCAGTCCTCAGCAGATATCTTGCCGTCCATAAGGGCGACTATCTGGGCTGAAAGATGTCTGCGCCTCTCAGTGGAAAACTCCCTGATATCCATGCCCCATATCCGGTGCAGGAGCTTTCTTTCCAGGGTCAGCTCTCCGGTGTCCTGATCCACCAGAAAGGCGTTTCTGGGATGGGTCATGTACAGGTCCAGATTACGCTCCGGCAGCCTTCTGCGCAAAACGGGGCTTTCCTGATACTGTTGCTGAAACTGCTGTACCAGCCTCTGGTAGCGCTGCTTGTTCCAGGTCTCCCAATAGAGCATTTCCCTCTGGGTCGGTTCTCCAGATGGCGGCTCCAGATCAAGGAGGCTCAGCTGCTTTTGCTTTTGGCCAAAGCTCATGCTTTGTCAGCCCAAGTTTTTTTGGCTATGACCGGCTCGCCGGTTCTAGCGCCTGTTTGCCTGTTGCGTAAGTTGAGGCTCCTCATGACCCGCTTTCCCTCTCCGTCTTGAGGCCGTCTTATTCCCCAGGCAGATCTGCCCTTTACTGGACATCGGACCTGAATTAGTCTGCTTCCATTCCGCACTTGGAAATCACAGCCAGGTATTTTTTAAGCCCAGGCTCACGGGGACTCCTGTAACCCAAAAAGCAATGTCTGACAAACCAAACGGATTCAACCTGACAAACCATACCCCGCCGGTTTTCAACAGATAAACAGACATGGAACTCTGGTATGTTTATTCCTTGTCAGCGCTTCTGCTCCTGGGCAGTCAACGCTTTTTGTACAAAGTGGCTGCTGCTCACAACTGCAGCACATTCAGGACCACATTCGTCTTCATGGTCACTGTGGCCGTGCTGGCCAGTGCAATTACCTTCAGCAGGTGGCCGCAGATCAACACCCCAGGGTTCCTGGTATTCATATCCCTGGCCAACAGCCTGACCTTTGCCAGCGCCACCTTATGCCATATCCAGGCCTTGAAATACATACCAGCACCAGTGGCCTATCCGTTGATCCGCATGAACATTGTGCTGGTCGTTCTGTTCGCAGTGGTTTTCCTGCAGGAGAGCTTAGCTCCGCAACAGATACTGGGTCTTTTGTTTTCATTGGCCACTGTCTGGATTCTGGGCCGGGACCGGAGCTCTGATTTTCAGGCCGGCCCCCGGGCCAGAGGGCTGGGACTGGTGTTTTTGGCTATGCTGGCCGGAGGGCTTTCTGCCATCTCCAGCAAATATGCAGCAGATGCTACTGATATCTGGGCCTTTATTGCTTTGTCCTACATTTTTTCCACCCTGCTCACTCTGGCCCTGGCTCCACGAATGTTCGCCCCTGCCCAAGTATCAGGTCCGGGAAAGCTGGACCTGGTCATTGGACTGCTCATGGGCCTGCTTAATCTAGGTGGGTTTTATCTTTTCCTCAAGGCCTTGGCCTTGGGTCCCTTGTCCATTGTGGCTGTAGTCAACGGCATGCATTTTCTGGTGCCAGTGCTCCTGGCGGCCATAGTTTTTAAAGAGCGCTTAAACGCTTCCCGCCTCCTGGGTCTGCTTCTAGCCCTGGCCGCCCTGTGGCTATTGAAGGCCTGAGGTCATAAGTCAAAATACGTTTCTTGCAACGTCAGTGATAACGCATATACTTTAAACTATATTTATAGGACGATTTTCCGGCCAGGGTTGCGGTACCCCCTTTGGCTTGTCCGAAGCTCAGTCGGCAGCCAAGATCAAAGCCAGGCTCGAAGCTGCAATCACGCCGATCGGACTTACGATATACAGCCCTTCAATCCCCTTCTTATCCTGAAAGAAAGTCCGGGCAAGCGCTTGGGCCTGCCGGAGGACCTTTTCCTTTCTCCCTTTGTCTCTGCGTTTTCCCAAGACATCACTCTCAAGACCTCAACAGGAACATTTCAGGCTGTTCCCCTGCCTCGCGGGAAATTGATTGCATTCCAGACTGAAGCGGCAGAGATAGGTGAGAAATCGGGGATGAATCGGGAAAACACGCCGCGGTCCTTGCCAGATGGCGGGATAATTACTACTATAATAGTAGTCTATTTAGGAAACCTAAGACCATGGAGAATCCACTATGTATAACAAGGTAGTCATGGACCACTTCAAGAACCCTCGAAATGTCGGCGAGATAGAAGATGCGGACGGGACCGGCGAAGTCGGCAATCCCTTGTGCGGCGATATGATGACCATCTACCTGAATGTCAAGGACGAACGCATCGAAGACATCAAGTTCAAGACCTTCGGTTGCGGTTCAGCCATAGCCGTTTCCAGCATGTTGACCGAGATGGCCAAAGGCAAGACCCTCGAGGAGGCCAAGCAGATCTCCAACAAGGATGTGGCCGAGGCCCTGGAGGGCCTGCCCAAGAACAAGATGCACTGCTCCAACCTGGGCGCAGACGCGCTGCATATGGCCATACAGGACTACGAGGACCGGCGGGACAACGTGATCAGGTCCGAACCGAAGCGCAAGGAGAAGCACGAGCACGCCAAGGACGAGTCATGTTACTGTCCCTACTGCGATGTGGAGATCGGAGCGGATTCGCCCACGTTTTGCCAAGCCTGTCAGCGCGAATTGACCGAGGAGCATGAGTAGCTCCGGACACAGACCCCCGAAGGATGGCAGCGCCAATACTTCCGGAGGCGGCAGCTCTGGCCGGGCTATGACCCGGTGGACATCCCTTTCGGAAGCGGCGGCCTGCTTTCGGGGCTAACCCCGCTTTTCAAGGAGCATACCTATGACCATGATCAACCTGGACCATATATCTGCCAACCCTATGCTGCCGGAAGCCAAGGAGGCCATGATCGAGGCCATTCAGGCCGATCTGCACAACCCGTCCAGCCAGCACAAAGCCGGCGAGGAGGCTGCCGAACGGCTGGAGCAGGCCCGGGAGGCCACCGCCCGCCTGCTTGGGGCCAAGGACTCCAAGGAGATCGTCTTCACCTCCTGCGGCACCGAGTCCATCAACCACGCCATCAAGGGAGCTGCCCTGGCCAACCAGGATAAAGGCAAGCATATTGTCACCTCCAATATCGAGCACAACGCGGTGATCCGCAGCCTGAAGCGCCTGTCGTCACAGGGGTTCAAAGTGACCTCTCTGCCGGTGGACGAAACCGGCCGGGTGGACCCTAGAGAGGTGGAGAAGGCCATCACCGAGGAGACCATTCTGGTCTCGGTCATGCACAGCAATAATGAAACCGGGACGATCCAGCCCATCGAGGAGATCGGCAAGATCGTCAAGGAGAAGAAAGTCCTCTTTCACACCGATGCCGTCGACTCGGCCGGCATCCTGCCTCTGGATGTGCAGAGCCTGCAGGTGGATCTGCTCAGCTTCGCCTCGAACACCTTCTCCGGCCCGGCCGGGGTCGGGGGTCTGTATATTCGAAAGGGCACCAAGATCTTTCCGCTCCTTGACGGAGGAATCCAGGAAAACAACAAACGGGCCGGCCGTGAAAACCTGATCGGTATCATCGGCCACGGCAAGGCGGCTGAGCTGGCCATCCGGGACATGGACAGCCGGCTGGAGCATTTGAACAGCTTGCGGAACCTTCTGATCAGTGAGCTGCCAAACTATATCGACGAGTACATCGTCAACACCAACCTGGATCACAGTCTGGCCTATTTATTGAACATCTCCCTGAAATACATCGAAGGCGAAAGCGTCATGCTCATGCTCAGCGAGGAGGACATCGCAGTGGCGACCAAGTCGGCCTGTGCCACCGGATCACTTCGGGCCTCGCACGTTCTGCTTTCCCTCGGCCTGAGCCATGCCGACGCCCAGGGCACCCTGGTCATTTCCGTCGGGCTGAATAATACCCAGGACGATATCTACAGCTTCCTGGAGGTCTTGAAGAATATCGTGGACACCCTGCGGGCCATGTCTCCGCTCTACAAGGCCCCGAAGGACACGGTACACACCTGAGAACCCTGCCGGCCCTTTCGAGCGACTGGAGCCTCAGACGCTTGAACGGGCCAGGGATTCGAGCTCTTCCGGCTGAACCACGACATCAAGCCGGATCGCAAGCCGCACTGAATCCAAGGAAAAGAGCATGTATGTTCTTTGAAGAGAATGACTCGTATGAAACAAGACTCAAAGTGTTCAGGTGTCAGGTTTCAGGTGTCAGGAAAATCAAGGGAGTATAAGAATATCTTCTGTTCTTAACTGAAACCAGAAACCTGACACCTGAAACCTCTGGTAAAACCCTCAAATCGGATTCTACGTTTCATCCTCGATCAAACTGGGCGTCTGCGGCCAGCGGCGGGGCTGAAGCCTTGACATCTCTCCAGCCTCACTGCCCGCATGGTCAGCCTACCTGCTGTTTGTATACACCTCTCTTCAAATATATCTGATCAGGATCATAAAAAATTGCTCGCGCAGTTGAAGGAGGCTTCCCCCTAATACCGGGGGTGCTTCTTCTATGGGCCCCGTGCAGAGCATGACACAACACGATCAGGCCCGGTCAGTCCTTGAGCAGCTCCAGGGCCACCAGAATATGCACCTCCTCTCCAATCACGCCCATTCGGGCGAATTGTCCACTTCCCACATTGAAATCCAGACGATCTATGGAAAACTCAGCCACGAATCCAGCCACATTTTGATTTTTTCGCAGTGGATTGTCCTTCATTCCCAAAAACTCAATCCCGATTTCCATCTCTTTGCTCACATCCTTGATGGTCAACTGGCCCTGGGCCAGGTATCGGCCATCTTCCACTTCCTGGATCCTGGAGCTGGAAAAGGACATCTGGGGGTACTCTCCGGCTGCAAAAAAATCATCCGAACGCAGGTGATTGTCCCTTTTGGTGATGTTGGTATTGATGCTGTCCACCTGCACCTGAAAGTCAACATTTTTCAGCTTTTGATCTTGAGCATCAAAATCAACGGTTCCGGTAAAATCCTCGAACAGCCCGCGAACAGGGACAAAAGTGTGTCTGACCTCAAAGTAGATGCTGGAATGGTTTGTATCGATTTGCCATTCCTGGGCCTGGACCTGGAAGGGGCTGATCAGATACATGCATCCCAGAAGGACGAAGACCAGGAGTCGAAAATGCCATTTCATAGAAGCTCTCCTTTCCGGAGCGGAGCAGGGTTCTGTCCAGATCGGTTTTGTACCATATGGAAGCGGATTCATAGGAAAAGGGCAGGGTTGCAGCGCATAGGATCAATACGGCAATGGGACCGATGATCAGAGCTGCCTGCAGGCAACGAAGGGGGAGAGGAATCGGCATTCCTGATGTGCGCATAAACGTCAATCAGTCTCTGTGGTCAGGAACAAGCCGTCGGGCTCGATTCTGACTCGCCGCGCCTTGTACAAGGCACCCACAGCCTGTTTGTAGGTCTTCTTGCTGAAGCCGAAGAGGCCGTGAATGTGTTCCGGGGAGCTCTTGTCCGTGACCTGGAGAGCACCGCCGTTGTTCTCATGAATACGCACGATGGTTTCTTTGGCCTCCAGAACCTTGTCGTAGCCCGGTTTATGAAGGCTGAGATCGATTTTTCCATCCGGCCGCAGTGACTTGACATACCCCCTGATCCGCTGTCCAGCTTCGAGATGCTCATACACTTCATTCTCATGAAGCAGGCCGAAGCAAATCTTGTTGACCACAGCCCTGTAGCCGATCTCGGATCGGTCGAGAATGACCAGATCCACAAGCTCCCCTTCCTGAACATCAACCTGACGGGCGCTGAAAAAGCGTTCCAGCTTCGTGGAGGCGAAAATCCGGCGTCCAGACGTATCCAGGGCCACATAGACCAGGTAACTCCGCCCCTTGTGCATAGGTTCCTGCTGTTCGTTCTTGGGAACAAGAAGATCCTTGGGCAGGCCCCAGTCCAGGAAAGCCCCCACCGGGTTGACATCAATCACCTGGAGTCGAACCAGGTCCCCCACTTGGGCCAAGGGCATCTTGGTGGTGGCAATTAAGCGGTCCCTGGAGTCATTGTAGAGAAAAGCCTGCAGCTGGTCACCCGCTTGGCAGCCTTCAGGCACCTCTCGTGCGGGAAGGAGGATTTCGCCAAGCTCCCCGCCATCCAGGTATGCGCCGAAGTCAAGGAGTTTGACCACAGAAAAGGTGTTCATCCGCCCGATGTTCATCATCAAGTACTTTATTCCTTAGATTCAGGTCTTTTGTATGTTGTGGGACCATCCGGCCACTTCGACTTTTCATACCATTCTTGGGGATAACCGACTTCCTGGGCCATTTTGCCCGGAGCGTTGATATAGTCATCATCGTACCGGGCCACCAAGTTCCAGGCAAAATCCCACCAGGCATCCACCACCTGATTGGCCTGATTCTGGCAATATAGGGATGATTGTATTCTCCCTGGCTGACCGTGGCCAACCAATCCAGCTTGCCATCCGCAGGGTCCCACCAGCCATGCTTTTGGGCAATGTCATGCAGGTCCTTTGAACAGAGGGTTTCCGGGTCCTCGGGGTCTATCTCCCGAATGCGAAACTCATTGGCGGCAACAAAGACCTCACCCTCCGGGACCTTTTTGGCCACCACACCCCCCGTACCCTCCAGACTGGGAGCCATTTCTATGACCCACCCTTCCTCAGGGTCGGCAATGGGCAGGGTCTCTCCTGTTCCATAATAGCCGTAAGTGTCGATAAGCTGTCCGATGAGGGCCACGGCCTCCCTGGCCGTTGTGCAGCGCTCAGCCGCAACCCGGCTCAACTCCTCACTGTAGAAGATTCGTTTGACCGGTTCGGGCTCCAGCTGGACCTTAGCCCTGTCTGTACATTCTCCGAACATGAGTTGATGCTCGTTCATGATGGCGTAATTGGCATCGTAATAGGCATATGTATGTTCCACTTGAGGTATGTATCCTAAAGGAATACTTTGCGGCCGGTCGGGTTCAACGTAGACCGGCCCCCGGTCATGGCCCACATACCTGCGCAAGGTGTATCCATGATATTTTGCCTGTTAAAGGCTTTTCTCCTGCAATCCAGTTTTTGGAGAATGCCCCTTCCTGCACGAAATGGCAAACCATGGATATTGAGAACAAAAAAAGATAGCCACGTCTGTGAGTGGGGTGGACCGAAACAAGTGCCCGATGAAATAAAACTCGATCGGATATAAGCGGCCCATGGGAGTGACAGGGTCGGCAGGTGACATATGATGTGGATCCGGGTGTCGGTACCTGAGCTTCAGCTCCCGCCCCGGTAAAAGGCCAGACGCTGGGCCTGGGGAGCGAACATGCTCTCCAGATCGGTCCGGTCGTCCGGTGAGAGAGGGCCCTGCTGGACGGCCCGGACCAAATCCCGAACTTGCCCCGGCGTGGAGCAGCCCACGATGATCAGGTCCACACCGGTTCCGAACAGGGCGTAGCGGATCAGTTTCTTCGCTGTCAGGCCGTTGTCGGCTTGGACGTAGTTTCGGCCTCCCAGGCATTTCATCCCGATCACGGCCATATTTCTGTCCCTTGCCTGCTGGATCACGAGATCCAGAAAGCCCCCCAGGTTGGATTCAGCTGGATTGGCCGGCAGCAGAACCGAGTCCAGAGGCCAATTGCGCACACAGGTCTCCAGGACCTTGGGGTCATGGTGGCCAGTGACCCCGATATGCTTGACCAAACCTTGTTCCCTGGCCTTTATGAAGGCGTTCAGGGCCCCGTCCCTGGCTTCGAGCCGCCTGAGGTCGTCCGGGGTCCTCAGGTCATGGATCTGCCAGAGGTCAAGAGAATCGGTGTGCAGGGTTGTCAGGGAGTCCTCCAGGTCCTGCATGGCCTGGGAAAACTTGCTGCTGGCGGATTTGCTGGTGTGAAAGATCTTTTTTCTGACCTCAGGCTGATCGCGCCAGATTGATCCCAGATAGGCCTGGCTTCCGGAGTAGGCCGGGGCGGTGTCAAAGTAAGTGATGGACTGGGCGATGGCCTCTTGAATCACTGCCCTGGCCTCGGTCTCCCGGCCGAAAGTTCGCAGAACGCCTTCGCCGCCCAGGCCAACTCTGGTCACTTCAGGGCCATCCGGGATGAATGGTGTGACAGGCAGGCTGGACATGGCTCCTCCTGAGTGTTTGACTGACCAGCAGAGCTGCAGCCATGGCTTTAAAGGTTCAGACCTTTATTGTTATCTATATTCATTTGATATGTCTGTTCAGGCCTGAGTCAACCCCTGAACGCTTCCTGAACCCCCGAACCTGACCAGCAGATCCATCTGAACCGGTCCATCTTTCACATATTCTGGGACACCCCTGTTGACAGGCCTGCTGTGTGATTTAGAGGAGAGGATGAAAACGAAGTGAATCAAAACAGTAGCTTCTGGAAAAGGAGGTGATGTCTATGTGGCTCACTCCACGGCTGAGAAATCCGGATACCAATCTTCGGCAGAACCGTCGTCTCGATCCTCTGACCAACATGGCTCCAGGCTTAGCTGAGATGTTCCGTATGCCGGAGAGATGGCTGGAAGAAGAGATGGCCTTTGCTCCGAGCATTGATCTGCAGGAGACGGAGAACGCCTATGTGGTCAGGGCGGAGATGCCTGGCATTGACCCCAAAGATGTAGACATCTCGGTGCACAACGGAGTACTGGATGTCAAAGGGGAGAAAAAAGAAGAGAAGGAATCCGGAGAGACTGGCAGTAGGTGGACAGAACGCCTCTATGGTGCATTCCATCGGCGCATCCCCTTAGATCAGGAGATCAAGGAGGATGAAGTCAAGGCCAGCTATAAGGATGGAATCTTGCGCATCGAGATGCCCAAGGCTGAAAAGGCCAAGGGCGGCAAGTCCATCCCCATCGAGACTGAGCAAAGCTCGTAGCAAAGCTCGTAAGGGTGAGCTCCGCATCATCTTCCAAAAGCCCGGTTCACCATGAACCGGGCTTTTTTTGTAAAGTTATCAAGCTTTGGACGCCTATACCTGGTCAAAACGCTTTTGTTAGCATATTCAAGAGGGAGCGGAATGGCTTAAGAGACAGCCGGGCAGCAGGATTCAAGCGGAAAAAACTCTTGCAGAGGAGAACATACAATGAAAAAGGCATTGCTTTCACTCATGCTCATACTTGTTTTCACTGCGGGCTGTGCGATGGTATCCAAGGATTTGCGGCAACAAGCAGACCCCAGGCTGACCTTTGAGCAGGTCTCTGCTCAACCTGTGCAATATGCGGAAGAGATCGTCATTTGGGGCGGGTACATTATCGAAAACCGGGCCAGCAGGGACATGACCCAGCTCATTATCCTCCAGGCACCGCTCTCGGCCATGCAGCGGCCACAGTCCAAGGACGACTCAGTAGGCAGGTTCATAGCGGTTGCGGATAAGTTTCTTGATCCGGAGATATATTCCAAGAACCGCGGCGTGACCATAGCCGGAAAGGTGGCGGATTATACCGAGACCGTGGAGGAAGACGGCTACGGCCCCTATCCGGTGCTGCACATCAAGGAGGTTCACCTCTGGGATGATCCTTACCGGGAAATGCCCAGATCCTGGGGCGGTCCGTATGATCCCTGGTACGGACCGCCATACTACGCCCCCTGGCCGTGGCCGCACTGGTATTACTAAAGGGAGCGACATGTTCTGTACAATTTGTCCCTCTTCTGACATCCAAACATAGGAATGCCTTGAAGGTGACAGCCAATAAAGGGTTTATCAAGTCAGGGTGTCATGCTGAAGAAATGGATTGTGGTCATATGCTGACATTTATGCATTGCATGGAATATCAGGGCACCCTTTTCCTTGCGTTCCGCAAAAGGTGGCCTGGACGATCTCCTCGGGCCTTGGAGCTGATTGATAGCTGTTGAAGGCCTGCTGCTCCTCAAATGGGTTTTGCAGCACCTGGTTCATTCAAAAGCAGCAGGCAGCTGCCCAGCCTGGACAGGTTCCAGAGGGTGATCTTGTCCTGGTTGGAGGTGGTAGGCAATCCCAGATGATGCAGGGCCTCGCTGACAATGTACTCCCGAAGGACAGGGCCGAGGGGTGCCTTGCCGTCGCCGCTGCGGGAAAATGGGGTTCTGCCGGAGCCTTTGCGCTGAATGTCCCGCCGGCGTCCGGATGGATCCAGGACATCTCCCAGCAGGAGTGCCCGGCCGTCAGCGAGCCTGGGCACGAAGCTGCCGAACTGATGGCCGGCATAGGCCATGGCGATAGGCTCGGAACCGGGGGGCAGAAGCTGGCCGGAGAAGACCTCCACCAGCTGCCGGTCTGAGTAGCTCTGGTCATGAGCCCCCAGGTCTCTGGCCAGATCACTATTCCACTTGATGAGCTCCGGCTGCGGGACATTGGCTGGAGTCACCCGGGCATAAAAGCCTCTGGTAGCCGGGCATAGGAGTTGTCAAATTGAAACATGCTCTTTACTTACCTCTATTGATAATGATGATCCTTTGCTAGAGATATGCAAATCAGTCAGTCCCCATTCATCCCCCTGTAAGGAGTGCAAAGTCTGTATCTGCACTCGCCAGTGGTCAGAGACCAGAAATCAGAGGTCGGTAAAAACAAAGAGTTATAAATAAGGCTATAGATGCACTGGAAAAGAGACGTTTTCCCTGTCCGGTTTGAACTGCTTCCAGTCAGATTCGGTTATCTTTCGCATATGTCCTCTGCTTTGGAATGGTTCAAGTCTCTAAGGAGCATCCCATGTGCGGCCGATTCGGTTTGTGGGCTGAACCGCAGGAAGTGCAGGACCATTTCCAACTCCAGGAGCCGCTGCCTCTGGAGTCGAGGTACAATGTCTCCCCCTCCCAGGAGATCCTGGCCGTCGGTCAGGATGAAGGCGGACAGCGACATCCGGCCATGCTTCACTGGGGCCTTGTTCCCCAGTGGTCCAAGGACCGGAAATCCGGCTACAGGATGATCAACGCCAGGGCCGAGAGCCTGTGGAAAAAGCCGGCCTACAAGAGCGCGGCCAAGCGGCGGCAGTGCCTGGTTCCGGCCAGTTGCTTCTTCGAGTGGAAGCGCACAGACGGATCCAGGCAGCCCTACTGTATCCGTCCGAGAAATGCCAACCTTTTCGCATTCGCGGCCATCTGGGAGCATTGGAGCGATCCAGAGACCCAGGAGAAGCTTTTCTCCTGCGCTATCTTAACCACCAACGAGGCTGTCTCCTATCTGCATGACCGTATGCCGGCCATTCTGGGGGCGTCGAGCTACCATCTGTGGCTGGACCGCGGTATTGAGCAAAGTCCGGACAAGTATACCCTCATGTCCGGATGGATCCCGTTTTGCCGTCAGTAATGGACATCTCGCTGATGTTTTTCAAGAAGTATTATCTATGACAGGTCCAGTATCTTCTTTGGCCAGGGCGGTGCAGATTGCTTCCTGCAGTGAGGTACGATGGATAGGAATGTGTTTCTGGATCCCTTCATCTTGGCAGATAACTGCGTTCTTGAGACCTTCAATCAGGGGTAAGACCAGCGAGCTGGGCATTGGGGTGACCAATTGCTTTGAAACTTTGATTTTGAACGTACCAAACATCTTACATTGTATCCTTTTTCCATCATGCGTCTTATGAGCCTGCTACCGATAAATCCAGTAGCACCGGTCAACAGTATCGTTTCCTTGTCCATATCGACCAGGATCTGAGTTTATCAAAAAAAATTTGCGCAGGCACTTTTACCCAATAGCTCTGTGCTCGTTTCCATTGTGCTCCGGCTTTTAACTGCTGCCGTTGTAGCCAAAGTCTTCCAAAAGCTGCTGGTATTCGTACTTTACCCGTTGATACATCTTGGCGTTTTCAATGGCGAAGGCACACTGTTGAGCCACAGCGTCGGCGAACTGGATCTCCTCCTCGGAAAATGAGCGGTCTCCACGAGTGAATATGGTCATTTCACCGATGTTTTTAGCCCGGACATGCAGGGGCATAGTCAACATCTTGTTCGCCCCCTCAGCCTGGATATCCTCCTTGAACTGCACCCTGGAGTCAGAGACAATGTCGTCGATGACCACAATGTCCTGAAAATGTTTTGCGTCCAAGGAATACCTGGCCTCTCTGCCCCGTTTAAAACTGACCGGTCCGATCTTTAAGAAATTTTGACTCAGACCATGGGAGGCAGCCAGCTTGAGCTCCTGTGACTCCAGATCCAGGAGTCGGATCTGGGTGCCGATGACCCCAAGGACCTCAGTGATCTTTTGCACCGCCATGTTCAGGACTTTATTGATGTTCAGTGTGGAGTTGATAGTATTGCTGATCTCCTGAAAATTGCTCAGAAAGAGCCGTTTTCTTTCCAAGAGGGCCTCCATGTTTCGCTGGTTGACCACAGAAGCAATTCCCCGACTGGTCAAGGCCTTGGCGAACTTAATATCCTCCCGGGTCAGATCACCTTTTTTACTGTCGAACAGGGATACAACAGCCACGTTTTCCTGATATACGTCCACCGGGAACATAAAAAGGGCCTTTAGCCCCTCAGAGCGCATGAGTTCAAAATCTTCAGTTTGCTCTTCGAGCTGCGTGATGTCTTCAACATACAGGTTTTCCGCCGGGATGCAGTTGAATATGCTTTTTGGGGAGTTGGCGGCCCGGGAATAGAGAAAGTCCTCACTGAGACCGTAGCTGGAGAGAAGCTCCAAGTTGTCCCTTGAGGAGAAGATGACCTTAAACGTGCTCCGACCGAGGTCCAGGGATTTCCTGGCCTGAGCTTGATCATCTCCGTCGCCGGACAGCATTTTGATAAAGCATCCGGCAAGCTGCAAGGTTTCAGTAGTGTGCTTGGTGATCAGATTGACCACCTGCCGCTCGTCAGCTCCTTCACAGATGGCCCTGTTGACGATGGCAAAGGGTGATAAGTAATCCTTGTTTTCCATGATCCACCCCCTTTGAGAGATGATGCTGAAAGCATGACCTTATAGTAATATAGTTTAAAGGAAAAACAATGGTCAAGGAGTATGCAGTTTTTTTGCACCCGGAAAGGATGGCGGATTGATGCCGAAGTCACGAGACCTGATTTTGCAGACCGCGATGCGGAAATCGTCATCCGCCTCCATATAAAAGAGGTTCACACTTTACTTATGTGACGTGATCTCAGTTTGCATTGCAACGTTCATTCAGCTAACTTCCCAGATTGCCACCTGAAAAACGAAAGGCTGTTTGTAGAAAAAATGACGTAAGCCGAAGGAAATCTGTATGTCTTTGTGTGCAGAGGATGCCTTTTCCAGCCAGGTGCTGAAGGCTTGCTCTCGGCTGTTTGCTTGTCTTCCGTATCAGTCCCAGGATAAGGTTCTGACCAATTATGTGCTGAAGGGCTCTTTGGTGCCGCCCATTTGATGGAGATTGCCGGAGGCGGAAAAAAGAACCCCCAGGGCTGATGAAGCCCGGGGGTTCTTTTGAACTTTCAACTTGTCACTCTCAAAAGCTATGAAAGTGCTTTTTGTCTCTCCCAATACAGAGTCTTTGAACATGCCGGTGTATCCTGTGGGCATGCATTTGGTTGCTGATGCAGTCCAGAACAGCGGTCACAAGTCCCTGACTGTGGACATGTTCGAACATGTGGATCCTTGGACAGCTCTTCACACCAGACTGCGGGAGTTCAAGCCCGATGCCATTGGGGTGACCATCCGCAATATCGATGATCAATCCATGGAGAACACCCGATTCCTCCTGGAAGGAAGCAGGACGGTGGTCAGAGGGCTCAAAAAACTGACCTCGGTTCCCATTATCCTTGGGGGAGCCGGTTACAGCATTTTCCCAAACAGTGCTCTGGAGTACCTGAAAGCTGATATGGGCCTGGCCGGGGAGGGCGAGATTACCCTGCCAGCCCTGTTGCAGGCCATGGAGGGGCAGATCAGGTACGATGCCGTGCCCGGCCTGTACCGGCCAGGGATTGGGCGGGCAGGGCCGTTGTGTTCAGCTGCGGATCTGGATTCATGCCCCCTGCCCGACCCAGACAGACTCGATTCGTCCCGCAAACACAGAGATGATTTCTGGCTGCCTTATCAGACCCGGCGGGGCTGCTCTTTGGATTGCAGCTACTGCTCAACTGGAAGGATCGAAGGTCGAACCGTTCGGCAGCGAAGTGTATCCAGAGTTTTGGCCAACCTGGGTGCTTTTCAGGATGCTGGGGTGCAGCGAGTCTTTTTTGTGGACAACACATTTAATCTGCCCGGACAATATGCGCACAAGTTGTGTCAAGGAATGATCAAGGCCGGACTGGATCTGACCTGGTGCGCCATTGTCTATCCCAAGAACCTGGACCGGAGACTGGTTGAAGTTATGGCCAAGGCCGGGTGTTCTCAAGTCAGTCTGGGTTTTGAAAGCGGCAGCCCCGAGACGCTGTCCTCACTGAACAAACGTTATTCTTTAACAGAGGTTCGAGAGGCATCACGGTATCTGGCCCAGAACGGCATCAAGCGCATGGGTTTTCTCCTTCTGGGCGCTCCAGGTGAGACCAGGGATACTGTGGAACAGAGCCTGGAGTTTGCCGAGTCCCTGGAATTGGAGGCCTTGAAAATTACGGTGGGCATCAGGATCTATCCCGGGACTCTCCTGGCCAGGCAGGCGGTCCAGACCGGAGTGGTCAGTCCTCAGGACAGCCTGTTGAAGCCCAGATTTTACCTGGAAGCCGGGCTGAGGGACTGGCTGCCGGAGCGCATCCGGGACTGGAATGCTAAACGGCCCGGGCTTGTTGTTTCCTGAAATAAATTGATCTACGGACTTATGTTGAGTCTCCATTTGACCGCAGATACCCCCGATCTACTGCTGCTTCAATTATTTTCTGGGAATATTCCCACAAGATGGTTGAACCTTCATGGACCTTGGCCATTCGGGCTTTTACCTGGTCCTGGGTGATGCCATGTTCCCGCCAGCTTTTCCCCTGGGTAAAGAAATTGTGCAGCAGAGGCATGAACCGGTCTACAGCGTTGGCGTATCGAGCCTCAGGGGTCGTGTTTGCTTCAAACTCTTCCCACAGGTTGCGAATCCACTGGCTCTGATCGGATGGCAAAAGGCCAAAAAGCCTTTCTGCGGCCTCTCTTTCTCGAGCTGCCTTGTCTAAAGCGCCTTGGTCATCGTAACAATAGGTGTCCCCGGCATCGATCTCCACTAAATCATGGATCAGGAGCATGCACAGGACCCGGCAAAGATCGGTCTCCTCATTTCCGTACTCCGCCATAAGCATGGCCATGATGGCGATATGCCAGGAGTGTTCACTACTGTTTTCACGGCGTTGGGAGTTGACGAGATAGGATTGGCGGTAAACTTCCTTGAGCTTGTCGATCTCCAGTATGAACTGGAGCTGACTGTCCCATCGTTTGTTTTTTTCGATCATATGCATGGATCACAGGTAAGAGGTTCAGGATGTCACTGAGTTAAAAATGTGTTGGCAGTGCGCTTGAGCATAGACCTTGGGTCCCCAGTTTGCAAGCAAAGCAGGAAATACACTATGCTGGAATGAGCTTGAATGTGTATTCTGATAATCTTGAGATGTGTCAAGGATACTCAGGGCCATGAAGCCAATTGAGAGAGATCATGACCAGGAAGCGAAACAGGACCAACGAAACCACCCTGGTGTACTCTTCAGACAAAGGGAAGATGTGTACTGGCTGCAAAAAGCCAAAGACAGAGTGCCATTGCCGGAAAAAGTCTGCGGCACCTGCAACGGACGGTATTGTGCGTGTGGGGCGGGAAACCAAGGGGCGCAAGGGCAAAGGGGTGAGCATTGTTACCGGGGTTCCCCTTGATGACCAGGGGCTTACCCAGCTGGCCAGACGGCTGAAAAGCCGGTGCGGCAGCGGGGGGACGGTAAAGAACGGGGTGATCGAAATTCAGGGAGACCACCGGGACCTGCTGGTTGAAGAGCTGAAAAATGAAGGGTTCACAGTTAAGCGGAGCGGGGGATGAGCATACATTTTTCCATGCAGTCAGGGAAGAGGTTGCTGAGAAAACAAGATGTTTCTATGGAGAGCTTCCGGAAGAAGGAAACGGCCCTGTCAAAGAGTAGAGACCTCATGGACATAATAAACAAAATATCCAAGCAATAAGCTCATCCCTTGGGGCTGCACCCATGTCTATCCCCATTATTGTAGATGATCGGGCACAACAGAGCCCGGTTGTCAGGGCCTTGGCTGAGTATCATGGCGTTGAGCTGTCTGTTCGGCGGCTTATTGCCGGCGACTATTGGGTGAACAAACGTCTTCTGTTTGAACGCAAAACTTTGCCGGATCTGATGCAATCCATTATTGACGGCCGTCTTTTCCGGCAGGCAATTCGACTGGCCTCCTCTGACTCTTCACCGATCCTTGTTCTGGAAGGAACCCACTATGATCCTGAGACTCCGGCTGTATCCAGGGAAGCGGTGCAGGGGGCTCTGATCAGCATAAGTCTTATTCTGGGCATACCGGTGTTGAGATCCTTGAACGGCCAAGAAACGGCTTGGCTGATGCTATGTGCAGACAAGCAGGTGCGGCGTATTGCAGAAGGAGGGGTACAGCGCCCGGGATATCGGCCGAAAGGACGAAGAAAAAGGCAGCTGTTCATCCTGCAGGGCCTTCCGGGAATCGGCAGGGACAAGGCCGAACTGCTCCTTGAGGTTTTCGGCAGTGTGGAAAAAGTGTTTACAGCCGAATATGAAGATCTTTGCCAAGTCAAAGGGATTGGAAAGACGACAGCTCAACGGATTCGGGATATGGTCCAAGAAGTTTCATCCGATTTTAGATAAAGGATGTATGCGATGTAGAGTATGGATTTTCTTGCAAATTTGCCGGATTGACGTGGCAGCTTGTGAGGTTATTTTTTATATATATAGCCCCTGATGGGAAATGACAACTCCTGAGAAAAGTTGAACAAGGTCTTGACCGGTGGTAACCGGAGCTTGTGTAAGGAGACGCAGTCATGCTCACTCAGTATGTACGAGCTGAATTGTACAATAAGCTTTTTTCCAGACGAAAGGAAATACTGGAGATGAGTCATCGGCTCAAGGATCAGTGGCAGGAGATAAATGTCGCTCCGGGCGATGTGCCGGATCGGGCCCAGCAGGAATATGCATACCAAAACCTGGTGCGGCTGGATGAGCAGACCCGCCAAGAAGTGCATATCATCGACCAGGCCTTGGCCAAGATGGAGTCTGGGAATTATGGGATTTGCGAATCCTGCGGTATGGAGATTTCGCCCAGACGGCTGCAGGCCCTGCCATGGGCATCATTTTGCCGGGAATGCGTTAAGGATTTGGAATCGGAAGTTGACAACCAGCTCCTTAATCATCACCTCCTGATCGAGTATCTACAAGAATACAGCAAAGAAGAAGGGGGTATTTATATGCAGGTGCCAATGGAAATCAGCTACAAGGATGTAGACAAGTCCGAATGGATTGAAGACTTCATCCAGGAGCGGGTGAATAAGCTCCAACGTTTTGCCCGAGACTTGATTTCCTGCCGGGTAGCTGTGGAGAAGGATCATAAGAGAGGCCACGGAGGCAATCCCTATTATGTGAGAGTGGAGACAAGCCTGCCGGGAAAAAAAAGGTTGGCCACGGCCAGTGAACCCTTGGAGGCCAGAGAAGACAGGAAAACTGAGCTCCAAAACGCCATCCGGGACGCCTTTGATTCCATGGAAAAGAGACTGAAAAAGGCTGCCGGAAAATAGGAAGAAGCACTCATGCCGGTCTTATCTGGTATGGATGGGGAAGAGAGTGGGTGAGGGCGGGCAATAGGCGATGTATCAATACTTTAATACCACAAAAGGAGGATGTACATATGGCCGTTTATCTTGTGCAGCATGGCAAAAATGTTTCCAAGGAGCAGGATCCAGAGCAGCCTTTGTCTGAAGAAGGCCGGGCAGATGTGGAGCGGGTGGCTGAAATGGCCCGTAAGGCCGATATTCCAGTTGCGAAAATTGAGCATAGC
>CAZUER010000037.1:0-30000 GCA_964619345.1 uncultured Desulfohalobiaceae bacterium
ACATTTCAAATTATTATGCCAAATTTTAACGGCAATCGTCGTAAAGTCACGCTAGAAGATAGAACTCCTTGTTTTTTGAAGTCTTTCGATTATTTATATGAACCAGAAAACCAATTCCTGAACTGTCCAGGAATACGGTTTTGGACAGATCCATGACCAGAGCCGTGCAATCGGAGGCCCCTAAGTAGCCTTCGACCTCGTCCTTCAAGTTATCTATAACTTCAAGGGTCAATTCACCTGAATAACGAATAATACAGGTTTGCCCCTTTTTTTCCACGTTCATCCTTTCCATGCGCACTCCTGAATATATCTTTCAATCCTTAAGATGTTTTGCCCTTGGTCGTGTTTGTAGGAAAAAGAGTCCACGAGTCGAGACATGATATACAGGCCCCGTCCACTCTCATCGTAAGGGCCGGAGCAATACGTCTGTTCGGGGCCGGAAAACGGGGTGCCTTTGTCACGTAATTCCAAGCAGATCTTTTTCATAGGGTCGACATAGGTATGGACCTCCAGCTCACCCATTGTATTTGGACCGTAACCGTGGAGCAAGACATTGGTGCATGCCTCACTGAGCACCAACCTCAAATCATAGATCACATCCACATCCTGAATCCAATGTCCGAGGAAATCAGCCACTGCTCTGGTCAGGCCGTTGACCTGTTCCGGAGTGGTCTGAGAGCGAAACACCTTACTTGGCATTGTGTTTCCAGTGAATCCAAAGGGCGCTGCGATCGTCGGGAAAAGACGGTCTTCCTTCCAGACCCTGAACCATTCGGGTTTCGAGCTTTTCCATGTTGAAATGTGGACGACACAAAAGATCGGAGACCAGGGCCAAAAAGTTGTTTAAGCCGAAACGTTTGCGGGGGGAAACCATCCATTCATAATACCCGTCGGTAAACAAAAACAGGCCGCAATTGTTGGTGATATTCAGGCTCACCGGCTGAAAGTCCAGCTCAAAAAAACCCAATATGGTATTGGTTGGTTCCAAGAGGTCTGTGTGCTGGTTGTGGCTGACAATCAAGCCCGGGCAATGCCCGGCATTGATATAGGTAATGACGTTGTTTACATGATCGATATCAGCCGCAAACATAGTCACAAAGTCCATTTCTTGGCCCAGGATATCGATGAGTTGGGTGTTGATGAGTTTAAAGGTCTGGGCCAGATCGAGATAATGGACCTCAGTGGTTCGGGCCAAGGCCCGGACAATACCCATTAAAAAGGCGGCCCGGGCCCCATGCCCGGAGACGTCGGCGATGACCACCCTCAGAACACCGTTTTGAACGTTGAAAAAGTCGTAATAATCTCCACTGGCTCTGCCTGACGGATAATAGGCACTCTGAATGGCCACGTCTTTGGTGTAATAACAGGTCTTAGGAATGAGCTTGTCTTGCAAAGAAGCAACAGTATCGAATTCCCGGGCAATACGCTCAAAGGCGGCCCGGAGCTGCTTGTTCAGCCGGATTTGGCGTTTGGCTACATTAATTCTGGCCTTCAGCTCCTCGTGGTCGAATGTTTTAATCAAAAAGTCATTGGACCCCAGGTTCAAGGCCTGCGTTTTGGTCTCCACATCGGCCACAGAGGTCAGGGAAATAATGTACAGGTCATTATCTCCAAGTTGGTTGCGAATGGAGCGAATGATATCCTTTCCATCGCAACTGGGCAGATTCAAATCCAAAATGAGTAAGTCCGGCCTGAATTGCCTGTATTCTTGGAGAGCCTGATCTCCGTCCTCAGCCATGCGCAACTGAAAGTTCTGGCCCTGAAAGATGGAATTGAGACTTTCCCGCCAGACGGGGGAATCGTCTATGATCAGGATCTTCAGCTCACTATTTTGCATGCCATTTGCAGTCCAAAATGAAACGTTCCATGTCAGCTTTGTCTCCGGCACATCTGACATTTTTTTTGGTCCAAAGCAGCCCAAAAATGTTTTGCCGGATTGATTGGGTATGACACTGTTATAAGGGCAGGCCCTCTATCGAATTACCTTTGTGTTTCATACGAGTTCTGGCTATCCATGGTCAGGGTAAATGGTCCCCAGTTACAGAGCAGTATATCCACCTCCCCGCCGAACTCTCCATTGCTCACAGAACCGGGAGCCAGCTGGCTGAGGTCGTGAACGAAACGGTAAAAAAGCGTTTTGGCCGTAGGCGGGGAGGCCGCTGACGTAAATGAAGGACGCCGGCCTTTGCGCCAATCAGCATATAAGGTGAACTGGGAAACAACCAAGATCGATCCCTGGATATCCTTGAAGCTGAGCTCGGTCCGACCCTTATCATCGGGAAAGATACGCAAGCTCACGATCTTGTCAAGGAACTTGGACCAGACTTTGGTGTGAGGCAAATCCAGATCGTCTTCTTGCCCGAACCCGACCAGGAGGAGCATCCCAGGGCCAATGCACTCCTTCACCTCTCCCTGGACCGACAGCCGGGCCTCTTTGACCCGTTGCAAGACGATGCGCATGGTCAGATTTCACTGTAGATGGCTTCGGAACTTTCCTTTTCAGCCACACGTACTTCTTTGAGTCGAACAGGGTATTGGCTGAGCAAGGATTTGAGTTGGGTGTAGATATATTTGGCCAAATTTTCCGAAGAAGGATTTTCCTGCACAAAAGGTTCCAGATCATTGAGGTGTCGATGATCCAAGGTCTGGAGTACGGTTTTGACTTGTTTTTTCAGTTCTTTGAAATCCATTAAGATCCCGGTTTCAGGTTCCAGGCGGGAACCTTCAACCTCCACCCGGACCTGGAAATTGTGGCCGTGAAGCTCTTCACATTTTCCCTGATAGTGGCGCAATTGATGGGATGAACTGAAATCGTCAGTGATTCGCAGCCTGTACTGGGGTTGGGGGCTGTTCTCGGACATGGACTCCTCGGTGGTTCAAGTTGTTCTTCCAAGTGCTGAGTTCTTGCTCTAAACCCGGCCCCGGCAAGATACAAAAGTTAGGTCCCAATTGTAAACGGCAAGCCCCGTGTTCAAAACTCAGAACCAGGTGCACCGGGTTTTTGCCCGGGTGACGCAATAGGATGTGGGAGAGCTGTTGCAAATCTTCGGAAGTAACTTTATCTCCAGGGATGTGGACCTGATAGGGTTCGTCTTCCGGCAGTTCAATATTCTGTAACAGGTTGACCGATTGAGCCAGGAGTTTGACTTGTCTGGGGCTGTCCTCGGACCCGGATTTGTCCCGGTCCTGAGTGATCGTAGCTGTGCAGTACAGGGGTTGATCCACATCCAAATGGGCCCTGACCTGGGCATATATTTCCGGAAACAGGGTCATCTCCCCGGTTCCGGTCAGGTCTTCCACTTGGCAGAAGGCCATCCGGTCTCCTTTACGGGTGGTGATCTCTTTACTGGCCGTAACCAGGACAGCGGTTTTCACTTCCGCATCCTTGGGCATCTCAGCGCAGTCCTTGAGCCCCGTAATTCCCAACAGTTGCAAATGCTCACGATATGCAAGCAAGGGGTGACCACTTAAGAAAAATCCCAGGTTTTCCTTTTCAAAGCGCAGCCGCTCCTCTTCCGACCATTGGATAATATCCGAGTCCGGAATATTGATGCCTATGCCGTTTTGACTGTCGGCTGCAGCCTGGACCGGGGCATGAACGATGCTGAGCAGGGAAAGTTGTCCGTGGGTTTTATCCTTTTGCGCTTTTTGGGCTTTGGCCACCACCCGGTCCAGAGCGGCCATCAAAGCGGCCCGGCTGCACCCGAAACAATCCATGGCCCCGCTCTTGATCAGGCTCTCCAAAACCCGTTTGCTGACTTTGCGCAGATTCACCCGCTGACAAAGATCAAGGAGATTTTTAAAGGTCCCGTTTTTCTCCCGTTCCTGCACCAGGGTCTCGATGGCTGAGTCCCCGACATTCTTGATGCCAGACAGGCCAAAAAGAATCCCCTCATCGGTCACGCTGAATGGGCGGATGCTCTTGTTGATGTCCGGGCCAGTAACCAATATCCCCATTTCCCGGCAGGCATGGATGTGACTGATGACCTTGTCCGTGTTGCTCACTTCAGAAGTGATCAGAGCGGCCATGAACTCCCTGGGATAATGGGCCTTCATGTAAGCCGTCTGATAAGAAATCAGGGCGTAGGCCGCACTGTGGGATTTGTTGAAACCATATCCGGCGAACTTTTCCATCAAGTCGAAGATATAGTTGGCCGTATCTTGAGGAAGATCGTTGGCCTTTGCCCCGGCCAGAAACTTGTCCCGTTGCTTGCCCATAACCGCAGGATCTTTTTTGCCCATGGCCCGGCGCAGGATATCCCCGTCTCCCAGGGAATAGTTGGCCAGCTCAGAAGCAATGCGCATGACCTGTTCCTGGTACAGGATGACCCCGTAAGTCTCCTTGAGAATGGGCTCCAGCCAGGGGTGAGGGTACTCCACCTCGATTTCCCCGTGCTTGCGGCGAATAAAGTCCGTGACCATGCCACTTTCCAATGGACCGGGGCGGTAGAGGGCCAAGAGGGCGATGATATCCTCAAAGCAGCTGGGTTGCAGATCGGTGAGTACCCTTCGCATGCCGGAGCTTTCCAGCTGGAAAACACCGTCAGTCTGCCCCTTGCATAACAGGGAGAAGGCTTCTTGGTCGTCAAGGGGGAGGGCCTCCAGGTCCGGCAGGTTCTCATATCGCTCCCGGGCCAGGTCCAACGTATCGCTGAGTACGGTCAGAGTCTTTAAGCCCAGAAAGTCGAATTTGATCAGCCCCACCTTTTCCACTTTCTTCATATCGTACTGGGTGACCACTTCCCCTTTTTTCCCCACATACAAGGGTAAGTACTCCTGCATGGGCCGATCGGAGATGACGATCCCGGCCGCATGGGTGGATGCGTGTCGGGCCAGGCCCTCCAATCGCCTGGAAACGTCAATGAGCTGGGCGATACGTTCGTCGTTTTCAGCCTTGGCCTTCAGCTCCGGCTCCTGTTCCAGGGCCTTATCAATGGTCATCTTCAGTTCGTCGGGAATCAGCTTGGCGATCTTGTCCGTTTCGGCAAAGCTCATACCCAAGGCCCGCCCCACATCCCGGACCACCGCTTTGGCCTTCATGGTCCCGAAGGTGGTGATCTGAGCCACGGAGTCCTTGCCGAACTTGTCCGAGACGTATTTGATGACCTCCTCCCGCCGGTTGTAACAAAAATCGACATCGATATCCGGGAGGCTCTCCCGCTCCACGTTCAAGAAGCGCTCAAACAGCAGGTTGTAGCGGATGGGATCCAGGTTGGTAATACGCAAAGAATAGGCGGCCAGACTGCCGGCAGCCGAACCCCGGCCCGGCCCCACCGGAATACCCTGGGCCTTGGCCCAGTTGATGAAGTCCTGGACAATGAGGAAATAGCCGGCAAAACCCTTGTTGCAGATGATCTCCATCTCTTCCTGCAAACGCTCCCAATAGGGGTCGGGGTCCTGGACATAGGACAAGTGCTGCAGACGATCCTTCAATCCCTCCTGGCACAAACGGGAAAATTCCTCCTCCAGGGTTCTGTCTTTGGGAGGGGTGTAGACCGGAAAGTGGTGCCGGCCGAGTTCGATTTCCAGGTTGCAGGCCTGGGCAATGCGGCAGGTGTTTTCCAAGGCCTGAGAACAATGGCTGAATTCCCCGGCCATCTCCTCAGGGGAGCGATAATACAGCTTATCGGTATGAAAGCGCATACGCTTGCTGTCCTGGACGCAAGCGTTGGTCTGGATGCAAAGGAGGATGTCGTGGGCCTGCACATCGTCGGGCCGGAGATAGTGGCAATCGTTGGTGGCCACCAGGGGCAGATCGCAGGCTTGGGCCAGATCCAAGAGTCTGGAGTTCAGTTCATCCTGTTCCGGGATACCGTTGGCCTGCAATTCCAGATAGAAACGGCCGGGGAAGAAGCTGGTGTACTGAGCGACGGTTTCTTTGACCTCTTCCAGGCCTTTGCCTTGCATAAGTTGGACCGGAATCTCCCCTTTCAGGCATGCGGACAAGGCTATCAGTCCCTCGTTCCACTGGGACAAAAGCTCCTTGTCCACCCGGGGTTTGTAATAAAAGCCGTCCAGATTGGCCTGTGAGACCAGTTTGATCAGATTATGGTATCCATCCCGGTTCTGGGCCAGAAGGACCAGGTGGTAGCCGGCCTCACTGGCCGAACGGGCGTCCTTGCGGGTTCTATGGGTTGGGGCCACGTAGACTTCACAGCCCACAATAGGCTTGATCCCGTAGGACTTGGCCGTGGTGTAGAAATCAATGGCCCCAAACAGGTTGCCGTGATCGGTGATGGCCGCGGCCGGAAGACCGAAATCCACAGCCTGGGCGCAGAGATCGCGGACCTTGATCGCCCCGTCCAAGAGGCTGTATTCCGTGTGGCAGTGGAGGTGGACAAAATCGGGCATGATATGTGTTTTCAGTTTCAATGTTGCAATTGGAAAAATTGTTCGGCTTTGCCTCAGGCAAAGCCAAACAATTTTACAACATCTGGGCCGCCTTCTTGGCCAGACGGAGGAGCTGGTGGGTGAAACCGGCCTCGTTGTCGTACCAGACAATCAACTTGACCAAACTGCCGTCAGTCACTGTGGTGGTCAGGGCGTCCACCACACCACCGTAAATGGAACCCACGTAGTCCACAGATACCAGGGGTTCTTCGCTGTAGCCCAGAATATCTTTTAATTTCCCCTCAGAGGCCGTCTTCATGGCCGCATTGACTTCCTGGGCCGAGACCTTTTGGCCCACATCGGCACTTAAGTCGACCAAAGAGACGTTGGGGGTTGGGACCCGAATGGCCATCCCGTCCAGCTTGCCTTGGAGTTCCGGAATGACCTCGCCAACGGCCTGGGCCGCTCCGGTGGAGGTGGGGATCATGGACATGGCTGCCGCCCGGGCCCGTCGCAGGTGCTTGTGGGAGCCGTCCAGGATGCGCTGAGTCATGGTGTAGGAATGCACCGTGGTCATCGTCCCCCGCACAAGACCGAAGGAATCGTGAAGGGCCTTGGCGGCCGGAGCCAGACAGTTTGTGGTGCAGGAGGCATTGGAGATAATTGTGTGTTCAGGTTGTAAGTCCCCATCGTTGACCCCCATGACCACGGAGATGTCGCAATCCTTGCTCGGAGCGCTGATCAAGACCTTTTGGCAGCCACATTCCAAATGCGGAGTGCAGGATTTTCGATCCTTGAACTTGCCGGTGGTCTCCAGAACAAGGTCCACATCCAAATCACCCCAGATCCATTCTCCAGCCCCTTTCCTGGTCACTGTGACCTGCGTATCGTTGACCGACAACCCTTGATCGTTTGCTTGAACTGAACCTTGAAAAGTTCCGTGCACGGAATCATATTTTAATAAGTGGGCCAGGGAATCGTTGTCCGCCCGGGCATTGACAGCCACCAGATCCAAATCGTTGTCATAAGCCAAAAGCCGGGTTGCATAGCGGCCTATACGACCAAAACCATTGATCCCGATCCGAACACTCATGGGTCGTACTCCTTGTTTTAAGGGACTGATTTGAAAAAATGCAATTGCCTGGAGCAGTCATTCACCTGATTTACTGTCCCCGAACAATCCTTTCAGGGTCTCTTTGACCTTTTCTGCGGTCTCGGAGGATTCTTTATTCTTCGAAGAGGGGAGGCCCAACTTTTCTTGCAGTTTTTGAACACCTTTGTCCACCTCCTCGGAGATCTTGTCTTGGCCCAAAATCTTAAACAGGGTCTCTTTGTTCAATCCCAGGCGGGGATCGGCCAGTGATCCTTTGACGTCAAGGGGAATCTCCTTGCCCTCCAGATCTGAAAGCTCAGGGTACGTACCGGAGAGGTCCTTGTCGAGGTTCACTTTGAGTAGATAGTCCAGGCTGCGTTGGATAAGATCAATCTGCCCCGAGCCCTGAACGCTGAACAGGGAGGAAATGAGCTTCAGATCGCTTTTTTGGACCATGCCCCGGACGATGTCCGCTCCAAAAGTCAAGGAGGAAAACTTGGTTTCCCCTGTTCCGGATTCGGACGGGGTCTTACCCTGAAGGGCCAAGTAGGTAGACCGGATGCGATGCAAGAGATCTGCCCCCTGAAAGGATCCGTCCTGAAGATCTAGCTTCAGGTTTCCGTCCAGGGTCTCGAGCATGGAACGGGTATCAAGTCCCTGAGTGGAGAGATTGGTCTGAACAGATCCCAGACCGGAGAGCAGGCTTTTGCCGGTCATATCCTGGAGCAGGGACTGAAGACCCACGGTATCCAGCTTGGTGTCCGTGCGTATCTTGGGGGTTTGGCCTCGCACATCCAGAGAGGCGGTAGAGTGCAGACTACCGCCGTAGAGCTGGCTCTGGAGTGGAGAAATGTTCACCTGACCGTCTTTGGCCTTTACGGTCAGAGAGACATCTTCCATGTGCATGCCTTTGACTTTCATTGTGTTGATCCTGATCTGACCGTCCATGGTCAGTTGGCGCAATGGAGCCAGAGGCAAAGCTGCTGCCGATGGTTCTTGCCCCTCGGGAGCCTCAGCCTTGTCCTGATCTTGTTTTGGGGGCTTTGCCTCTTTTGGGGCCGGGGGGAGATAGCGGTCCACATCTATCTCATCGATACGCAGATCAAAACTGGTGGCTGGAATCGTTTTGGTCAGGTCCGCGGAAGCCTGGCCCTGGATGGTTGTGTCGTCCAAGGTTGCGTTGAGGGACGAGAGCTTAATTCGGGAAGGGGTGGCGTCAAACTGGGTTTGGGCCTGCACGGCGCTCAAGGCTTGGGGATCAGCTGTCTTGACCGCAGGCAGATCGAGCCGGGTCATGAGTTCTTGGGGATTGAAGCGTTGTACCATGATCAGTCCGGTGAAGGAAGGGGCATTGAACACTGATTCCCCTTTGGCCTGGGCTGTGATCCGCAGATCATAGGCGGACAGGGAGAACGTGGGCACATCCAGAGCTCCGGTATCCATGTTCAGTCCCATAGAGGTCTGGACATGGATCTGGGCCTTTCCGCCCGGGATATTCTTTCCAGTGACCTGGTTTGTGATATCCAGATCATCGACTTGGAAGCGCTTATTCTGGACATCTACCTGGGGCCGCCCGGTAATGGACAGCTCGGATTGAACCCCTGTCTGTTCATCCTCTATGCTGCAGGTCAAACTGAAAGGTATGGGTTTGTCCAGGCTCACCGGACCCATATCCATATTCACGTCCCGGATTGCGAGTTGGGTGCCGGCCTGGTTGTCCAACCAGTTCAGCTGGGTATCCTGGATCCTGATTTTCTCAATGCTCAAGGCGGCCAGCCCGACCGGGGATCCTGAGGAATCCTGGCCGGCCTGGGATTTCGGCCTGGTTTTTTCCGGGGAGGGTTGAGGGGCCAGGTCCTGCCAGTTGGTCTTTCCTTGAGCGTTTTTGGCCAGATTGAATGTAGCCTCTTCTAAAAGCAGGGTTCCAACCTGCACCTCCCGGCTGAGCAAGGGCAGAAGTTTGACTTTCAGGCCGGCTTTGTGCACTGAAACCATATCTTCAGGTCCAAAACCCTGGGCATTGGCTAAAGCGATATCCTGTACCTCCAACCCAAGCCAAGGATAAAAGGAAAGCTCCATAGGGCCATTTATCTGAACCGAACGACCCAATTGCTGGCTGGCCGCCTGTTCAATCCGATCCCGATAGTCGTTGGGATCGACAAACAGAACCACTCCGGCGATAACCAGGACCAGAACTAGTATGAGGCCGGCCAGGGCATAGAGAATGTACTTTAGGATTTTAGACATGTATCGGTCCTCCTTATGGTCCGTAGTTCTGAGACTTTCCTTTTAAGGTGTAACACGAAGAGGATAACTCGATCAAGCATGAATGAAAAAAAAATGCGGGCCGATCAGCTTTTGGTTTATCAGGGCCTGATCTCCAGCCGGGAACAAGGCAAACGACTGATCATGGCCGGTCAGGTGTATCTGGCTGATGCCTCTGCAAATACGCAGAGGATAGAAAAACCGGGGACAATGCTTCCCGAAAACGCCAGGCTTCAAATCACAGATCATGAACGCTTCGTCAGCCGGGGAGGGGAGAAACTGGCCACTGCCCTGGAGTATTTCCAGCTCCAGGTCCAGGACTTGGTGGCCCTGGATGTGGGGGCGTCCACCGGCGGCTTTACCGATTGTCTGCTTCAAGCCGGAGCAGCCCGGGTCTATGCCGTTGATGTCGGGTATGGCCAATTGCATTGGCGTTTGCGCAATGATCCCCGGGTAGTCGTTCTGGAACGGATCAATGTCCGCCATGCCGGCCCGGATTTGATTCCTGAGCCCGTAGACCTGGTAGTCGTTGACTGCTCATTTATCTCCCTGACCAAGATTTTGCCTTCCTGTCTGGCCTGGATGGCCCCCGAGGCATCGATCTGCACCTTGATCAAACCCCAGTTCGAACTTCCCCGGGGATCCACGGTCAAAGGTGTGGTCCGCTCGCCTGCGCTGGAGCAGGAGGCAGTCACCAGGGTGATCGCCTTTGCTCAGGACCTGGGGCTGGCCTGTGGCGGATACGTCCCCTCCAAGATCCGCGGCCCCAAAGGGAACCAAGAGTATCTGGCTTTATTTGCCAGATTGTAGGCTTCAGCTGACAATCACCCCGGCATAACCTACCACGTGCGATCTGTCTCCAATGACGTCTCCGGAAGTAGCGTAACGCACCAGCTCGGCCTTTTGAGCCCCCAGGGCTAAAGCAATCTGAAGCCCTACATACATGGGCAGGATACCGCACATACTGATCCGGTGCCGGGCCACGACGTCCAAGAGCTGGTCGGGATCAAGACTCAATATGGCCTGCAACGCCATGTCATCCTGGGTCTTGGCCTCGTCCTCGGGCAGAAAGTGGCTCATATCCGAACTGATTACCAGGCCTACGTCCCCCTTCCAGTTCTTTAAGACCTGGGCAATATTCTGGGCCAAATGCTTCAGCTTGTCTCTGTCCGGGAGGGAAATGCATATTGGTACAATTTGGGTTTCAGGGTTTTGAGCCCATATAAAAGGCAACAAGACCTCCAAAGAATGTTCTGCCCGGTGGGCTTGATAGTCGGAGGTGGCAACCGGATCTGCCTCGATAATTGCACCGGCCAGCTCGGAGTCTACCTCCAGATGTGCCCCGGGCAATTGCCACTGCCCATCCGGCCAAACAGCAACCCCTTCTCCCTGTCCGCTGTGATTCGGTCCCAGGAGCAATATTGACTGAGGTAAACTGACCTGAGCCAGAGTCGCACCGGCCACGTGCCCGGAAAATACATGTCCGGCATGGGGCAGCATAACCAGCTTGGCTAGCCTCTTGTCCTCCCCGGTCTGGGGTTGCAAATATTCCCGGACTTTTGTTTCCCATTCCTGTTTTGAGCCGGGATAAAACTGCCCGGCCACAACCGGCTTTCTATCCATAATCATTCCTCCTCATGGTGATGATCGTTTCCAAAATACCTCACCCTTGCATGCTTGCCCAAAGCATAATCCAGGTCAATACGTGTTTGGACATCAAGAAAAAAAAATTGTAGCCTGGTCCAGAAAAAAATAATAAACATTTTGGTCAGATTGTCATCTGATGCCCAAAACAAGGTGAGACTGAAGGAATGCGCACAGATATCCATGTAGGTTTGGACGTTGGATCGGGAACGGCCAAGGCAGTGGCCCTAGATGACCAAGAAAATGTATATTTTTCCACCTATCGACCGACCAAGGGCCGGCCTTTGTCCATGGCCCTGGAAATCTTGCAGGAGCTGCAAGAGAAGCTTTCAGCCCAAAGCATAACCGGTCTGACCTGTACCGGTACCGGGGGAAAACGGATAGCTTCTCTTTTGGACGTGGAGTTCGTCAATGAGATTATTTGCCATGCCAAGGGGGTGGAAAAGTTTTTTCCCCAGGCCAGGACAATCATCGATATCGGCGGAGAGGACGCCAAGCTCATCGTGGTCCGGCCTGCAGGCGATGGTCGCCTGGCTATCCGGGATTTTGCCTTAAACACTGTATGTGCGGCAGGAACCGGCGCCTTTCTGGAACAGCAGGCGGCCAGACTGGGTTATGACATTCACACCTTCTCCCGGCTGGCTGAACAGGCTACCAACGTACCTACTATCGCCGGAAGATGCACAGTCTTTGCCAAATCGGACATGATTCACCTCCAGCAAAACGGGGTCCAGGACGATGAAATCATTGCCGGATTGTGCTTTGCCATCGTTCGCAACTTAAAAACCAACATTGCCAAAGGCAAGGAGATCGTTGCCCCCCTTGTCTTTCAAGGTGGGGTAGCCGCCAATCTGGGAGTCCGTCGAGCCATCATGGAGCTTCTGGTCAATGATCCTCAGGAGCTGATTGTCCCTGAACACTATAAAGTCATGGGGGCGGTGGGCGCGGCTCTGCAGGGCTTGCAGAGCGAGCGCAGGACGGGTTTCCCTGCCCTGGATCCCCTGAACCAGGACTTGCACCGGCAGGCTTCGGATACCCGCCGTCTCAATCCCTTGATCCCCCTTGAGACCCAAAAACAGGATGCAGCTGCTTCAAGTGACCAAAGTCGAACCCCGGTCCCACCCGCAGCCCGGCCGGTGGTTCTGGGTATTGATGTGGGATCGGTGACCACCAAGATGGTCTTGCTCGATGCCCGGGCCGCCCGGGAGGGCAAGCTGCAGGTCTTGGCCAAGACCTATCTGTCCACCTCCGGACGACCGTTGCAGGCTGTAGCCGCCGGTCTTGAAGAGCTCCAAAACCAAGGACCCACACCCATGGAGGTCCTGGCCGTAGGCAGCACTGGTTCCGGGCGGGCTTTGTGCTCTGCGTATGTGGGAGGGGACGTGGTCCGCAACGAGATCAGCGCCCAGGCTGCAGCCGCGACATGGCTGGCCCCGGACGTGGACACCATATTTGAAATAGGCGGGCAGGACTCCAAGTACATCCGTTTGGAAAACGGGGTGATCGTGGACTTTTCCATGAACAGGGTCTGTGCAGCAGGGACAGGATCATTCCTGGAAGAGCAATCTCACCGTCTGGGCATTTCTGTAAAAGATTTCGGTGACCTGGCATTGTCTGCTCCAGCTCCGGTCAAAATGGGTGAACGGTGCACAGTTTTCATGCAATCCGATCTGGTCCATTATCAGCAGCAGGGGGTGGAAAAGGAAGATCTGGCCGCAGGACTCTGCCATGCCATTGTGGCCAACTACTTAAATAAGGTTGTCGAGCAACGACCTATCGGCCACAAGATATTTTTTCAAGGGGGAACGGCCTTGAACCCAGGGATTACAGCCGCATTTTCCCAGGTCCTGGGCCGGCAAATCATCGTCCCCGAACACAATGAAGTCACCGGGGCCATTGGAGCAGCTTTTCTGGCCTTGCGCCAACACCGGGGATCAAGCGCCTTTCTGGGCTTTGATCTCTCCAGGCGTCAGGCCCAGACCAAGTATTTCGTCTGCTCCGGCTGCGCCAATGCATGTGAGGTGCAAAAGGTCAGCTTCCAGGATATGTCCCGCCCTTTGTATTTCGGCCACCGCTGTGAACGTTACGATCAAGCCCACTCCAGCCAGAGGGACATGGCCCTGGATGTGGTCCATCAACGCGAAGAGTTGATCACAGCCTATGGCCGTGAGTCAGGAAGCCCAGAGCCTCAATCCCCTCGCATCGGACTTCCCAAATGTCTGTTCTTTCAAGAGTGGATACCCTTTTTCCATACCCTGTTTTCGGACTTGGGATTTGAGGTCCTGACCAGCGATTCCACCACCCGCAGACAGATCAGCATTGGGTCGGAGCGAATGGCCGCCGAGGCCTGCCTGCCCATGAAGGCGGCGCACGGGCATGTTCAGGACCTGATCACCAAAGAGGTGGAGTCCATATTTCTGCCCCAGATCCGAGAACTGCCGGCCTGGTTTGGATCCGCTCATACCGGCACCATCTGCCCCTATGTCCAATCCCTGCCCTGGGTTATCCGCTCCGCCTTTTCTCTGCAAGACCAAGGAATCAATCTCATCTCCCCGGTTCTGCGTTTGGGAGGGGGTCCTCAGGACAATGTGCGGCAATGGAAGGACCTGGCCAGAGAGCTGGACATCTCTTGGCGAGATATGCGCCGGGCCCTGGAAAAGGCCTGGAAGGCCCAACACAGATTTGCAAGTGCGGTCAAAGAATCAGGACGAGATATCCTGGACCGGGTCAAGGCCGGAGAACGGGCAGTCCTTCTTGTCGGACGGCCTTACAACGCTCTGGATCCGGGCATGAATATGAACGTCTCCGCAAAGTTGCGCAAGCTGGGTATGCCCACCTTAACCCTGGACAGCCTGCCCCTGGAAGAGGCTGAGCAGGCAGAAGAATTGGACAACATGTATTGGGCCTACGGGAAGAGGATTTTGGCTGCCGGCCGCTTACTGGCTGACTATCCCGGACTGATCCCCGTGTTTATCACCAATTTCTCCTGCGGACCGGATGCCTTTATCCTCCACTTTTTTGAGCGCCAACTTGGTGACCGTCCCTATCTGGAACTGGAGATAGACGAACATACCGCGGACGCAGGCGTGCTCACCCGCCTAGAGGCCTTTCTGGACAGCACAGAGGACACCCAGCGGAAGAACTCCGTCCAATTGCCCTTTGTATCGGATATCAAAGGGTATCATCCAGAACGGGTTCTGTACATACCGCCTATGACCGATCATTTGCATGCCTTTGCCGCCGCCTTTCGGGCCAACGGGTTGGAGGCCAGACTGCTGCCGACATCTGATGAAGAGAGTTTGCGCTTGGGGCGCAAATACACCAAAGGCAAAGAATGCCTGCCCGCGGTCCTGACCACAGGAGACATCCTCAAGGCGGTCCAAACTCCGGATTTCGATCCTCAACGGGTTGCTTTTTTCATGCCTGCTGCCGGCGGCCCCTGCCGTTTCGGACTCTACCACCAATTGCACCGCCTGGTTCTGGACGAGGTAGGAATGGGGCAGGTACCGGTTTTTTCTCCAAATCAGGGCAGCACTCTGTATCAGGAACTGGGCATGGTCAGCAAAGACTTTACCAAGCTGGCCTGGAAAGGGGTGGTGGCAGTGGATCTGCTGATCAAGCTCCTTCTGGAGACCAGGCCATATGTTCAGAACCCACGCGAATGCCAAGCTGTGTATGCAAAGTGGCTGCACAACATCAGCCAGGCAATAGCCGAGAATGCGGATCTGCGGCCTATTCTGCGGCAAGCAGCGGATGAATTCGTCACCATGCCCCGGAAACAGAAATCATTCAAACCTGTGGTGGGGATTGTGGGGGAGATATACGTTCGCTCCAACCCCTTTGCCAATGAATACCTCATTTCGCGCTTAGAGGACCTGGGTTTGGAGGCCTGGCTTCCGACCATAGGGGAATGGATCCATTATGTGAACCATACCGGTAAAAAGCACGCCAGGCGTAACCACCAGTTCAAGGCCTGGCTGAAGCTGGAGATGGAATCCATAGTCCAGGGACGCTTGGAACGCTCCCTGTTGCAGGCCGGCAACGGATGGCTCCGCTCTTTGCCCGAACCGGAAACCAGGGAACTGTTGGCTGCGGCCAGTCCCTATCTCTCACCAGAGTTCGAAGGCGAGGCTGTCCTCAGCATCGGGAAGAGCGTGCACTACCTGGATAAGAATGTGCAGGGACTGATCAATGTCATGCCCTTTACCTGCATGCCCGGCGGAGTAGTGGATGCCATCATGCCCAGATTACGCCAGAAAGCATCCATCCCCATGCTTTCCCTGGCCTATGACGGGCAAACCGAGACCAATATCCAGAACCGGCTGGAGGCTTTTGCCCATCAGGTCAAGCAGGGAAAGTGAGGGCTTAGAGTTCCCGAACAGCCTCAAAGCCGAGCCGGGACGCTTGTAAGTTAATATTTACGATCTTGGCCGGAAGATGATTCCTGATGGCCTGATGCAGGGCCTGCAGGGTAAAGGGTTCCATCTCAATAGCACACAGGGCGCCTAAAAGAACCATATTGGCGCTTTGGACCGTTCCGGATTGAACGGCCAGGCTCTTGCAGGGAACAAAGCCGGCCCATGCTGCGCATTCCTGGCTGCGGGATCTGACCTCCTCCAAATCCGGATAGGTATCCTGCCCGATACTGACTCCAATGGGTATGGTCGGTTCAGTATTGCTGATCAAAATTCCGCCCGGGCGTAAATAGGGCAGGGCCCGTAATGTCTCCAGGGGTTCAAAGCCCAACAGGACGTCCGCTTCTCCGGGACCGATCCTGGGACTGAGGTATCCCCCCAGGAGAAGAGCCGACTCCACAATCCCGCCCCGCTGAGCCATGCCGTGAATCTCTCCGGCGCAGACCTGGACCCCCTGGTCCAGGGCCAAAAGACCGAGGAGGTTGGTGGCCGTCAGAGTGCCTTGACCGCCGACCCCAGCCAAAAAAAGTCGCGCTTTCATCCTTTTAACTCCTTTTCCTGGCTTTTATGGACGGGGATATCTGTACGCAGAGCATACATCCGCTGCACTGGTTTTCATCGATATGTATCTCCTGGTCCTGCACATAGAAGGCCGGACAGGCCAGCTCCTGCAAACAGGTGCGGACATCCTCGGTTTGCTCGGCCACATAGGCGGTCTGGTTCTTTTTCTGGCCCAGGGTCCTGCGGGCAAAAAGGACGCATGGTTCCTTGGCGATAATCACCCGCACCCCGTGCATATCCTTATAAGCCTGCAGGGTCTCCAAGGTTTTCTTCAAATTGGAAGGCCGGATGGTGGTCACTTCCTGTATCCCGCATCCGCGGACCACTTGCTCAATATCCACCCGGCAGGGATTGGGACCCAGGCGGGTCTGGTCCACTCCGGGGTGGGGCTGATGTCCGGTCATGGCTGTGGTTGCATTGTCCAAAACGACCAACAAAAGGTTGTGCCGGTTATGAACGGCGTTGATCAGCCCGGTGATCCCGGAGTGGAAAAAGGTCGAATCCCCGATATAGGCCACTACCGGCTGGCCGGTGGCCAAAGCCATTCCCGTACCTGCGGAAACGGAAGACCCCATGCACAGCAAAAAATCGGCCGCTCGCAGGGGAGGCAAAAAACCCAGGGTATAGCACCCGATATCTGAAGAATACACGGCACTGTCACCAAAGACACGACGTACAGCGTAGTACATAGACCGATGGGAGCATCCCGGGCACAGATTCGGGGGCCGGCCGGGAAGGTCTTCCCGGGTGGAACACAGATAATCTCCTTGCGGAGAATAGCCCTGGAAACGGAGGATGGCTTGGCGGACAGCGGCAGTGGAGTATTCCCCGATTGTGGTCAGGTGGTCATCCTTGCCCTGCACCGAAGTGGACAGCCCGTGCCTGTGACAGAGAATATTGAGCCGCTCTTCCACCAGGGGCTCCAGCTCCTCTAAAACCAACACCGAGTCTACGTGGCGCAGAAAATTGAGGGCCTTCTCCTCCGGAAAGGGGTAGGAGATCCCCAGTTCCAGGATCTGAAAGGAATCGGTCAATCCCAGATCGAACAACGCGTCGTGGAGATACGCTCTGGCCAGGCCGGTGGCCATGATGCCTTGTTTTCCCTGACCGTACTTTTTGGTCCAGGTGGACTGTTCGACCTCGGCTCGAATGGAGGCCAGAGATTGGACAAGGGACGGATGGCGTTTGCGGGCAATGGCCGGCAAGGGAACGAACCTGAAAGGATCCTTGGCAAAGGACCCGGTATTTTGGGCCGGGGGCAAAGGACCAAAGGTGACCGGACCCCGGAGATGATTGACTCGGGTGGTGGTCCGCAGTAATACCGGCTGTCCCCACTTGGCGGACAGGGTCAAAGCGTCCCTGGTCATATCCTTGGCCTCTTGAGCCGTGGCCGGCTCAAAGCAGGGCAGTCCGGCCAAGCGGGCGTAATAGCGGTTGTCCTGTTCATTCTGGCTGGAATGACATCCGGGGTCGTCAGCGCTTAAAAGGACCAGCCCGCCTGGAGTGCCGATATAAGCCAGGGTCATTAAAGGATCGGCAGCCACGTTAACGCCCACATGCTTCATGGTCACTAATGTGGGCACTCCGCCCAGGGCCGCTCCTCCGCCCACTTCCAGGGCCACCTTTTCATTGACCGAGTATTCAAAATAATAACTTCCCTGTTCAGACAAGCTGTACAGGGTATCCGGCACCTCCGAGGAAGGGGTGCCTGGATAGCACGTCACGCATCCTACCCCGGCTTCCAAGGCCCCGCGGGCAATGGCCTCATTGCCCAGCAAGAGATGGGTTGAGCCAGGTTCGGCGGCTAATAGAGAATGGACCATTGTGTGTTCACCTCGGTTTGGATGAAAGCCTGGAGTTTCCCTTCCGGTCTACGAACGGCTCGTGTTCATTTTCTTTTTCAAAAGACGTATTTTGTGCTCAATGAATTCATCCCGCTGAGCTTCCAGGGCGGCCATATCGGCCACGGCCTGATAGGCCTGCAGGGCCTGTTCCCAATCCCCGGCCTGTTCAGCGGTGGCCGCGATTTTCAGATTCATAGTACGTTGATAACGCTTGGGAGCCTGATCCGCCGTCTTCTGGAGCAATGCCAATGCTTCAGAGGGCTTGTCCAGACCGGACAAGGCCGTGGCCCGGCCCATGGCGGCCACTATCTGCATATCCCTGTCTTCAGTATTTTCTTGGATATGTTCCCAGTGGACGACGGCCCGCTCGAAATCCTCTTCCTGCAGGCCCAGCCTGGCCAATTGCAGGTGCAAAGCGGTTTGCATCTCATCTGGAGCTTGGGGTAGAAAATCTTCCAAGGCTGAGATTCTGGCTTGACCCTGTTGGGTGGACATGATTTGGTCCACAGTTTGCTGCGCATTGCGCAGGGTGCGGTTTTTATAGTAGGAATAACCGCTGTACAGGGCGGCCACAATAATGATTGCAGCCAACACCAGACCGATGGTTCTGAGGTTGTCGGTAACAACCTTGACCCATCCGGCTGCCGGGGGCGGGGTTATCTGGGAGGCCGTGTTTTCGGCTGGCTGGCTTTGTCGGGACTTGGTCATAAACGGCTCCTTCATGGTTTTCATGCCCAGTCCAAGGCTGGTGCAAAAATAAAGAACCACAAACTTGTAATCAGAATGGAATCAAAGGTCAAAGGGTAACTCGTATGCAGGTTGTTTTTTTGGGAGTTGGGGAGGCCTGTGACCAAGATATGGGAAATACTTCTTTATTGGTCCAGGTCCAAGAAGCTCGAATCCTTCTGGATTGTGGTTTCAGTGTGGCCCATTCTCTTTTTTCTCACCTCCACTCTCCGAACGATCTGGATGCCATCTGGATTTCCCACCCGCACGGAGACCACTTCTTCAGCCTCCCCCTGATTCTTCTTCGGCTGTGGGAAAGTGGGCGCAACAAGGCCTTAACTGTCCTGGGACCTCCTGATATAGAAAAGGTGGCGGCCCAGAGCATCCAGCTGGCCTATCCCGGTTTTGGGGACAAATTCACTTTTCCCTTGCACTTTCAGTCCGTACAGCCTGAAACCCCCTTACAGTTTTTGGGCTGTTTGTGGCAAACGGTCTGGACCAAGCACTCTCGTCCCAATCTCGGGCTGCGCTTGGATGGACCGCAGGCCAGTTTGTATTACAGTGGGGACGGTCGTCCGGGGCCGGATGTTCCGAGCCTGATCCAGGGGTGTTCTCTGGTTGTCCACGAAGGCTTCAAGCTGGATCAGTCTGTCCATGGGCACGGAACGGTCATGGAGGTCATGGACCTGGCCCGGCAGGCCGGGGCCGAGCGTTTGGCCGTAGTGCACATGCAGCGGGATGAGCGGAGACTGAAAGGTTTTCAGGCCCGGGCCTGGCTGGAAGGCATGACCGATGTGCACGGCTTCTTGCCCCAGCCGGGGGAGAGAGTGTTTTTGCCGTGAACATTTGGTCCTGAAAAAGACTTGAAGGAGATACAGATATGAACGATCAGAAGCAGATTCTGAACATGGGCCGGGACGTGAAGCAGGCAGCCGCAGTCCTGGGGACCCAGTCCAGCCGGATCAAGGACGCGGCCTTACACCGTTTGGCCCGGCTTTTAGAGAGCGAACAGCAGGAAGTCCAAAAGGCCAATGCCCGGGATCTGGCCCAGGCCCAGGGCATGGGTCTGAGCAAAGCCATGCTCGATCGTCTCCGTCTGGATGACAAGACCATGCAAGGCATGGCCCAGGCCTGCCGGGACGTAGCCCAACTGGAAGACCCGGTGGGGGGCATCGAACAGATGTCCAAGCGGCCCAACGGAATGCTGGTGGGCCGGATGCGCATCCCTTTGGGGGTGGTGGCCATGATCTATGAATCCAGGCCCAACGTGACCGTGGAGGCCGCCATCTTGTGTCTCAAGGCCGGAAACGGTTGCATCCTGCGGGGAGGTTCCGAAGCCTTTGCCTCCAATCAGGCTTTGGGTGAACTCATCTCCAGGGCTTTGCAGGAATCCGGTCTGCCGGGCCAGGCGGTTCAGGTGGTGCCGACTGCGGACCGGGAAGCAGTGGATGTATTGCTGGGACTGGATGAGTACATCGATGTGGTCATACCCCGGGGCGGAGAGGGCTTGATCCGAGCCGTAACCCAGAAGGCTACCATGCCGGTCCTCAAACATTACCAGGGGGTCTGCCATATCTATGTGGACGAGACCGCGGATTTGGACCAAGCCGTGTCCATCATTCACAATGCCAAAGTGCAACGTCCCGGAGTGTGCAATGCCCTGGAATGTCTGTTAGTACACAAGGATGTGGCCGGGGATCTCCTGCCCCGGGTGGCTTCCAGTCTGGGATCGTCCGGAGTTGAGTTCAAGGCCGACCCGGAAGCGCTTAGATATCTGGGGGACAAGGCTCATCCGGCCCAGGCTACAGACTTCGGATACGAATTCCTGGATCTGACCCTGGCCGTGCGGGTAGTCCAGGATCAGGACCAGGCCCAGGAGCATATCGCCGCCTTTGGATCAGGACACACTGAAGCCATTTTGACCGCCAGGCACGATCGGGCCATGCGTTTTGTGCAAGAGGTGGACGCTTCCTTGGTCGCGGTCAATGCCTCCACCCGTTTCAACGACGGAGGCCAGTTGGGTCTGGGTGCGGAAATAGGCATCTCCACCTCCAAACTCCACGCCTACGGTCCTATGGGGGTCAAGGAACTGACCAGTACCAAGTTCGTGCTTTTAGGCCAGGGACAGATCCGGGAGTAGGATAATGAACGTGGGACTTTTGGGGGGCAGCTTCAATCCGGTGCACAACGGGCATCTGCGTCTGGCTGTAGAGGCCTTGGAACAGGGTGGTCTGGACCGGGTGGAGCTGGTCCCGGCCTTTATACCTCCGCACAAAGAAGACCGGATTGTGCAAAGCTTCGCCTTTCGCAGCGAACTCATTGAGGCCTCCATTGCTCACATGTCCGGCCTGGTTTTAAATACTATGGAAGGGCAGAGAAAAGGACCATCCTATACTGTCGACACCCTGGAAATGTATCGTCAAATGCATCCCCGGCATGTCCCTTTTTTTCTTATCGGCTGCCCGGATTTCGTCCAGCTCCCAAAGTGGCACCAATGGCATCGCCTCATCCACTTGACCCACTTCATAGTCGTGGCCAGGGAAGAAGGGGACGAACAGATATTGGACCGATTCATCCCGGACACATGGTCCGAATCTGAAAAGAAAAGCGAAGGATCCTGGCTTCTTCCCCATCAATGCCGGGTGCAACTGCTGCAAACACCCATACTGGAAATCAGCAGTTCCTTGATTCGAGACAAAATGACCCGGGGTAAATCTATCCGCTATCTGGTGCCCGAACCCGTCTGGGCTGAGCTGAGCACCGCAAATAAGAATTCTGGCTAGGTGGTCAGGATCTCACCAAATCTTCTAAGGCCAGGCCGGGCTCGCCTTTTGGTTGTCCTCAGCAGAAACAGGTTCAAACTCGTACCCTAGTAGAGAAGTGATATGCTCATAGGCAGCCAGGATCTCGTCCCGGCTGTTCCCGGGAATATCCAGCATACAATAGCGGAAGCTTTCCGGATTGTGTTTGTAATCAGAGAGATTGGATCGTTCATAGATCAGATTGCGGATATGCACGTCCGGGTACAGGAGGCGGATTGCTTCATAGCCGCTTTGGGTTGGAGTCCTGACGATCTTTTTATCCTCAAAGGAATGCATCTCGAAATTAAAGCACAAAGGATATGTCCTTTGCTCGGTGGTGGTCAGATCCGGTTCTTCGTTGCAGGCCACATCGCAAAGCAAATGGAGGGGGTCAAAACCGGTAACCAGTTCAATGGTCTTGGCGAACTGGAAAGCGATCCGGCTGTTGACCTCTAAGATGCCGTAGGCCTCCTTTTCCAAGTCGGCCCGCAGCTCCACATTAAAAAAGCTGTTGTCAATTCCCAAGGCCGGAATGAGCCGGCTCAGGCCGTTTTTGATTTTTGCATCCAGGGTGGGGGAAAAGGAGTAGGGAAACTCATGGTGGCTGAAGCTGTTGGTTCCGGGGTAGAACGCGGCCTTGGTCATACCAAAGACACTCACCCGGCCGTTACACACGAAACCGTCCACCGTGACCTGTTCCCCGGTGATCAACCCTTCGCACAGGAAATTGTTGCAGGTGGCGATGTTGAGCCCGTTGGACATATGCGGGCGCAGAGAGAGGGCATCCAGGAAGTACTGATTGTGGGCCACAATATCTTTTGTTTCCAGCCCGATGTAGAGTTCAAGTTCTTCCGGGGTTTCGATCAGATGGGTCCCAAAAGAGATGTTGGCCCGGACCGGCTTGATGAAAAAGGGGGTCTTGAGGCGGTCCGGGTTCTGCAAATACTCCAGGGCCAGGCAAAACTCCGGAACGGCCTCGGGCAGGACTTCCTGTTGTTTGAGTCTGGAAATATACTTGTTCTGACAGTTGATGATACTCTGCAGGGAGGCGAAGGTCTTCCCGGTCTCGGAGCAGATAACGGCCGCAAATACAGCTGAGGAATCGTGCGTTCCCACCACTCCGTCATACATGTTCGGATGTTCATTGATCAGCTCGATGGTCCGTTCCAAATAGGGCTGCACCCCATAATCCAGAATCTTCTCTGTGGTCTCCACGGTCACATCATAATCGTCCATATGGCCGAAGCTTCTTTCAACTATATCTGTGTCACTGGCATCGCAAAGAAAAAGAACCTTTTTCTTCGCCATACAACCCTCCTTGTATATAATATTTGCTATTGCTGAGCTGCGAGTGAAAAAAACATTTCAGCGACGCCAAGGCGCTGAAAGATTAATTCAGACCCAGGGACCAGTCCTCATCCCACTGCCTGGTATCCACCTTCCCGTGTATAACCTGTCCGGCCTTGAACACGCAATGAATGCTGGCCAATTCCAGAAGACAGTGGATGTCCTGCAGAGGATCGGCGCTTACCACCAGCAGATCGGCCACCTTTCCCGGCTCCAAAGTCCCTGTTTCAGACAACAGGCCCATCGCGTCCGCGGCTATTCTGGTGGAGGCCTCGATGGCCTGCATGGGATCCATAATGCCCTTGTCTACATACTGAATGAGTTCCATGGCGTTTCGGCCGTGGTAGTTGTATGGAGTTCCGGCGTCTGTGCCCATGGCTACCTGGACCCCGGCCTGTAAAGCCCGGCACAGATTTTCCACCCGGATCTTGGATACCTCCTCCGCCTTTTGGAACATGAATTGGGGGATTCCGTTCTTGGCCGAGCCGTTGAGCATCCAGAAGTTTGAACATAAGGTAGAAGTCAGAAAGACGCCCTGATCGGCCATCATCTTCAAGGCCTCATCGTCGGCCAGCGTACCATGTTCTATGGTCCTTACCCCGGCCTTGATTGCGTTCTTGATCCCCTCGGCTCCATGGGCATGAGCGGCAGTATGTTTGCCGGTCTTTTCTCCTTCCTCTACCACGGCCCGGATTTCCTCCACGTTCAGATGCGGAGCCCCAGGGGTTCCCCCCGGGTTCATAATCGCTCCGGTAGCCATGACCTTGAGCAGATCGGCACCTTCCTTGAGCTGCTCCCGGGCTGCCCGCCGGTTCTCGTCCACTCCGTCGGCTTCCCGGTACAAGCCTTGAAAATATTCGCTGCCTGCGGTCATCATACAGATAATCCTTCCACTGGCCAAAATACGGGGGCCGGTGACCAAGCCCTCTTCCACAGCCCTTTTGACGGCAATATCGATATAATTGGCTGAACCGGCGTTGCGCACTGTGGTTATTCCGGCCCGGACTGTGTTGGCCATCTCAATGCTGGCCCGTATGGTGCGCAATTTGTCTTCCACCAGGCTCTCGTGGTAGGTATCCGGCATGCCGTGCATGTCCAGATGGACATGGGCGTCGATCAACCCAGGCATAACGGTCTTACCGGTCAGATCGATATGTACGGCCCCAGAGGGAACGGTGACCTGCTCCGGATGGCCAACAGCGGCAATCCTCTGGTCCTCAATAACGATCGTCCCCTTGTCAATGTGCTGTCCGGTTCCGGTTATGAGTTTGGCCCCGGATAATGCCAGGGATTTGGATTCCTGCCGATTGAAAGCTGTGAGAGTGTCTTCAGTATTTTGGGCACTGGAATGGCAAATGGGCGAAATGTGATCGTTCATCGCTGAGTCCTGTGTTTTGGGGGGCATCCCTGACCAAGTCATGCTAGCAGCACTTATAGTGTTTTTTCCGGACCAGTCAAGGTGTTAAAAGAGTCGCTGTGTACCTCTGTTTCCTGGCAGGCCTGGTCGAAGCCAGCCGGAATGTGTCCATACAACGCCAGGCAAAGATCATTGATGATCCTTATTTCCGTTTCGGCTGCATCTGTATCTATGCTTAACATGGGAAGCTTTTGCATGAGCAGGGTCTCCATGACCTGCCCGGTTCGTCTTTTTTCCAAAAAAGCGGCCCTATCCAGACTGTGTTCCAAGTGCTCCTTTTTGGCCGCCAAAGCCCGAAGCATGTCTTCTGTCTCCGAACACTCCTGGACAAAAGCCAGGGCGAATTGGAAATATTGTGTAAAAAAGGGTGAGGAAACCGGGACAGCTTTCAGGACTGCAGCCAAAAAACTGGCTCTGCTGGCGGTCAAGGGGGATGCGGCCTGTCGCAAGTGGACCCGTATCCAGGAATGCCAGGACGGAGGAACATATTCACGTACGGCCTGTTTCAGCTCCGGGGTCAAGACCTGCTGCAGACGCAGGCGGCCGACGATGTCTTCCATCATCTCCTGGTCTACATCAAGGTGAATGCTCTTCCCATCCGGGAAGGAGATGCGGGCCGAAGGGCAAAGCAACAGCAGAGACTGGACCAGCTCGGAGTCAAGAACCTGGCTTTCTTGGACATACTGTAAAAAAGGTTCCAGCTCTATTCTCTGATCCATGGAAGGGGAGAGCAGGAGCTGAATAAGGCACTCTTGCTCCGGCAGAGAGCTTTCTGGCATATCCAGAAGAGCGGACCTGATGTCCTGCAGGGAATCCATGCCCAATGTGGAGTGGGCAAAGTGGCGGACATCACTGCTCAGCTCAAAGGATGACAGGATGACCCGGCACACTGCCTGGGCTAGGTAGGTGGTCGGATCTGATGTCTCAATCATGGTCAAATGTCCTCATACAGATTTGAGGTCCCAGGGGCCTTTGTGTCCATGCATGCCATATCTTCAGAACTCATATCAGTGATCATTCCTACGTACAACCGGGACTCGGTGCTGCCCCGGGCCGTGCATTCTGTTTTAAGCCAAACACATTCGCATTTGGAACTCATAGTGGTCGACGATGGTTCCGAGGACCAAACTGCGGCATTTATGAACAGGGTCCAGGATCATCGGACGCAATATGTGCGCCAAAAACAGCAGGGAGTGGCCGCAGCCAGAAATGCCGGGGTCAGCATGGCTCATGGGGAGTACATCGCATTTTTGGATTCCGATGATGTGTGGGATGCCCGTAAATTGGAAATCCAGCTGGCCTTCATCCGCAGCGGAGGCTGGGATATCAGTCAAACGGAAGAAGTTTGGATCAGAAACGGCCGAAGGGTCAATCCGGGATTGCGGCACAAAAAACGCAGTGGGTGGATCTTCGTCCCTTCCCTGGAGCTCTGTCTGGTCAGCCCTTCCTGCGTGCTCATCAGTCGCAGGTGCTGGGAAGAGACCGGCCCATTCGATACCAGGCTTGGAGCCTGTGAGGACTACGACCTGTGGTTGCGCTGCGCCTTGCGATATCCGGTCGGGCTGGTCCCTGAGTATCTGGTCACTCGCTATGCCGGACACCCGGATCAGCTCTCGGGCAAGATCATCGGGCTGGATCTGTATCGGATCATGAGCTTGTGCAAACTGCTGAAACAAAGCGACTTCAGTCCGGAGAATCGGCGATGGACAGAGACACAGCTTCGGGTGAAGGGGAAAAGGTACGTCCAGGGGTGCCTGAAAAGAGGCAAGGCAGAAGAAGCGGTTCGGATCCGGGAGCTGATGGCCCAGGCCGGGGTTTCCTGAGAGGGGTTATGGAAAAAACTGTGCTCTCTTGGGAAAAAAATATGTCAGAGTTGCCGGAGGTCAGGCTGGCGATGATCCCGGCCAAAACTAAACCTCTACTTTATGCATGGCTTCGGATTTGATCCGATTTAAGAGTTCGGAAAGTACCGGATGCACGTTTTCTCGAATATCCCCGGCCACGATAATAAATAAAAGATCCTGCCCGGGTTGAAACTCTCCCTGATTGGCCTGGATGATAATCCGAAATATACCGGGGCGGGACTCGTATTCCCGGCGCAAGGACTCTATCTTGTCCCGATCAGGGGTAACCGTCAGATTGTCCACTTTCGCTTTACTGCCCCGGGAATGACCGCGGGCAATCCCATTGTGGATCAAAACCATGCCCACCTGATCTGCAAAGCCAGGTTCTTGTTTGAGCTGGGTCAAAACCGAATTGATATCCATGGGTATACCTGTTGTGTCCTGGCGGAAGGAAAAAAAGGGCGGCAATTCTGCCGCCCTCAGCCAGAATACGCAGAGCGAGGCTGTTTAGACGCAGCCGGTGGGTTTGGGCAACCCAGCCATTTTGCAGGCTCCCTTGCCAGGCCCGGAAGGAAACAGCTCGTAAATTTTCTTTAGCTTGAAACCGGTTACCTTGGACAGGATACGAACCATGGGGGCAATACCGTTTTTCTTGTAGTAGTCCTGCAAGAACTCGATAACCTTACGGTGTTCGTCGGTGAGTTCCTTGATTCCTTCAGATTCCTTGACGTAGTCCACCCATTCCGGACTCCAGTCATCAAAGCTCTGCAAGAAGCCGTCTTCATCGATTTCGAATGTTTTGCCTTTGAACTCGACAGTTGCCATGTGTCAACCTCCTTGACCGACAGTTTATTAAGCATTGAGTGCAAATAACCAGGACTCAAAAACAGACCCGCTATGGGCATGTTTTTGAAACATGCTTGGAAATGGGTAATTGAAATTGCCCCCCCCGTCAAGGGGAGCATGGAAGCATGTTGCCGCATAAAGTATACTTTATAAAATTTTGTACCCGAACTTGTCAAGTTGGAGCCTGCCGAACCCCGGAAGCTTCGTGGTTCTGCTTCCCATTGTCAACGACTTCAATGTCTTTCTCAAAAAACCAAACAGGGTTCAGTTCCAGTCCAAGAGCTCCTCAAGTTCTCTGCGAGCGGTTTCCAACCCGGGATCGAGCTCCAGTCCGGCTTGCAAGTAGGATATGGCCTCCCTGGTTTTCCCCGTTCTTTTGCAGCACATGCCCAAGTTGGCCAAATCCGTAGCTGAGCCGGGATCCAAATGTAAAGCCGAGTGAAAATCCTGGATGGCCTGTTCGTATCTTTGTCTCTTGAAATAGCCGACGCCTCGCAAATTATAAAAGGCTTGAACGTCAGGGGCCAATTCAATGGCTCGGTCCAAAACGGACTCCACCTGCTCCCAGGCCTCCTCCAGGCTGAGACAGTAGGCTTGATAAAAGGCGGCAAAGGCCTGATCCTGGGCCGTCGGTTGCAAGGGTTCGGCCCGGGCAAAGGCCTCAAGAGCCTCGGGCATCCGGCCTCGCCGTAAAGCCAAAAGCCCCTGAAAGAAAGGTTGAAAGTGGGCCTGGGGGTAGATCCTTTCCAGGATCTGCAGGCCCTGTTTGGCTTCTTCGGGCGGCTGCTTTTCAGCCAAAATACGACCCACAAAAAGTCCCAAGCTGGGATGGGAACTGCGTTCACGAAAATCGAAACCGGGAACTATGGTGTAATGAGCCGGGATATTCAATCCAGGATGCGTTGTCTCCACGGTATAGGCAGAAAGACCCTGTTTTCGCAGCTCATTTGTCAACCGAGACACTTCCAGGGCCATATCCTGGTCACTGATGTCCGGAAGCGAAGACAAGGGGACGAGAGGACCTTGCTGCAGCCAACGGCAGTGGTCAAAGCTGGTCAACTTGGACAGTCCCGATGGTTCGTAGCAACTGCCGGATTCAAAGTCTCCAGCCAACTGGGCCACCTCGGTCAGGGCCCGGATGGCGGCCTTTGCCGGAGATGAGGCCGTACCAGCGGTGAACACGATTTCACTGCTCTGGGAAAACGTGGCTGGATCATAGGCCAGGGCTCCCACAGTTGGGACTTCAAACCCTAAACTGAAGTCCTTGAGCCAGACCTGGATGTTGTTGCCGGTAAAGGCCGCGTACAGGTCTTGCAGGACCGGATCGTGCATGGAAGCCGGATCCAGTGTCGGCAGTACCGGCTGCTGCAAGTCGATCCGGGCACAGACGTGGCGCTCAACCAGCTCGCACAAGCCCTGCAGCACAGACTCAACACTGGTGTTTCCGGCCGAAGCCCCATTGAACTCATTTATGGTTTGAAACCAATCCAGGGGCAGCTTTACCTCTCGTCCGGTCTGGAGCGCATAGGCCGGGCAAAAGGACCAGGATACGAGATCCAGGATGCGGATTGCATCCTGCTCCGGGATGTCTTCCTGGACTGAATGGATGATTTCCTGGATGGGAATCAGGTCCGGACCGAACTTTTCCCGGGCTTGGGACCAAGTCAGAGCCCGGCTGTCACCAGATTGACCTTGTTGGGTGAGAAAGGAAAACAAGCTGAAGCGCTCAATGAACTCCATCAAGGCCGAAGCTTCGGCCTGAGCCGGGGAGGCCCCTTTTCCCATTTGTTTGCGCGTGGGCATGACCTCCCGGGCCTTGGGCCCGCATATGGACAAATAGACCGGAATCCCCAGCCGCCCGGTATCTATTCTTTGGGTCCTTTCCAGGAGACTGTGCCCGCTGCGTTCCAAAATGGCATGGACCTGCCGGACCGTTTGTTCCGGGGAAACGGTCTTGTCCAGATCGAAAGTATACCCCTTACAGCAGGAAGAGAGCTCAAACATCTGATGCCGCAGACATGCTGTTTGGGCCTTGCCGAGGCATAAGCCGCATAATTGTGCACATATGCCTTTCCGGCTGACCGGATTCAGGCTTTTTTTCCTTGTACCCCAAGCTACGCTCCTTCACCGCAAAGGTATCTTTGATCAGTTCATAAAACCGGGCAGCTTGAAATATATGGCTTTTGGCCAGCAGGATTTCTCCGTCGGGCTGCACGTGGTTTTGCAGAAACTCCACCAAAGGAGCATAACTTTCTTCCCGGTACAGGACTTCGGAACCAATGATACGCTGAAAACGTCGATTGAGTTGATCAACTGTGAAATCGGCTGCAGCCAACTGCACCTGGTCCTGCAAAGAATTCTTGAGGACATTGATCCGAGCAAAGAGCAGGGCGTCCGGGTGGTAATCGGTGATCACAACCCGAGCACCTTGCAGAGCTGCCACCAGACCGCAGACACCAACTCCTGCTCCGATCTCCAAGACATCCAAGTCCTTGACCGCATAGGACGAGGACAAGACGTGGCTGAGCAAAATGGACGTGGGCCAGATCTTGGCCCAAAATGGCAGATTCAGCTCTTGACCGTTCCTGGTCGCCGAGGCCAGGGACTCGATATAGGCCTCCATATCCCGGATCTGAAGGATCTGAAGGCTCTGATCCCCAATGCTGACCTTTTCAAAGTGGACTGGATAGCGGGACTTGGCCAAGCTGAGGAGTTCGTCCAGGTCGGCCTGGGGTGGATAGGGGAGTTGCTTATGCGTATGGTCCATACAATAAAAAAAGCCAAACTCAAGTTTGGCTTGAAGTACAGGAGTTGGAGCGGGAAACGGGATTTGAACCCGCGACTTCAACCTTGGCAAGGTTGCACTC
>CAZUER010000038.1:0-29869 GCA_964619345.1 uncultured Desulfohalobiaceae bacterium
GCAGGGCATGATGCGCGGACAAGGCATGGGGCAAGGCATGCACAGAGGCCAGGGGATGATGTATGGCGGGCAACAGGGCATGAGGCAAGGCTGCCCGTATAATCAACAAGGGATGCAACAAAAATGGGGACGTGGACAATATGGCCCTCAAGGTGGGCAACAGCAGCCAGTAACCCCAATGAATACAGAGCAGGCCAGACAGCTTGCGGAAAACTATGTGGCCGGGAACCCGAATGTAAAAGTTGGCCAGATTGAGGAACAACAGGGTACATATGAGGCTACAATCGTGACTCAAGACGGTTCCCTGGTGGAAAAGCTGCTCATAGATAAAGAGACCGGATGGATGAAACGGCAGTATTAAGCAAGAACTTGAGAAGCAAGCTTGTGCTAAAGGCCGTGCCCACTGGGCACGGCCTTTTATTTAACGAACTATCCAGTCAGTGTGGGAGAACTTGTTTTGTGAAGATCAGGTCAGGATCCAGAACATGATCAAAACGGTCACACTGCTGGCTACGGTGGTGGCAAAGACCAATTTGGAGGCCAGCTTTGCGTCACAGCCATAATTTTGAGCCAGAACAACAGTCAGCATGGCCGAGGGCATGGCTCCCTCCAGGATAAGCACCTGAGATTGCCATTCAAGCAAGCCCATACCTACGGTGGGTAACCAAAGAATAACTGGTTTGACAATGAGTTTGATGAGACCAACTATCAGGGCAAGGGACATAACCGCTCGCAGTCCCTGGAAATGCAGGAGGACGCCTACGGTCAAGGCCACCATGAAGGTATTGGCCTGACCCACAACCTGAAATCCGTCCAGGAGTGTTTCTATGATCAGGCTGTCGGTGGGAATATGCAGGGAGGACCAGAGCAGGCCGGCGAATGCTGAAAAAAAGATGGGCGAAACAAAGAACCTGGAAGCTGCCTTCAGCCGTCCGCGAAGGTCCACTTCTGCAGAGCCGTAGTAGATGGCCAGCATGACTCCGATGGTGAACAGGGCTGGGGCAACGCCCAGCTCAGAGATGATTACTGCCTCGGTCAGGGCTTGGGTGTTTCCGGAGAATATCTGACTAATGAGCGCATAGCCCAAAAGGGATGAGCTTCCGAATCCGGCCACCAGCATGAACACACCCAGCTGGGCTGAAGCCAGCCGGAGGATACGTCCGCACAACCAGGCCAGGAGCAGGCATCCGATCTCTGCGCCAAACATGATCAAGGACAGATAGGCTTGACTCCAGTCAAGCTCTGTTCTGGCCAGAGAGGAAAAAATCAGGGCCGGGAGAGTGACCTGCATGACCAGGCGGGAAAATATCGGGCCGTGCTTTTCACTGAACATGCCCCTGTGTCTGAGATACATGGCCAGCAGGATCATTCCGACCAGAACTGCGATGGACGTCACGACATGGGTGTGGATATCCATTTTTCTCCCGCCTATGGATGGTTGACTTTCCAGTTTTCAACTGCTGGGTGCAGCTGCAGCAGGTTCAGCTCCTGCCCGAGTTCCAGGAGCAGGATAAAGCCAAAGAAAATTATCAGCACAACTCCGGCGTATATCCAGCGCATAGCTCCATCGCCCCGCTTTTTGAGTGCGATCAGGGCTGGGCAAAGCCCGAAAATTACGGCTATACCCAAGCCCCCGACGACATCCAGGGCGGTGAGAAACAAACCAGAAGAAAAGAGAACCGCGAGCAATGGAGGAACAAAGACCAGGGTTGCCCGCAGCCAATAGGATCTGTATGGCAGCACTGAGGCCAGCAAATCGCGATGAAAACTCATTAAAGATGTGGAAACAGCCAGGTATGAGGTTAAAATAGCGCACAAGGAAAAGATGAGGCCGGTCCCAATGACTCTGTCTGTTCCTGAAATGCGGGCCAAAGGGACTGTAGCTGGCTCAGAGTGTATGAAGGCCCGAATCAGAGAATCCGTGCTGTTGCCGTCGTGCACAGGTACCGATCCAAGGATGACCATGATCCAGAGGAGGCTGACCCCAACCGGGATCAGGGTCCCCCAGATCAGGGCCTTCCTGATCTGCCTCATGTCGCCCTTCAGAATTCTGCATATGGTGGGTATGATCACCCCATAACCGAAGGAACAGGTTATAATAGGTAGTATGGCCGGAAAATAGGACCAATCGGTATAGGCCAAGCGGCTATTATCCATGGTCTGCCAGCCCATGCCCAACAGGAAGATAAAGGAAAGGGCCAGCACGGCCATAATCAGGGCATTACTCCGCTGGACGGCGGATAATCCGAAAAGGGACAGGGCTGTGGCCGGGAGAAAGAAGGCCAATAGCAGATATCCGGTTTTGGTGTTACTGAGCAGAGAACCTAATACCGACACGCTTCCGGCCAAATAGGCGGTCATCAGTCCATAAAAGATGATCAGGTATCCGATGGTGGACAGCCACTTGCCCATTGCCCCCAGCTCCTTCTGAAAAAGGCTGGGCAGGTCGGTATCCTGGAGAGGATATGTAATCAGGCGACCAGCCAGAATCAGGCCTGCACAGAGCATGGCCAGCCAGACAAGGATGATGCCAACAACAGCCGGAATCAAGCCGGCTAAGCCGGTCTGAATCGGTATAGCCAGAACTCCTGCTCCAACTGCCGTTCCAGCGATCAAGAGGGCAGCACTTCCAACCGATCCCGGGCGCATCAGCATCACCACACAGGCCAGATGAAATGGAGGTTTTTAAGCCAGTAGAACATATGACGCTGGTTATGAACGTGCAATTGTTTCCATGAGGGCGTTATGCAATGTTTCGCATAAAATGTTTCCTCATGCCATACCGTGAGTGTAGCTAAGAAGCGGCATTTGGGTGCGGTCATCGCCTGGCTGGGCGGAGCAATCCGTGACCGGCTCAATTCGTATCCTCATCCCTGAAGCTTCCTGCAACTGGCCAATAGAAAACTTAAGATTAGAGCTGTCGGCGTTGATATCGGGCGGCGTGCTCAAGAGTGTATTCCGCCAATGGACCGAGCTGAACCTGGAGGCCAGTTAATTGCTTCTCATCCTTGAGGTAAGCATTGACTTCAAAGCACTTGTGTTCGGAAGGTCTTCTGACCGTGATCTTCATGCGCTGGTAACCGCCTGGTTCCGTCACTTGTTCAAGTTCATCCATTCGGTCCAGAGCCGTTTTGTCAACTCGATAGACCTGACCGGCAACTTGCTCACCTCGGCCAACTCGGTTGATCAAGCAGGGTGTATATCGCTCACCAACCAAGAACAGTGGAAATCTTTGGCAGGTAATGAAGGTTCCCGGCACACGAACGCCGCTGTTTACGTGGTAGTTGGGAAAACCCTCCTTCAAGGTCCCGTAAACAAATACGAAAAACATTTTTAACTTATCTCCCACAGCCCTCCCTGCCCCACATGGTCATAGATTATGATATCACGTCAACTTTGCCTCCGGCACTTTTGACATATTTTTGGCAAAACACCCAAAAAAAGTTTTGCCAAACGGTATTGGCTGATCAACATTGGCTCTAAAAGTTCATTCATGAGAATTTTGGGGATGAATGGGAGCAAGTTTGCTGAATTCCATAACGTTACGCAATAATAGGGTCAAGAGCTAAAGCCTGCATGGATATGTATCCTCGTTCGCGAGCTCTTCTTGTGCCGCAGTTTTAATTTCTTCGTAGTTATTGAGGAAAACTTCCAGGATTTCGGGGTCAAAATGGATACCGGCCAGGCTTTTGAGGTGTTCTATGACCTCTGTTTCCGGCCAGACGTTTTTGTATACCCTGAGTTGGTTCAAGGAGTCCCATACATCTATGACTGCAAATATCCTGGCCGCTTTGGGAATGGCCTTGCCTTGAAGGCCGAGAGGATATCCACCGCCGTCCCACTTTTCATGGTGGCTGTAGGGAATGTCGATGCATGGCCGCAGGTATTCGATCTTGGATAGAATATCATAGGCTATGTTCGGGTGTTCTTTAATAATCGCCCACTCCTCTGCAATAAGCTCTCCGGGTTTGATCAGGATATCGTCGGGTATTCCAATTTTTCCGATATCGTGAAGGATGGCTCCTCGTTCAATTTTTTCCAATTCTTCCCGGTCGGTTATTCCGATCTTTTTGGCCAGTTCCACTGTCATTTTGGCCACCCGCTCCGTGTGGCTTTTGGTCTCCTTGTGTCGGATGTCCATCACCTTCACCCAGCCGATGATGGTCTGTTCGTAGCTTTGCTTCAGATCGTTTTTGGCTCTTTCTAACGCACCGATATCTTTTTTAATTAAGAAATAAAGAAGGGTTCCGGTAATGAGTATGAAAAAATAGCCTTTGAGGTGTTGGGCATACGTGACACTTTCCGGAGTGTTATAAAATAAGGTCAGTGCAGTATCTGAAAAGTAAATCCACAAAAAGCCAAGCACCACATAAATCAATACTATCTTAACCTGAGGCTTCATTGTCCAAGCTCATCAACATTTATAAGGGAAACCATATCTTCATTTTGGTAATTACAGGATAAGCAATAAGACGAAAGGTCATATAGCGCATCTCAAATGAATCAAAAATAAAATTGTTATTTCAAGATTGTTTTGATGAGTATAAATTAAAACTTTTGTGCAGCTTCCTGGAGCAGCTCCTGAACCGGCGCACTGAACCAGCAGTCAAGGAAAACCTTGTTTCTGGAAGTTCCGAATTCCTGGTACTTGAGGCTGATGTCTTCCACCCGATGGGCCTTGAGGGCGGCATAGGCCTGCCGCGGAAATTCAGCTTGAAGGGCAGCCTTGGACACAGCCAGTTCTTCCACATCTTCAGGAGCAAAGATGTCGTCGATGAGTCCCGCCTTGTGGGCATCTGCAAAGGGCATGAACTCTCCCCGGAAAATCATATTCGTGGCTGTCCGGTCTCCAACTATTTGCCGCAGGGTGAGGTCGGCCAAGTAGGGGACCGGCACACCGAGTTTTATTTCATTCAGGCCGATCTGTTTTTTGTCTGAGCCGGCCAGTCTGTAATCGCAGGTCAGGGCCAGGACATTGCCGCCGGCTACAGCATGGCCGGAAAGGGCACAGACAGTGGGCAAGGGCAGGGTAAAAATGTCAAAGGCCAACTGATTAAAAGAATGCCAGAAATCACTCATAGTGTCCCGGTCGAGTTGTAGCAGCTCAGGCAGGTCCAGACCAATAGAGAAAAACTTATCCCCGCCGGCCAGAACCAGGCCCTGATATTGGTTTGTGATCTCAGTCAGTGCCTCATGCATATCATAGACCAATTGGCTGTTGATAGCATTGGTTTTGCCGTTATCTAATCGCAAGATGGCCACTGATCCGTGGTCCTCAATTTTGACTGTGGTCATGGTTGTTTACCTCCGTATATTCAGCAAGACATATTCTTTTTTTGAGTTTTCTCTCATCAGGTATGGATGATCCTACACCCTGCGAATCTGGGTGGTGATTTTGGTTTGCATCTGCACGTTATGTATCATCTGCTCAAAATCATCCCGGCTGCCGACGGTGAAAACTGCTGAGAAGTAAAATGTGCTGTCGTGGCCCTCACGGCTAATGCACCAAATGTTCCCGTCCATCATCTCCAGATAGCGCTTGCACAGGGCCAGGCCGAATCCTGATCCGCGGTACTGGGCGTGGGTAGAAGATTCCACCTGACTGAATCGATCGAATATGGCCGATTGTTGGTCACCGGGTATGCCGATCCCGGTATCGGTTACTGAAAAGAGCAGTCGGACCTCATTCTCGGAGTGATTCTCTTGGTCCTGGCCGACATGGACCGTTACGCTGCCTTGAGAGGTGAATTTTATGGCATTGCCGACAACATTTTCAAGTACTTGTCGCAACCGGTTTGTGTCCCCGATCAGAATCTTCGGGACCCGCTCATTGAGGTTGGCCTCAAAAACGACCTCTTTGCCTTCGATCACCTCTTTGAGATAGGCCCGGACTTGGGAACGATCTTCAGGAAGTAACCTTAAGGGACAGGACGTTTGTACAGGGCATCGGCTGCCGGATTGGTCATAGTGATCTGTCCCTGCTGGTCACAGACCACGATGCCTTCCGGTGCGTTTTCGAAAATCGCCCACAAAAGGGCCTCACGGCCGGCCAGGTCCTTGAGGAGCTGTTCACGATTTTGCTCAGCCTGTTTGCGCTCAGAGATCTCGAAGGCGGTCTGGACAACGCCGATGATCATTCCAGCTCGTCTCTAAGCGGCACAGCCCGGGAAAGCCAGGAACCCTGGCTTTGCTGCCAGTGGTCCTGCATGTCTGGGGTGAGCTCAGCTTCAGCAGGCTTACCGGATTGGAAGTATTATGCGTATCGTATTGAAGATATGATTTCAACGACTTTTGTTTCGCTCAAGGAAATCCCTAAATCTATCCTGCATTGGCCGATAATAATTATTCAACCAGCAATACTCTGACAGAAATTCAAAGAGCTATCTCTTGAACGTACAAGAGCAGGATCATGTCAATTCTCTTCATCTAGGGTCTTTCGAACGTGTACTGAAAGCTCCTGTTTGGAGAAGGGGTTCTGGATAAAATTCAGTCTCCATTGCCTACCCGAATGTGCCAGCAGGCAAGACGGTATATCCCAAGCGCTCCAGCATCATCCGGGTCATCTTCAGAATGGTTGTTTCGTCTTCGACTAATAAGATGGTTTCGCTCCCATGGAGATACTGGATTGGTGCGATGAAACTGCGTACAAATATCCTGCCAGCCGGCCCCGACAAAAATGATTCCATCATGAACATCGATAATCCCAACAGTATTCCGGCTCTCTTCCCGGTATGTTATCCAGTATCCTGGATTCTTTTGACACCATTTCTTATCTTTTTCTGATGATCTCTTCAACTAGGTCGTTAAGAAAAGAGGGTAAAAAGTTTAAGACCTCTTGCCCTCTTCACTTACAGAGGTGCTGAATCTATCAGCACGTAACTCAGTTTTCGTCTAGAGCAGGCTTTCTGTTACGTCCTTGACGTTCTGAACATGTTCTTTGTCCAGGGGCCTCTTTCGGACTCCGCCCTTTGTAAAATCAATTTTCTTGAGGTCGATTTTTCTCACCTGTCTGTTCCAGGCCGTGTGGTAATAAGTCACAAGGTTTTTCGTATCACTGGCAATAGTCCATTGTGTATCAGAGGGCAGGCGATTTTTTTTGGCCTCGGCGCTTCTATGGCCTTCGCCCTGACTGGCAGGGACGTTGAAGCTGTCCATTATCCGGAAAAACTGGTTGACCGTATCCATTCCCCCTTGGGTGGGAAAGGAGATCTGTTTGAGTATCACGGCCCGGACAAATCTTGATGGTGAGGTGTAATCACCCGGAAGCCCCAAGAGCCCGGAACCCGATGCTAGCGGGGTTATCTCCAGTTCTCCCCAGGTCTTTTTTTCAAAGGAATCACTGGACAGCTTCCCGTAGTTCCTGAGGTTCTGCAAATGCCAGTCAAAGGTCGGATTGTTGGTGATGACGCCGACCGGATTGTCGTAAAATGTCGGTGTACCCTCCAGATATTCAATGACTAGAGACTTTCCGCTTGGATCGGTCACAAAAAAATGAACTGGCGCTACCTTGTCGATGCTTTGATCCTTCACCGGCACGACCATAACCTTTTCCATGCCTTTGCGCACTTCCTCGACGGTAGCGAAGTTAGAGAGGATGTAGGGCAGCACGTCGGTGGGCGACAAGCTGTAATCCGATAGGCCTGGATCATATTCAGGGTATTCGGCAAACCCTTCATGATAGAATTCTCCGGCAGCAAGACCTTTTTCATTCATTCCGTCGCCGATCACCCTGCCTAGGAGCAGAAAGCCCAAAAAGCCATGTTCTGCCTGCCAGCTGATTCCGTTCTGGCCTTCAGGGGTCATTCCTTGAAAGGACGTATTCCGAGGATAGATCGCCGCTTCAGTCTTGAAATCGAACCCAGACCATTCCTGGGTCCTTCCGTAGACCACCGTGCCGTCTTCTCCTTCCAAGACGATGCCGGTGCAGGCCGGAGCTGAAGTGGTACACAAGGTGAAAATTACCGCTGCGGTCAGCAAAAAGGGCCACATAGCACCTATCTTTTGTCGCATTTGTATCTCCTTTTGTATGAAAAAACGGACTTGATTCTTGAGTAAAACGCGGTTGTCCTCAACTGCTGTCCCTTTGGAATCTTTGCATTTTTTGATCCAGTTACTCCTGGAATGTCTGAATTCCCGGCCTCGCGGGAATAACAGGAAAAAATCGGAAGGTTGGCTGTTATGATATCCCTTTGGCAGCAAAACATGGAGGGCTTATGCCCTACTTTGTTTCCGCCGGCATGAACTTAAATGGGGGTGCCGGCTCGAAATTGGCGGCGGCATTGCCTGCATATATCTGTCCTCCGGCCATGGGAAGCTTTTTTAGACTCTTCGACGCTGACTGTGGAATTTGGAAGTTGTGGTTAATCGCCATGCTTTCCTTCAGGGTCCTCTCACTTAAAGGAGGACCCTGAAGGAAAGCATGGCCCATATACTGAGCTAGGCGGCCTGCATCTCTTCGAGCAAGTCGCCAATCGGAGCTCCTATCAAGTAGATCATGGTGATAAAGGTCTGTTTGTTGCGATAGCCCCGGGCTCTGGATTTGGCTGCCTGGAAGAGGCTGTTGAGTCCTTCCAGCCGGGCGTTGGTGTGTTTTGAAATCCAGCGCCTGGCTATGAATTCGGCATGTTCCTTAAACGTATCTAATGCTCTCTGCATCGGCTCAAGAACTGGTTCATCCTCGATTTGCTCTTCTGCATGCCGGATAAAATGGGTGATTCGCCACTTTGCCGATTGCGGCGTTGTAGCGTGGCGGATCCACCTCAACATCTCCTTGATTCGATAGGCTGTGGCCGTACCAAACCCGCTGGCCTCAAGCTCTCGAAGAGCCCGTTCCTGGGCCTCTGTTTTGGCTTGCTCTTCCCCTTTAAGGGTAGCCCAGCGAGCGTCTTTGGGGAACCCATCCACCTTTCTTTCAGCCCTTCGGACCTCGTCCAGAGAGCTGGTGAACAGCTTGACCACGTGAAACCAGTCTACTGTAATCGTTGCGTTTTCGAATTGCTCGCCTACAGCGGGGATAAAGCTTGGAGACATGTCGCATACAACTTCAGCAACTTTCTCTGGATTACCGCCATGTGCCTTGAGATGCTCCTTGAAGGCCTTCAAACAGGCTTTACCCTTGCCTGGTGTAGCAAAGACCACCGGCTGGGATGCCCGGTCCAGGTCAATGAAGATAGTGACATATTTGTGGCTCTTCTTGGCAGAGGTTTCATCCAGACCGAAACCAACAAGAGATGACAGGTCCAGCTTGGACATAGCCTTGGATACATAGTGCTCGACGACTCGCCACAGGCTTTTGTCGGTAATGGCCATGAGCTTGGCGGCTGCATTCACAGGCATTTCTTTGACCAGCAGCATGGCCACTTGCTCGAAAAGTAGGGTGAACTGACTTCCCTGCCTGGCCCATGGGACATTCACTCGCCTGATTCCATGCTTGTCGCACCTGATTCTGGGGACCTCGGCCGTAAGGTAGCAGTGATGCTGGAAAAAGTTGAGATGCCGCCAAGTAAACTCTTTGAAATCATGGGCCTTGCACATTTGTCCACATTCAGGGCAGGGATATGTGGATCCCCGGTCAGAGGAAATCTTGATGTAGAGCTCATGGGGCTTTTTGGATGTGTCCAAATTCTGATCCACGATTTTCCAGGGCTTCTCCAGACCAAGGCCAAGGGTAAGGATGTCTTGAGTCGGTGTCATATAAGGACCTCCAGGTAGATTCGTTGCGTGCTACGAGGCCCTCATACCAGGTCCTTTAAACTACATCAAAATTTGCGAATTCCACTCGCTTCGTCGAAGAACCCTTTTTTATCTCTGCACCAGCCGAGAAGTCCAAGTCCGAGAAAGGGACCCAGAAGGTGTTTGGACGGGTAGCAGAATCAAAAAAGAGAACTAAGTCCTTAAGTGCACGGGTACAGGCTTGAGCCGAGAATACAAATGCGGCTGAGAGTATTACAGCGGCTGCGATTGTTGAACATGTGCGCAGAACAGAATGGGGTCCAGATGTCATGTGTTCACTCCTTTTGTTCTAGGTTGAGAGAGTTTTCACCTGTAGTGGAGCCTTTTGTGAACTCAAGCTGCCTTGAGTTTTTCACACATACCTAAATACGACAGGGATTGTTGACGATCCTTGGTTTGTTCCAAGAGCCTCAATAGCCAGGGATTGGAAATCTATTGGGTAAGAATGACTTCATTTCAGCTGGATCATCTCTTCAGGCGGAAGAACGGTGGACCGATGATATCCGGCCTGCCTGACAGGGAAGGGCAGATAAGAAGTCTTGCCGAACTGGCAAGGGCTTATGCGCGGAAGACATTTCGGCAACCCGGCCATCCGGCCCTCAATTTTGAATTCCTAGAGTTTTAGCAGGATCTGTGTTCTAAGTAGAACGCACCTACATGAGCCAAAACCAGTGTACCCAAAATTGAGGGCCGGATCCGTAGCTTTCCGTCCTATGGTCGCCCATAGTTTGGCCTTGTCGATTGTGAAATTGACTTTATATCTTAAACAGACAAATCCTTTCTTGTCAATCGCTGTTTGATAGTACTATTCTCTGAATCGGTATATGTGCTTTATTCCTTTACACTCTCAATGGTTATTCCGATTGCTGGACGGTTGCGTCAATTTCATGGAAGATAGTCAAGTTTTTTGATAGTGAGATGCCGCCAAGTGAACTCTTTCCCAAAGAAAGTGAAGATACCGGATGGATACATCGGCTCAGTATTGGCGGATACTTCACCTCATTTTGCGTGCTACTGCTTGTCCTGCCAGGGCCATCTACCGCTTATCTCTACTTCCAAGGTTAAGCTCAGAAACGTGCGTATGAGTACAATGATGGCCAGAACCCCTACTGTCTTAAAGGTCAACTCGATGGCCACAGTATAAATGATGTCCGCTGCGATGAGAAACTCAAGTCCAAGCAAAATGCCCCGGCCAAGGAATTGACGGAGTTCTTGAAAAATTGAATCTTTCTCTTCTTTTTTGAGCAGCTGAACTGCAGCATTAAGCAGTGCATATAGCGCAAACAATGTAATAATACCGATTCCTATCGATTCAATAATTGTTGTGCACCAAGCCGCTAAAACTGTGATGAATTCATCCACATTATCTCCCTCTGTGCCCGCTAACGCCAAGTTCACCGGTGGCCTTTACAGAGTGGAGTAGCGTAAAGGATATCCGTATGACGTGCATGGTTATGCATTAATGTTCACTTCCGGCGTATACCCACATGGGTACTGTTTTTCCAGCTCGCTGAAAACCCAATGTCTTATAGAACTCGATAGCCTTTTCATCTGCAGTGAGCATTTGCTGATGAAAGTCGCCATATATTTTCTGCATGGCTGCCGTCATTTTCCGGCCAATACCTTTTCTCTGATATTCAGGGTGCACGAGCAATTGAGGGTAGTAGACCACCAGGAAGCCGTCGGAGATGGCATTGCCAAGCCCGATCAGCCTGCCCTCAAGCCTGGCTGTGACCAGGGAGTGAGCATTGCGAAGGGCGGGCAGGAGCTTGTCCGGCTTCTCTACGGCAGACCATCCATTTGCTCTGTAGAGTTCCAGAACTTCATCCTCCTGGATGTGGTCGTTGAGGCTGATTTCCAGTCCGTAAATTTTGGGCATTGGGGGCCTCTTGCTTTTCTGGGTCATTTGTGCATTGTCCGGTATCGGCACGAACCCTTTCTTTCTCTGATTCCCCTCCCTCCCGCCTGTCTTCCAGGCGGGAGGGAGGGGTCAGGGGAGGGTTCTCTTTTTGGCATGAAAAAACCGGACCTTGTTCTTTAGTAGGACGCGGTTGTCCTCAATCGCTGTCCATTTTTTTTCCTGCAAACAATTTCCCCATTCTCTTGGAAAAAAGAAGCCGCAACACAAAAGTTTCTCGGCTCCTCAACGAAGCGTGTTGATTTTCTGTGAATGTGAAAATGTTGAAAGACAAATTATGTTTAGACCCCGATGAAATGAGAAGAAATTTCATGGGGCAGGCAGGATTAACAGGATTGACCACAGTTGAATGGAAGAAATTCAAAGCAAGCAGGATCTTTTTTTGGCGTGCCCCAGTGTAATAGATTCGCTTTCCTTCAGAATTACACAGGGCAATCCATAAGCCCGCCAAGAAGAAGCTAATCTCCTTTCAGTGATGTAAGTGTAAGATGTACGTTAATATCACTCTCTGCGCGTGATTGGTTCAATGCCCGCAGGCTTCCAACATGAAGGCATAAATAATGCTGAATATCAGTTAATTGATAGATAGTTATTGACTAATTCTTATTTGAAATTAGTCACTTTAAGTAAAATTGATATAGTATAAAAATACTTTAAGATTTTTGTTATTGGCAAACGCTCCCAGTTCACAAAATGCACTTTCACTTTCTAATATGATTATTATAAAATCAGAAAATTCAGATGAGTCATTTTCGATATCTAACAAGTTACCTTTATGACCTTCTGAATTTATAACATCAAAAAGAGCCTCTGCTAGAAAAAATTTTGTATGAGGTAGCTGTTTAGATGAAAAATCTAAAAGAATTTGCCTACGCTTGGAAGGGAGACCTTGCTTTATGTTTGCACCACAAAGGAATACAAACTGGACATCATTTTTCGGCCGCCATATATTTTTTGTTTACACTATTTCGAAAAGAAAATAATTGTTCCTGTCTCTACCAATTGGAAGCCTCAAAGAAAGAAAAAATTAAGCTACCTCCATTCTGGGAGCAATGTTACCTGTTAATCGATAGTATAAGGATTCAGGTGCAACATCAAATCCGCACTCCCATGCAAGTGTAGGCCATGAATCCAAAAAAAAGTTTGCGAATTGTTCTGGGTCCCTCAAGGGTTCTGCGGCCTCGTATTTGAATATCAGATCTTTAAGATCTACTTCTCCGGATTCTCCTGTATTGAACCGCAGAAATACCCGATAATCAGCGACGTATTTTGCCTCAACAAGATAGACAGAGTTCATATTCTCTCCTCAAACTAAGGGCTCGATTTTATAAAACTCCTTGGTTATCCACAAATCAAGAAGTTCTTTTTGATATTGAAATTATGATTCCCAAAAATCTCGCTATTTCAGGTATTAGCCACCTTAGATCCGTTTCTGCAACTGCATGGTTCAATCATTGCCAGTATACCTTTAAACCTTATCCAAAGCAAATCGAACAAGACCCTGTCCTCATGGGGAATAAGGTGCTGGTCTTGATAAGTCAATTAATAATAAAGCAGATTGCCCTTTCATCTCGACATATATCTTATCTCCCCAGCCGCTTCATGGAATAGATCTGCTCCAACCTCTAAAAGCTTCTCCTGCCATTATTGCCCTCTGATAGTCTGATCTATTTGCTTAAAGATCTTTGCGCTTGTTTCCAGGTTTTCAATAATGCCCGATTCGCTGCTCAATGTTCATCACCAGCGTAGATCCACATGGGTTCGGTTTGCCCGGCCCGGACAAAGCCCATGGATTCATAAAACCCGATAGCTTTCTGGTCGGCTGTCAGCATTTGCTGGTGAAAATCAGCGTATTTCTCCAGCAGATTGGTCATCATGGCCCGGCCGATGCCCTGGTTTTGGTAATCCGGATGGACCAGGAGGTGAGGGTAGTAGACCACCAGGAAGCCATCGGAGATGGCATTGCCAAGCCCGATCAGCTTGCCCTCAAGTCTGGCCGTGATCAGGGAGTGAGAATTACGAAGGGCGGGCAGGAGCTTGTCCGGCTTCTCTGCGGCAGACCATCCATTTGCTCTGTAGAGATCCAGAGCTTCATCCTTCTGGATATGGTCGTTGAGGCTGACTTCCAGTCCGTCAATTGTGGGCATAAAAAAACCGGATCAATCCACCAGCTGCAAATTGTCAACACTTTGTCCAGTTCGCCAGCCTTAAACCCTCTATACGAGAAAAGTGTTTCTCGTTGTTGGACACCAAGATCAAATTAAAGGTCAAGGCACTGGCTGCAATAGCCAAGTCGAAATCGTCCAAAGGTTTTCCGTGAGCTTCAAGATGTGACTTAATCATACCGAATGTCTCGGCTATTGAAAAATCCACTGGCAAAACCTCAAAGGAACTTTCTATCCTACGAACTTTAGACACGTTGGCTGTGACCCGTTCAGACTTGTAAGCCCCATAATATAATTCCATCAAAGAAATAACGCTGACCCTGAGCACATCATATTGGTGGTTTTCCAAGTTCTTGACTACTGCTTCCGTCCCTTTCAGGCAATAGATGAGTGTGTCGGTATCAAGCAGGTACATTACAACCCTTCCCAGAGCTTATGCGAGGAGCGACGGGCTTTTCTTATTTCGCTGACAATCTCTTCCGCTTCCCTGGAATCTTCCCAGGAGCCGGCCAGGGAGAGCAAAGACTGAGCCGATGTATCCATACGTTGTCTTTGCTTTCTTTGGGCCAGGGACGTCCGGATCAAATATAGTACCTGCTGACTGACCGAACGATTCTCATCAGATGCAAGCTGCTTCAGTTCACGATACAGTCCATCATCAATACCCTTGATTTGCAGATTGGACATATATTTCCTCCTCAAAGAGACATATGTTTTCATGAGATTATAATCCATATTCATGAATGTCAAGATTTTCGGAATAAATAATAACCGGCTTGGGCATGGATTTCATCCGTTAGTGGTTTCTTTTCTGTTGCCATCAATTAAAGTTCATCCGAATCTCCAAATTCTGAGATAAAATTGTTCTGCCATAATCTGTGTGTTTTTTTTAGTTCTCTCTCATCAAGGATGGATGATCCTACCCCCTGCGCATCCAGGTGGTGATTTTGGTCTGCATCTGCACATTATGTATCATTTGCTCAAAGTTCTGAATATCGATCGGCTTGGGCAGGTAGCCGTCAAAGCCCTGCTTGAGGAGTCGGTCTTGATCGTCTTTGAGGGCATGGGCTGTCAGGGCCACCACCGGGATATGCCGATTCACGCCGCGGGGAGGGTCGTTTCTGATGATGTGCAGGGCCTCTTCGCCGTTGAGATTGGGCATGCGGATGTCCATGAGGACCAGATCGAACGTCTCCCGGGACAAGGCCTGCAGGGCCTCATGGCCATCATCAGCAATGACCACTGTGTGACCGTTGTCCTTGAGCAGTTCTTCGGTGAACAACTGGTTCATTCGACTGTCTTCTGCCACCAGGACCTTGAGAGGACGTTCGCGTATCTCGGTGCTGGCTTGGGGCGAAACCTCCAGATCGTCCCGGCTGCCGAGGGTGAAAACGGCTGAAAAGTAGAAGGTGCTGCCATGGTCTTCACGGCTGGTGCACCATATATCCCCATACATCATCTCCAGATAGCGCTTGCACAATGCCAGTCCTAGTCCTGAACCGCGATACTGGGCGTGGACAGAAGATTCCACCTGACTGAAACGATCGAATATGGTTGATTGTTGGTCATCGGGAATGCCGATCCCGGTATCGGTTACTGAAAAGAGCAGGCGGACCTCATTTTCTGACTGATCCTCGTGGCCCAAGCCGACATTGACTGTTACGCTGCCTTGAGAGGTGAATTTCACGGCATTACCGACAACATTTTCCAGTACCTGTCGCAACCGGCTTGTGTCCCCGACCAGGATCTTGGGGACCCGCTCATCGAGGTTGGCCTCAAAAACGAGGTCTTTCTCCACTGCGGTGGTTTGCAGAGGAAAAAAGGTCGCTTCCAGGATTTCGGGTAAAGAAAAGGTCTGGGGATTGAGCGTGATGTGACCGGCCTCCATCTTGGACAGGTCGATGACATCGTTTATGATGCACATCAAGTGCTCAGCTGACTGTCTGGCCAAGTCCAGGTAATGTTTGACCTCCGGATTTCCTGATCGCCTGTCGGCCAGCTCGATCATGCCTTTGACCCCGTTTAATGGGGTGCGGATCTCGTGGCTCATATTAGACACGAATCGGCTCTTGGCTTGATTGGCCGACTCGGCGGCTTCTTTGGCTGCGCGCAAACGTTCATTGAGCTCTTTTTGGTCTGTGACGTCCCTGCTCACCCCGACCAGGGCTATGGCCCGGCCGGATTCGTTCGTAATGGCTTTGCGGCTGTCGCTGAACCATCGGTATTCTCCGTTTTTGCTCATCCACCTGTATTCAATGGGTTGAACGACTTCTTGCCCTTGGACCACCTCTTTGAGATAGGCCCGGACTTGGGAACGATCTTCAGGATGTAACCTTTGTTCCGCCTTCTCAGGGGTCAAGCTTTTCAGTTCTTCATGGGAAAATCCGGTCAAAGTCTCCAGGGCTGGGCTGATGAAGAGATATTGATGTGTCTGCAAGTCTATCATGTGAATGCCGTCCAGAGAATTGTCCAGCACCGTGCGGAAGAGATGCTCATTATCTTTGAGGGCCTGTTCCGCACGCTTGCGATCGGTGATGTCCATGCCTGTGGAGATGAGCCGGATGTATCCGGCGAGCTCAATGAATTCGGAAGAGAAGATGATGGTCCTGGTCTCTCCGGACTTGGTGTATCTTTGCTGTTCCTGGTTGCGGATGAGCCCGGTTTTCCGAAGCTGGTCGATCCTTTGACGCCTTTCGGGCAGAGAGACAATCCCCAGTTCAAATGAGCTCTTGCCCAATAGCTCATCCCTGGAATAGCCGGTCAGGTCGCAGTAGGCCTGATTGACGTCAATATAGGTGCCGTCTTTGACTTCGCTGATGACCATCGGGCTGGGGCTGTTGTAAAAGGCCTTGGAAAACTTTTCTTCGCTCTCCTGGAGGGCCTGCTCCAGATTCTTGATCGGGGTTATGTCCTGGAAAACGCCCACAGCTCCAAAAATATTCATCTCTGGATCCCGGATGGGGGAGGTGTTGGTCATCAGCCAGCGGCGCTGGCCTTGAGGCCACTCTATGAGGATTTCTTCGTACCGGCAGGTCTCTCCGTTCAAGGCGGAGCGGACGAGAGGCAGGTCGTGCGGGGCGTACGGCGTTCCGTCCGGATGCAAACAGCAAAGCTCCTTTTGACTCTCGATGTCCTGTCCATAGGGGATAGGACGTTTGTACAGGGCATCGGCTGCCGGATTGGTCATAGTGATCTGTCCCTGCTGATCACAGACCACGATGCCTTCCGGAGCGTTTTCGAAAATCGCCCACAAAAGGGCCTCACGGCTGGCCAGGTCCTTGAGGAGCTGTTCACGATTTTGCTCCGCGTCCTTGCGCTTGGTGATTTCCAGAGTGATCTCCACACAGCCAGTAATTGTGTCCGACTCATCACGCATGGGGTAGCCCCGGATGAACCAGGTTCGTCCGTCAGGGGTCGATTTTTCTTTTTCCACCGGGTGCTTGCTGTGCATGGCTTGGATGACCGGGCAATCCGGACATGGGTCGCTTCGCTGGGGCCATATTTCAAAACAATGCCGTCCGATCAGATCGCCCAGGTCCATGCCGGCCGATTCCCTGGCCGCCCGGTTGGCCCAGATGATTTTCATGTCTCTGTCTTGATGGATCACGTGTTCCATCAAGCTATCCAGGATATCCCTTTTTTCCCTTTCCGCTGATTCCATCCTCTGCTCGGCCAGTTTGCGTTTGGTAATGTCCCTGACCATGGCCAGGAGATGACCGTTGTGCAGCCTGGTCAGATTCCCTTCCGTGAAGTGTTTCTGTCCATTTACGTCGGACATGATCAGCTCCAGGCGGGCGTATCCGTGGTCAGAAACCTCCTTCAGCTTGATTTGACATGTTTGATGATCGTTGTCCGAAACCAAGTCGGTTAAGTGGTGTCCCAGGATCTCCTGTTGGGTACAAGCGAGCATGGAACATGTGACCGGATTGCAGTCTATGATGAATCCCTGGCCATCGAGAAGAAGGATGGCTTCCGAGGCCTGCTCGAAAATGCCCCGATAGCGGTTTTCGCTCTCTCTGAGCTTTTCCAGTTCAGCCTGTTTGCGCTCAGAGATCTCAAAAGCGGTCTGGACAACGCCGATGATCATTCCATGCTCGTCTCTAAGCGGCACAGCCCGGGAAAGCCAGGATCCCTGGATCTGCTGCCAGTGGTCCTGCATGTCTGGGGTGAGCTCACCTTCAGCAGGCTTACCGGCTTCCAGAGCCCTGATGACCGGGCAGAAGTTGCAGGGCTTATCCAGGCCCCTGAGCAGATAACATTTTTGCCCTTTGAGCTCCTCCAGGGAGCAGTTGGTGGCTTCCCGGTAGGCCTTGTTGGCCCAGACCAGATTTTGGTTGGTATCCATAAAGGAGATGATCGAAGGGGCATGTTCAAGGATATCAGCCTGCAGGGTATTGTAGTGCGGTATTTCCATGGACTGGTATGTTGCCTCCTTAAACCACCAGGCATTGGCAGATTGAACATCATATATTGGCCAAGAAATAAGCGGCCGTCAAACAGATGGTGTTATCGGGGAGAAGCCGTTAGCTACATAAAGTTCTTTATGGCCAAAAGTTCTTGGTTCCCGGTTCAAAAGATTCTTCTCCAACTCACTCATATGTTGTTTTTTTCCTGATAAGGTAGATACCGTCGCGGAGGGTGAGGAAGAGTTTCTCCACCCTGTTGTCGGCGTTCACCTCTTGGTTAAAGAGGGCCATGGCTTTACTGTCCTCATCTTTGGGTTCAAAGATCCTGCCGTACCACAGGGCATTGTCAGCAATAATGATGCCGCCTTTCCGCAGAATCCTCATTGATTCGTGATAGTAAGCTGTGTAATTGGTTTTGTCGGCGTCGATGAACACAAGATCGGTTGCTTCTGGCGGCAGGGACTTGAGAACATCAATGGCTTCACCCCGCTGCAGAGCGATCTTGCAGCCATGCGGACTCCTGTCAAAAAAGCCTTGAGCGATGTCGGCATTGGCGAAATTATGTTCGATTGTCAGCACCTTCCCGTCTGGCGGAATTGATTCAGCCATAGCCAGGGCAGAGTAGCCGGTGAATGTACCGATATCGACCACATCCATGAATCCGGATAAGGCAAGGATTAACTGCAGAAAGCGTCCTACAACCCGGCCAGTAAGCATGCTGGGATGGTCGGTTTTCTTGAGAGAGTAGCTCTCAATCTCCTCAAGAAGCGACGACATGGGCGAGGTGTGACCTGCGGCATATTGTTCGGCTTCCCCCGCCACCACGTCCATAAAGGAATAGATGGCCTCGCCGGTTTCTTGCTTTCCGCCTGTGTTTTCGGAGCTATTATTTATCACCGTTCTCCTCTCAGGTTTGCCAGATCATAAAGTAATCATAAGCATTTCAACACGATTACTGATGGTGAGGTCGTTGCCTGCCTTCAACAGGTTCATGACCATGCGGCTTCCCATAATAGACGTGATTGCAAAAAGTCACTGCACGTTCATTTGCGATACAGCCTGAGAGTATAACCAATTGTCTTTACTGACCTCTAACCTCTGACTTCTGATCTCTGACCTCTGGCGAGTGCAACAGCATTTTTTGCACTCGCATCTTCATAGGTCACGCCGAAGATCGTGCCCGCCAGTCGCCTTTTATAAAAGCCCGCAAATCATTACGGGCATGATGACGGATTTTGGTTGTATTGAGAAAAAACAAGCTCTTCAAAGGGTAAAAGAGCGGATGAGAGCGAAAACGGGCTTATTGAGTGACCAGGGCCCTTCTTGCCTGAGACAATATATGCTCCCGATCAAAAGCCCAGCTATCGGAATCATTTACATCGGCCATAACGTGTAAGCCCCCAATCAAGCGGCCGTTATCGCTGAAGATTGGTTCAGCCGCCACTTTGTAACGCCTGCCGGCCAGATCCACCTCAACTTCAGCTCTTGCCTTATTCTTGACCATGGTCATCAGAGGACATCCCTGGATTGCTTCCTGGGTGCCGTGCACCAGTTGAAAGCATTTGCTGCCCACGACCTCATCCAAGGCCAGACCAAGAAAGTCGAGCATGCCTGTATTGGCAAATTGAATGGAGCACTTGGGATCAATAACAGCTACAGCGGCCGGGCAGGCGTCAATACATTGATACAGACTTTGTTCCTCATTGTTCATGGTGCCCTCAAGATTTTGTTTTTTGCTTTTCCAGGGCCTTGGCCGCTTCTTCCTTGATGAGATCCTCTATTCGCTTGGATTTCGACTTGCCGTTGACGATTAATGAGACAGCTGCAGGGGAGACATTGGCCTTTTGGGCAATATGACGTTGGGTCAACCCAGCCTCTTTCAATACATTGTGGAGGCTTGTTTGGCTTTCTTGCTCCGACATCGACATCCCTCCTATTGCTATAAAGATTAATGAATTCATTGAGTTTATACACAATAAGTTTTCAGATGTCCAGCCTGGCTCAAAACGGATACATTGCGTAAAAGTGGGTAGCGTAACCGATGCGAAAGGACAAAACGCGTTTGCAGCTACGATCGTGACTCAAGACGGCTCCCTGGTGGAAAAGCTGCTTATTGATAAGCAGACTGGATGGATGAAGAGGCAGTATTAAGCAGGTTGAATGACAAAAATATTTAAATAAAAAGGCCGTGCCCTTGAGGCACGGCCTTTTTAAGGTGCTTTCATCTTGAATTCACTGGCCGGCACAGTCAAGTCAGCAATGCCATGCGTGGAATCAGATTGATTGTAGGCTGTAGCCGTAGTGCTCGCTAACAAAAGTCAAAGCCGGAGCTCTGGTTTGAAATCTAACAAGAGCACTCTCTCACTGACACAGAGATTGGGTCTAGCCTACGTTCAATATACCGGAACCAGGCTGTAACCTTTGGTTTGATATCCTATGGAGGAGATCCAGCCGTTGGGCACACGGCTGATATTTTCCGCAATTGAAGAAGCATCTACCTTGTAATAATCAACAGCTGCCAAACAAACTTCCAGGATTATACTGCTCTCAGTCATGGCAGCCATGAGCTGATCTGCCTTTTGGAGCATTTCTTTTTCCCCTGCTGAAAAGTTTTCCCTGTTCTTGGACAGAAGGGTAACAGACTTATCCATGAACACGACCGCAAACTCTGGCTCACTGTCAACGCTCCGAAGCGCATGGTCTTTGAAGGTCTCATTGAGCAGGTAGAGATGTTCAAAAACATTCTTCGGATCACCGCTTCTGACGTCGAATACTGCTTTAATGGACTCAAGATTTTGCAGGGCTGGGTACTCTTGGGCTGCAACCGGGGTGGACCACAGAAACGCAGCGAGGACAAAAATAAGATACAACGCACTTGCTGAATTATTGATACGTTTCATGATATTTCCTCCTTTAGTACAAAAAGATGACCGGAACAAAGCCACATGCCATCTGCCTTATGCCAACCCGGGCAAGGCTTGGCTGACACGCTCACGTTGAGCTTCAGTGGTCAGGCTTTCAAAAAGCTTTTGAAATTTGGGATGTTCGACTCCGGAAAAAATGTACTGCCATCGGTAGGCCTTGAGGAGCGTCCCTTTGATCTCCAACATCTCGTCCTGCTTGAAAGTTCGATCTGTATTATTCACAAAATACTCAGCATCCGACCGGCTCTGGGCCTGCAAAATGCCATCCACTGCACTGACAAGCTCAATCAAGTCATTGATACCCTGATCCTTTTCTTCATGGGTTATGGAATAATCCACTCGCGGCCATTCGAGTGCATCCAGGTAGGCATGGTGAGCTTCTTCTTTCCAGTGGTATAAAAATATATCCTTGTACAGCTCAGAAAGGTTAGGATCTGGTTCAATGCTTTTCTTGTAGTGTTCTTGCGTGAAGAGCTCAATTTCATAGATGAGAGCCATCACGGCCCAGGTTGATTTTTCCAGCACCATTCCTGCAACCTGATTGGGATCCCATGGAAAGGCATATCCCAGGGGCATGCCATCAGCCATCATTGGCTCAATGCGCCGGAAAAGCTCTTGATGCTTCAGCTCCTCATCACAAAAACGAACCAACGCTTCCAGGGCAATCTGGTCCCCGAGCCAATGATCTCGGCTGATATCGAGAATCTTGGCCACAATAAAGCGTTCCACAAATCCAAACATATTAGCATATGTCCTGCCTTCAATTTGGCTCAAAAACTTTGCTTCATCCTCATCAATGAAATCCAGTTTATCCACCATTGATATCCCGTCAGGCAGAAACTTGTTTGAAAAATTGAAATCACGACTACGTAGGACATCCTTGTCGATGTCCCAGCGGATCCTTTTCGAACCCTGGATGCATTTGGCGTACTCTGCAGTCTTTATTTCATAAGCTAATCCTTCCATGGCTGCCTCCACCCGATACGTGACAACGTACTTTTTTCAACCTCTCTTTCTTGATTTCATCATGTATGCATATTCTATGCATAAAACATAATTGCGTAAAATCATATGTAAATTCAGGGGGTCACGAATAATCGTTATGTACCGGCATTTCTTTATTATGAGACAATGCCACACAAAAAGCCACACCTGCTTCATTTGACACAGGTCTAAAACGGTACATCGCATCTCAGGTTTGTGGTCCGGTAAAAAGTTGACTTGGAAATTTTTGGAGGGCACAAAAGTATATTCAAGGCTGTAGACTACGGGCCAAAGGTGAGAAAATCAACATCAAACTGAACCGTGCCCCAGCTTCTTTATGCGACAGCAATGAATGTATAATGCCCGGAATCAGCGGCGACGCGAAGCGTCGTCCGCTGCATATCGTTGGTTAGGCATTTCCATAGTTTCATGATTCACGACCTGATCTTTTCCCTCCGCTATTCGTCCAAGAACCGCCGGGCTTCAAGTACTTCAGCCCGTTCCGAGTCGCCCGCGATGTCCAGCAACTGACCGTAATATTGCCGAGCCGCCGCTTCGTTATCGGCCGCATTCGCAGCACGGGCAGCACCCAGCAGTGTGTTGAAGCGTCCCGGCCAGATGGCATCCGAACGCTCATACGCTTCCAGTGCCTCAACTGGACAGTCCATATCCATCAGCAGGTCACCCAATGTCTCATATGGCGGCAGGAGTGAGCCAGGACTGACCGGCGGTTTTTCAACCGTGCGCTCCAACTCGGTAGCCGAACGGATGAGCTGAACGGCTTTTTTCGCATCGCCTGCCGCGTGGGCAATCCAACCCGCCAGGATCCGGCGATCCACCTCAATGTAGGTGGCGTCAAGCTCCTCCCCGTCAACCCTTGCTTGATCCCGAAGGTGTTCAAGCTGTTGCTCCGCTTCCCGGGCGAGATCGAGATTGTCCTCATGAACACCCCCAATCCCACGCGCGAACCAGGTCAAACCCAACGGCCAGAACGCGGTCTCCCAAGGCAGGTAACCCGGTGTTCCCGGCTGCAAGGTAATGGCATTGTCCCACTGGCGTTGTTCGACGGCCAAGCGGGCGGGCATAGCGGCCAGATGAAAGGTACTAATGGATGAAGCCTGGTACCTGTCCTTGTCCATGACCTCCTCGAAGACTGCCAGCGCCTGATCGTCTTCCCCCTGTTGGAGGTGAGCATAAAGCAGGTAATCGATGGCGTGGACGTAGTGGTGCGACACGGCACCGTTAACTGGGTACTTGAGGGCTGCATCGGCGGAACGCTTGTTCCAATCGATCACCTTTGGCCAATCACCTAAACGGACATAGATGTGCGTCGGCATGTGCAAGGCATGGGGAACCTCTGGTGCGATCTTTCCGTATTCTTGTACAATATCCAGGGCGTTTTCTGCGCGGCCGTCAACGTCGGTTGCATGGATGGTGTAATGAATGGCGCCGGGGTGGGTTGGCTCCTTTTCCCAGATCTTGCGCAGAATCTCTTCAGCTTCATCGTGGAGCGGATCACGGTCCTCGGCCACCTGTGCCAGTGCCAGCCTTGAAAGTGCATACAGTGCAGCTGTATCCAGATCATCAGGGTTCGCCTCGTAGACCACCGCCATGCCTTTGGCCCAGCGATTGATCCGGTCCCAATATTTGGCGGTTTCTGGCTTCTGGAAAAAAGCCGCGGTAGCTTTTACCAGCAATTGTTCCCGCCTGGTGGCTGACTCCAGTTCCATAGCCTTTTGAATCTCTCGCCAGCCCCGTTCGAGCGTCTCTTTGTCTGGTCGTGTGGGCCAAAGCGGCTGGAACAGAGTGGTAGCGATTCCCCAATGCGCCATGCTGCATTCGGGATCTTCCTTCACGATGGCCTCAAACTCCGAACGGGCATGTTCATACATCATATGATGCAATTGGCCCAGAGCGCGATCAAAATCCTTGTGCACACCCTGATCGCAGGACACCCTGAAATCCACAGTACCGATTTCTGCATCGGCAGACTTGGCATGCTCGTTCTGTGTATGTTCGGTCAGCCCAGCATGGATGATGGAGACTGCCGTAGCAAACAGGAAGGCACAAATAAGCCCGATGAAGTTTCCATTGTTCATCGCACTGTCCTCCGTATTATGAAGTGGTGATCTTTCTATCGCCTAACAATTGATTATACATTTTTTTTAATTATCATTCAGCCTGGTAACGGGCAATTGCTTGTGAAGCTATGGTTTATGCTCAAAAAAGCGGATTAAGCGTCATTGGATTTTTAAATATACAAACTTTTCAAACCCTTCTGTTTTAAATCATATACCAGATTTTAACCTTTCCTCGTTCGATAATCAAAGATTTGATGCTCGAACACGGCAAGGCTACCATAATCTTCAAAATTGACCCTTATAAAATTCATAGCTCATATCCGCCCACCCATCATTGCCCATTCAAAGACTGCACCACCTGCTTGAAGCTCTCCATTCCGGCTTCCAGGTTTTCGATGATTTCTTCAGCCAGGACGTCAGGATCCGGGAGGTCGTCCAGGTCGGCCAGGCTTTCGTCTCTGATCCAGAAGATGTCCAGGCTTGTTTTGTCGCGGGCTACAATTTCATCATAGGTGAACTTGCGCCAGCGGCCGTCTGGATTGTCCTCTGACCAGGTTTCGATTCGCTTGTGCCGGTTCCGGGGGTTGTAGCAGGAAACGAAATCCTTCAGGTGCTCATAGGTCATCTGGTTTCGCTTTTTGGTGAAGTGGACATTGGTCCGCAGGTCATAGAACCAGACTTCCCTGGTCCAGGGCTCCTTGCTGGCCGGCTTGTTGTCAAAGAAAATGACATTGGCCTTGACCCCCTGGGCATAGAAAATGCCAGTGGGCAGTCTCAGGATAGTGTGCAGGTCGGTATTGTCCAGGAGCTTTTTGCGAACGGTTTCACCGGCTCCTCCTTCAAAGAGTACATTGTCCGGTACGACCACAGCCGCCTGACCGGTCGACTTGAGCATGGTCCGCACGTGCTGCACAAAGTTCAGCTGTTTGTTGGAGGTGGTGGCCCAGAAGTCCTGACGATTGTATTTGAGCTCCTCCTTGTCCTGCTTGCCGGTTCCATTGGTGATGGTGATGCTGCTTTTCTTGCCAAAGGGCGGATTGGTCAGGACATAGTCATAGCGATCACCGGTGTCAGATATCAGGGCATCATTGGGCGAGATGGTGGATTCTCCGGTTATCTCACCGATATTGTGCAAAAACATATTCATCAGGGCCATACGCCGGGCATGAGCCACGATCTCATTGCCGAAGAATGTCTTGTTTTTCAGAAACTTTTTCTGGTCCCTGTCCAGGTTGTAATTGCTGGTCAGAAAATCATAGGCGGCCAGAAAGAAGCCGCCGGTGCCGCAGGCCGGGTCGGCAATGGTTTTCAGAGGCTCAGGCCGGATGCATTCCACCATGGCCCGGATCAAGGCTCGGGGGGTAAAATACTGCCCGGCTCCGCTTTTCACGTCTTCAGCATTCTTTTCCAGCAGTCCTTCGTAGATGTCACCTTTGACATCAGCCCCCATGGTCACCCAGTCTTCCTCATCGATCATATGGATGATCTTGTACAGCTTGGCCGGATCCTGAATCTGGTTCTGGGACTTGGCAAAGATCTGGCCGATCATGCCTTTTTGCTGGCCCAGGGCTCGCAGCAGGTTGATGTAGTGGGACTCCAGATCAGCGCCTTTCAAAGAAGTCAGGCTCTTCCAGCTGTATTCAGCCGGAATGCCTACGTCTTTTTTGTATATCCGGCTGTACTCATCAGCCATCTTCAAAAAGAGCAGGTAGGTCAGCTGCTCCAGGTAATCGCCATAGCTCACCCCGTCGTCGCGCAGGGTGTGACAGAAGCTCCAGACCTTGGAAACAATGCTTTCAGTGGTGTTCATTTTTCTCGCCAAGATGGTTATGTTTGCTCTCGCCAAAACTCAGAATTCTCTCGCCACGCCGCGAAGATCGCCAAGAAGAGAAGAGTTTCTTACGCTGCGCTCTTGGCGTCTCAGCGAGAGGCAACTCTTTAAAATTACTCTGGGAGGCCGTTCACAATCCGGGTGATACCATGTTTCATCATGGCTTCTCCAAAGTTGAGTAAATACCCCAGCTTCATTCCAGTCAGCTTCAGATATGTCAAAACCTGTTTTTTATGGGCGTTAGTGATTTTTTCAATGGATTTCAGTTCAATGATTACTTTTTTGGCAACAATGATGTCAGCTCGAAATCCTTCATCAAACTGATGTCCTCGGCAGACGATTGGTACTGGTACCTGTCGTTCAGCGTCATACCCGCGTTTTTGGAGTTCATCCAGGAGCACGACCTCGTAGACTGTTTCCAGGAGGCCGGGGCCGAGCTCCCGGTGTAAGGTGAATGCGGAATCCACCACATCTTTGCCGATCGAATTTTCGTCCACTGTGTCTCCTGAAGAGTTTCTCTCGCCACGCCGCAAAGATCGCCAAGGAGACCAATATCTTACGTTGCGTTTTTGGCGGCTTTGCGAGAGCCCATTCTTTTCTTCTCAGCCGTGATCCGTTCCAGCAGCTTTTCCGCGGAATTTTCCCCAGAGATCAGCTCAGGATGTTCTTCCCGCCACTCTTTGGTCAGCTCCCCGGAAAATGCCTTCTTCAAAATACTTTGCCGCAGAGCCTCAGTTTTGTTCAGGCTGTCTTCGATGGATTTTTCGAGCTGGTCGCAGACTGAAAGACGGGATTCGATTTCGGATACGATTTGGGTTTGTTCAAGATGTGAGGCGACAGGAATTGCAACATTTTTAATATCTCTTAAATAAATAGCTTGTTGGGCAGTTGAGCCAGAAAGCTTTATTAATTCTCGCTTAATAGAAGGAGATGTTAATAAATAATAAATATACTTATTATTAATGTAATAATTCAATTTTATGAGTATGACACTTCCTAGTAAACAAAACAAATTTTTTGTATTTACGATACATGTCCTGCCAACTGTTGCGCCTCTACTGACAATTAAAACGTCACCTTCATCTGGATTACATCGTAATCTTGCTTTTTTTGCATCTTCCTTAGATATATAAAGAGGATCTGACAATGAAACACCACTCTCCTTAATATCTTTTGCAGAAAGGAAATAGACTCCATTACTTAATGTTTTGGGGCGAAAGTGTTCGCCATCGGTTATTTTTACTGATATTGATTCTAATTTTGTATAAAGCCAACACTCTGGCAGTTCCGGCAGATCTGCTAGCTCTTCCTCCGTCAGTGGCGGAAGATCCTTTGGCTTCTTGGGTTTAGTTGGCTTCTTCTTGCCCTCTGCCTCAGCCTGCTCACACGCTTTTTTCCATTCCGCAAGTTGCTTTTGATAGTGCTCTTCGCGTTCCTGCTTGATACGTTCCAGCAGCTTTTCAGCTGATTCAGGCGGATTGCCGGCCTCTTTTTGGTGTTTACGCCATTCTTCTTCGACGCTAAAATAAATTGACCCACCTTTGCCAAGATAAACTGACCCTGCCGGTTCTTCTACTGGGTCGCCCATTGAGATCAAAATAAGCGGAGTGAGGCAGAGCCGAACGGAGTCTTTTTGATCTCAATGGGTGACTAACTCTTTCCGGTTCCTATCCCCACTTTATTTTTACCTGCCCCAAATCGTATGACCTTTATAAGCTATTTAGGAGGTCATATGGCTCGTCTTTGTGCTCATTGCGGGCGTCCTCTGCCCCTATCTACAAAAAATCCCAATCAGAAATATTGTGGTCAGCCAGAATGTCAGAAGGCCAGAAAACGGCTGTGGCAAAAACAGAAGATGGCCTCTGATCCGGCCTACAGAGAAAACCAAAGACATGCCAACAATGAGTGGTTGAAGAATAACCCTCGCTACTGGGATCAATACCGCCAGAGTCGGCCTGAATACACAAAACGAAACCGCGAAATGTCCAAAGAGCGCATGCGCATCAGGCGGCAGGTGATCTCCGTGGTCCAAATGTTTGCAAAGATGGACGCGTCCATAGTCGATACCATCAGGCTTTCAGGCTATTACGGCCTGATCCCCCTGGGGGAAATGTTTGCAAAGATGGACGCGAAAATTGTTAAAATAAATATATGCCAGGAAGATACAGCGAGTCCCGACCATGTTTGCAAAGAGAGGACAGTATCGCCAACGGTGGAGCACATTTGCTAACCCGAGATCATGACCGCTTCACACATCGACCTCCATCTTATTGATCAAAAGTATGCCCATACCAGGATCCTGGATGCAAAGACCATCTCGGCCATGATCCGTTCTCTAGATCAGTTTGGGCAAATCTCCCCGGTATCTCTTACCTCCCAATATGTGCTCATAGACGGCTATATCCGAGTAAGGGCCCTGACCAAACTGGGGAAAGATACTGCCATGGCCTGCGTCTTTGACCTCCAGGAACAGGCAGCCCTTTTCCAGTTTCTGGCCGATCAGAACAAAAAAACTCCCCAGGCCCTGGAACAGGCAGCTCTTATTGCTGAGCTAAAGACCAGTTTTGCTCTCTCTCTGGCTCAGATCGCCAAGGGTCTGGGAAAAGACAAGAGCTGGGTCAAACGCAGACTGGATCTGATCACCTCTTTGCCCACAGACATCCTGGATCTGGTCCGGGCCGGTCATATATCCACCTGGAGCGCCACCCGGGTCCTGGCCCCGTTGGCGCGCGCCAACAGGGAGCATGCACAGGAGCTCTGCAAGTACCTGGTGGCCCACTCTTTAAGCACCAGAGAACTCAAAACCTTCTTTGCTGACTACCAAAGGGCCACCCGTAGGTCCCGGGAAAACATGATCCAGAATCCGGGGCTTTTTCTAAAGGTCAAAAAATACAAAGAGGAGGAAGCTGACCTGCAGGGGCCGGAAAAAGACTGGTTTGACAAAATGAAGCTCGCCTCCAATGTCCTCTACCGCCTTGTGCCTCAAACAAGTGCTGTATTTGCCTCCCTGTCTGAGAAAAGCCAGCCCAGATTCCAGGAGCTTCTGGGCCGGACCGATCAGCTTATGACTGAGATTGTCACCCAAGCCAATAAAGGAATCGACCATGCTCTCACCACAAATGCGGGAAGCCATCCGCCAGATGCATCAAAAGGACGTCAAAATCCGGCAGATCAGCAAGCTGCTGGGAGTGAGCCGGAACACAGTACGCAGAGTGCTCTCTGCAGATAGTGAACCAAAGGCCAAGGGATCCAAGTATGAGACGCATCTTACGCTGATCAAGGATCTCTTTGACCGCTGCCAGGGAAATGTGGTCCGTCTTCAGGAGTGCCTGGAGCAGGAACACAAACTGGTCATCCCTTACACCTCTTTGACCTGGATAGTGCGCACCTTTGAAATCAAAGAGCCCAAGAAGGATCGCTGTGGGCAATATGTCTTTGGCCCGGGGGAAGAAATGCAGCACGATACCAGCCCGTTTAAAATCTTGCTGGGAGACACTCAAAAGACCGTACAGTGCGCAAGCCTGGTCCTGGCCTACAGCCGCAAAATCTTTATCCAGTTCTATCCCCGTTTTACCCGCTTTGAGGCCAAAGTCTTCCTGCAAAGGGCCTTTGATTTTATGCAGGGGGTCTGTCCCAGGTGTGTGGTGGACAACACCACTCTCTTTGTCGTTTCCGGAACTGGACCTGATGCGCTTATTGCTCCGGAAATGGAAGCCTTTGGCCGTCTCTATCAGGTGGTGTTTGTGGCCCACAAAGTAAACGACCCTAACAGAAAGGGCTAGACTTCATACTACACCTCGTGAGGTTGTTGATTTATAATTTTCTTCT
>CAZUER010000039.1:0-29146 GCA_964619345.1 uncultured Desulfohalobiaceae bacterium
AGTAAACGTAAAAAAGAGTCAATTTTTCTCGCGTTTTTTATTGTGAAAGCTTATCTATATTTCCTTCTTCAAAATCTTCATCCAGTTCTTCCAGTTGCTGCTTTTTATTGTATTCATAAGCCGCACCAGTTCCAACAGTACCTAACGCCGCACCACCCCAAAAACCTTTGCTGCATCCTGTGACACACATTAAAGAGCCTAAAAGAAAGAAACAACACATAAGTGTTCCAAAACTTTTCATTTTACACCTCCAGTTTCCAAAGTAATTCAACATACTGAGCAAAATGGCAACTTCATAGCTCAAATGGTATTGCCCCCTCAATCATTTTTAGAGACCACATAAAAGAGCTCCGCCAGCCGGATGACCGCCAGGGCTCACAAATATCCATTGAACTCTTGTCACTCCCTGACGATCTGGCATACCCCACGGGCGCAGGCCTGCATGGAGCCCAGGCTGTCCTCAACCTGCTGGAAGCCGTGCTTCTTGAGAAGGGAGGCAGCTATTATCGCCCGCTGGCCGCTACCGCAGAAGGTGGTGATGGGACGGGCTGGGCCGACTTCGTCTATCCGGTCCGGAAGTTCTCCCAGGAAAATGTGCTGGGCGTTGGGAAGATGGCCCTGTTCGAACTCGTTGTCAGTCCGGACATCCAGCAGGGTGAAGCTCTCTGTATCCCGGATCCGCCTCTGGATTTCACCGGCGTACACGGCTGGGATGGTTTGATAATACTTGCCGCGGATTTCCCACTCGTGCAGGCCCTGCTCAAGAAAGCCAACAACCCGGTCATATCCGATTCTGGTCAGAAACCTCCTGGCCGTGTGGACATTGGGGTAGGAGTCCACGATCAATCCCAGATCCTGGTCGTATGGCAGGAACCACCCTGCGTAGGCCGGGAGCATTTCCAGGGGGATGGCGATGCTTCCCGGAATGTAGGCTCCAGCAAAGGCTTCCGGGCTCCTGATGTCTATGGCCAGCATCCCTTCCTGCATGGCCTGCTCGAACTGGTCGGCCCCCAATGGCTGGGGCGGAAAGACAGGCTCAACCGGCGGGGCACCCTTGAGATTGTATTCTTCCATTCGGGAAAAATAGGGTGGTTTGGTATGTTTTTCCCGCATCTTGTTCTGGATAAAGTCTTTTTTGGTTTGGACCTGTAAGGCCGGGTTGGTCAGACGTTCAAAACCCAGGGTGGAGAAGTCTCTGTCGGCCATTCCCGCCCCGCAGACCGAGCCTGCGCCGTGGGCTGGGAAAAGGATGACCTGATCCCCCAAGGGCAGAAGCTTTTTGAAGATGGAATCGTAGAGCAGCCCAGCGGTCTCCTCCATATGCTCCGGAAAGAAGTCGGTTCTTCCGACATCACCGATGAATAATGCATCGCCGGTGAAGACCCCCAGAAGTTGATCCCCTGAGCCGGTGTCGAACAAGGCCAGGGAGATGCTCTCATACGTGTGTCCCGGAGTCTTGATGACTTTCAGTCTGCCCTGACCGATATGAAAGCTCTCCCCTTCATCAACCCCTCTGCCGTAGGCAAAGGGGAGATCCTGGCCGTGCAAGATCTCGGCCCCAGTCATTTGGGCCAGTTCCAGCGATCCAATGATGTAGTCCTCGTTGCGGTGGGTTTCAAAAATGTATGTGATTTGAGCGCCATTCTGATAGGCCAAGTCTAGGTAGACCTGGCAGTCGCGTCTTGGGTCGATGACTGCGGCAGTGCCGCTGTCACCAATAATATAGGAAATATGTGACAGGCCTTCGGATTTGACCTTTTCCAGAAACATCTCTCAGCCCTCCTTCTTTTTTGTCTGAGGTTGTTTCGTTGTGTCTGAACAGTACTCATGTCCATTATGAGACTTATTTTTCCTTAAACTGGTCCTTGGCCCTGTTGTAAGCATCTGAAAGGGCCTCCCAAGCCTGTTCAGCCCCTGTACGGAGCTCTTCAAAGGCCTTCTGCCCGGAGTCAGGCATGTTGTCGAGTGTGTCTTTCAGCTCGTCCCTCTTTTCCTTTAGACGTGCGATTTCCGATTCATATTTTTCCCGGTTCTGCATCTCAGCCAGCTTGGCTTGAACCTCCAGCTCGTCGATCTTGGTGTTCCATTCGTCCAGCTTGAGCTTTAGTTTATCCACAGTCTCCTGGCGTGAAGTCATGCTTTTTCTCCTTACTTAAGTTTATAAAGTTAAAAACTTTCTGCGTGAATACACCCACATCAATCAGGCCCACTTAATGGGTTCATCTTACCCTTTACTATAAGCCTAACTCATCTGGAGAATAATTCATAGTGGTTGATGGATGAATAATCGGGTATTTTTATCATGGACGGATCACCCAATAGATACCTAAAAATGAACAGGCCAAAGATTTTGTTAAGCCATCACCAAAAATCAACTTTAGTATTATCTCGGTAGAGATTGCTTTTCACCAGTCTATACCCGATTTATGCCCTGGACTCAGTGGGGAAACAAAGATAAGATATAATCATACTATTGAGAAGGGCATCCAATGCCAGCATACCATTGCTTGGTCACTCATCACCTGAAGTAACATCCAAGGAGGTCGTCATGAAACAAATTATCACTCTGATCGCAATGCTTTGTATATGCGGCATGCTTCTGACATCAACAGTAGGGTGCAATACCATGGCCGGTATGGGCCAGGATATTGAATCGGCTGGTGGAGCCATTGAAGAGGAGGCAGAGGACTGATTAGCTGGGTTGATCATTCAATTTTTTACTACGAACTTCAAACAGCAAAGGGGCTTAACATGACCTTTCATCTATCCCTTCAGCCGCTGTTGGCAATTGCGGCCGGTGTCCTCGTCCTCGTCTTTCCTAAAATACTCAACTACATCATCGCCATCTATCTCATCGCGTACGGGATCCTGAGCATTGTTTCCACGTGAGATATCAAGCAAAAGGAGCTTTTGTGAAATCCCGAGTGGTGATCTGGGTCATTTCTGTCGTCTGCATGTTGGTTATTGGGGCCTGTGCAACTTCACCCACCGGACGCAGCCAGCTGCAGCTCTTCTCATCCCAGCAGTTGGCCAAGATGGGCAAGGTGTCCTATGAGAAGATGGGTCGGGAAATGGAAGTGGAGAGGAGTGCTGCGGTTAACAGATATGTAAACTGTGTAGTCCGGGAGGTCACATCAGCCTTGCCCGCTCCTGCAGACAACCAAACATGGGAAGTGACTGTCTATGATCAGGACGACACCGTGAACGCCTTTGCCCTGCCTGGAGGATACATCGGGATCTCCTCCGGGCTTCTGCAGGTGGCTGAAAACCCTGACCAGCTGGCAGTTGTCGTAGGGCATGAAATCGCTCATGTCATCGCCGACCATCCAAACGCCAGGCTTTCCACTCAATACGCCACCCAAGCCGGGCTGCAGGTCGTTGATGCTTTTCTCCAGGGCAGGTCGGCCGGAGCCGGCAATCAGATCATGGCCCTGCTAGGGGTTGGTGGTCAGGTAGGAGTTCTGCTTCCTTTCAGCCGGGCCCAGGAGAAAGAGGCTGACATCCTGGGTCTTGAGTATATGTCCAGGGCCGGGTTCGATCCCCGCCAGAGCATCGACCTGTGGCGGAACATGGTTCAAGCCGGGGGAGACAAGCCGCCGGAGTTCCTGTCCACCCACCCATCGGAGCATTCCAGGATACAGGCCCTGGAAAGTCATCTGGATCGGGCAATGAAGCTGTATCGACAGGCCAGGCAGCAGGGACGGAACCCTCAGTGTCAAAAGCCGTAGGATCATTGAGCTCAGGACTTACGAAACAGCTGCCGGAAATAATGTCTGATTAAAAATACAACTGAGGGAGAAGGCCATGAGATTCGTCAATCTTTTCGGTTATGTTCTGGTCATCCTCAGTATTCCCCTGTGTCTTGGGGCTCAGGAACCCACCGCAGATTATCTCACTGGGTATGCTCGAGGTGTTCTGGAGGTGAAGTTCGGTATCCAGAAGGCCTCAGTCAGAGCCGACGGCAACACAATCACCATTCGTCTTCCCCAGGGGACGGAAAACCTCCAGGAAAGCATTCGGGCATCCCTGTCATCCCTGCCGGAGAAGGTCCAGGTCCGTTTCGAATCCGGCTCTGACAGGGCAGAAGCAGGCCAGTGGTCTTCAATGGTCCAACTGGACATACATGAGTTCCTCCCGGACAAGCCCCTGTTCGAGCCACTCATGGCCGATCCGCGCTGGCCGCATTTTTCGGCCTCCTACCAGAACTACCTGGACCGGGATGACATTGAAAACGTCGGCCATACCAGCTTTGGGGAGAGTTTTGTCTTTTACCGCATGAACAGTGCTGTTCGCTGGGAGCTTGGTCTCCAGGCCGGGGTCTTCGCCATCTTTGATCTGGACGCGGAATCCTATGACCTCATCAACGCTGACTACCGGGTATCATTGCCTGTCTTTATGAGCTGGCACCCTTTGTCCGGGATGGTCAGGATTCTGCATCAGAGCTCCCACCTTGGCGACGAGTTCATTCTTCGGGGCCGGGCAGATGAACGAGAAAACCTGAGCTACGAGAAGGTGGACAGCCTGATGTCTCTGGACCTGCCCTTTGGTTCCAGGCTGTATGGGGGAGGGGGCTATCTTGTCCATAAGAACCCCTCCGATCTCGACCCCTGGTCTGTTCAGGGAGGCCTGGAATGGGTCTGCCCTTCTGGTTTTTGGGACGGACTCCTGCAACCTATTGCGGCAGTAGATCTGCAGAGTGAAGAGGAAAACGACTGGGGTTTGGACGTCTCCGCAAAAGCGGGCGTGCAGCTGGGAAGTGAGCAAGGGACCATCGCCAACCGGCTTCAGCTTACTCTGGAATACTACCAAGGTCACTCGCCCAACGGCCAGTTCTACGACGAATTGATTGAATATATCGGACTGGGGCTTCACTACTACCGTTGATGTGGTTGAAAAGGAATACAGGCAGGTCACAACACAAACTCAGAGTGTCTCCATTTTTAACAGCAGTTTTCTGGACCTGACTGACGACCGCCGTCAAAGGCGGGGCTGAGCCTTGGCGAGTGCAAAAAGTCCAGGTGAACTCGCCAAGGCTCAGTGATCGGGATTGAGCAGTCTGAAAAATAAAGACTTATGCCATTATCTTTTGCTGCAAATGAACGCACAGTGACTTTTGCAGTTCCGGCTGCCGAGTGTACGATTTTCATCTTCGTACTTGTTGAGGTTGTATTCTTCCATTTGGGAAAAATAGGGTGGTTTGGTATGTTTTTCCCGGGCCTTGTTCTGGATAAAGTCTTTTTTCGATTTGACCTTTTTCAGAAACATCTCCGGCCTCCGTAATTTCTGTCTTGAATCGCCGATCCCAGCGTTCTTGCATGGATTGGGAAAAGTTTAATAAACTTCTCAGGCATTACCCATTGCCACGCCCGATAGCCAGGAAATCGATTTTGCGTCGGGCAGCGAAGGCATAGCGTGAAGAGCCGGATGCGGGAAATCCGCACGTCCGGATCTGTGGAGGGGCGGGAGAGAGAAATCTCTCCCGTCTACCCGACCAAAAACAAAGAGTTATATTTCCAGATTTTATTGCAAATAAAGGTAAAGCAATATTTTGCAGTGACGTCTTCTTTGCTAAATAAAAAAAGCCCCGCCAAGGCGGGGCTTTTTTTATGGATTTTTATCTCCGGACCAGGATGTGGACCACGAAAAAAGCCAGGGAGGCGACCAGGATGATGCTCGGGCCGGCGGAGACATCCAGGGATATAGAAAGTAAAAGCCCCAATACGGCAAAAATCAGATTCAAGCCCAGGGAGATACCCATCATGTGCAAGGGAGAGGGGCTGAAACGTTCGGCAATAAATGGAGAGATGCTCATCAAGGCAATGACCAGAATAAGTCCCACCACTTGAATGACAATGACAACTGAAAGACCGATCGTAAGCATGAGCAGGATATAAAGGCCGGTTACCGGGATTCCTCGGACTCTGGCAAATTCAGGATCAAACGACATAGCTACGAAATCGATATAAAAATAGCCCACTGTTCCCAGAATGAGCAAGGTCAGACAGGTCATCAACCATAAGTCGCTGTTGGGGACGGTCATAATGCTGCCAAAGAGGTAGCTCATAAGGTCCACATTGTACCCAGGGGTCATATCCACAAGAATCACCCCCACAGCCATGCCTAAGGCCCATAGGACGCCGATCATAGTGTCCATCCTGTGTTTGGCTTTCAGGGTGACCCAGGCCATGAGCAGGGAAGCAACAATGGACACCAAGGTAATGCCGAACAAAGGAGTGATTCCCAAAAAGACGGACAGACCCACACCGCCATATGCCGTATGGGCAATGCCGCCGGAAATGAACACGATACGATTGATGACCACCAATGTGCCGACAATGGCACAGACAATCCCAGCCATGCCGGCCGCCAGCATGGCGTTGTGCATGAAGTGCATGTGCAGAAGATCAAACATCAGAGGCGTCCTCGTGGGCGGCCAGGACACGGTGGGGGATCCGGCCATGGGTTACAAGCTCCACTGGACATTGGTAGGCGCCAGACAGCATATCGGCTGTTATTTCCGGCTGCTCGTGGAAATGTACCTGTCTGTTGACGCAGACCACGGACTTGATGCAGGTGGAAAGGACCATAATGTCGTGGCTGACCACCACAATCGTTGCCCTGGCATTGAGCTGCTGAAGGAAGTCATAGAACCGGCTCTGTCCCTGGGTATCGATATTGGCAGTCGGCTCATCCAATAAAAGGAGCTTGGGGTCGGCCACCAAAGCCCTGGCCAGCATGACCCGTTGTTTTTGCCCACCTGATAGATCGGACATCTGCTGACAGGCCAGATCCTGAACCCCGGTCTGCTGCATCGCTTCTTCGGCCCGGGATCGATCAGCCCTGGTAAATCGGCGCCATCCGCCTCCTCCCCTGATGCAGCCCATCAGCACGGCTTGCTCCACAGTCATGGGCACGCTGCGATTGACTTCCGTATTTTGAGGCACGTAGCCGATATTTTGCCTGGCCAGATGAGGTGAACGGCCGAAGATCCGGACTTGACCTTGGGTTGGGGTCAGAAGCCCAAGAATAAGCTTGATCAGGGTTGTTTTTCCCCCGCCATTGGGACCAATGACAGCCACAAAGTCCTTTTCCTGGATCTGGAGGTTCACATTTTCCAAAACCCAGCTCTGGTGGTAAGCGAAAGAAAGATTCTGGATATCGATGACCGGAAGGTTGGTATTGCTAGTAGTCATGGAGGCTCTCTGCATTATATCGCGGTCCTCTTTTGTAGGGGCAATCCTGAGTGGTTGCCCTCCTGGTATCTTCTTATAATGAAGGACGAACACTGAACAAATGCGAGCTCAATACAGAGCTCAGTCCCCCAATGTCCGGCGCAGGGCTTTGGCCTGCTGACGCAGGTTGTCTGCCCAGTCCCGGGCCAGAGGATCGGCAGTGACCACCTCGGCGTCAATTTCCCGGGCAATAACCCGAGCGCTTTTGTCCGAGAACTGGGGTTGAACAAATATGGCCTGAAAGTTCTGTTGCCGGGCAAAGGAGATGAGCCGGGCCAATTGTGAAGGTTTTGGCTCTTTTCCTTCCAGCTCAACTGCGATCTGGCGTAAGCCGTAGGTGTGGGCAAAGTACCCCCAGGAGGGGTGAAAAACAAGGAAGGCCTCCCCCTGTACCGGGGCGAGTATACCCTGGAGCTCGGAATGCAAGGCGTCTACATTCTGGAGAAAGTTGGACAGATTGTCTTCATATGTGGAAGCGTTTTGGGGATCGATTTCCTGCAAAGCCCGACTCATGTTCCGGGCCACTGTTTTAACTAGGGGGGGCGAGAGCCAGATATGAGGATCCTTCATCCCCTCATGGGAGTGCCCGCCCTGTTCTTGGCCGTGCTCATCAAAGTCATGGCTTGTGGGCAGGGCCAATTTTTCAATGCCCGATTCTGTGTGCACAATGCGTATTGCAGGATTCACAGCCTGAAATCTGTCCAGCCAGGCCCGCTCAAAGGGAACTCCAAGAGCGAAATAGACATCGGTCTTGGTCAGGTTGGATATTTGACTTGGTTTTGGCTCGTAAGTGGCGGGGTTGGACCCTGGTTGGACCATGGCTTCCACCTGCACTAAATCCCGACCGATGGCCTGGGCAAAGGTCTTTTGAGGCAAAATGCTGACGCAGATCTGCACCGGTCCGGCCTGCAGAAGGCCTGGAGACACAAGTATTGCAAAGAACAGAAAGCAACCCACCAAGCGGATCATGATCAGATCTCCTTCTCCTCAAAGGACTGGACTTGATAGGTGAAGACCTGTACTTCTCCTTTTTTCCAGTCTTCAGCCGGGAGTCCGGCCTTGAGGCATAGATTACTCAAAAAGGCTTCCGGCTGGGGAAGCTGGTCCCAAACTTGGGGCAGAAAGGTGGATTGGGCCATGCCTTTTTTCAATATGACCCCGTCCACTCCGGGTCGCAGTTTGTTCACCAAATCCTGAGGTGAAGAATAATTGAAAGGAGTGGGGGAAGTTAAAACGCTGATTTCAATGTCCACCTCAGGAAGCTCATTTAAGCCCAAAGGCGGAAATCGCGGGTCTCGGAAGGCGGCATTCAATGCGTTTTTCTGGACATTTTCCCGCAAAGGCTCGGTTGCCTCTAAGCTGCCGATGCACCCGCGCAGATTGTCATTCAAATGCAAAGTGACGAATGTACCCAGTTTTTGATCTAAAGCCGGGTCTTGGAGGCGCTGCTCCAAATCGGCCGGGATCATGGATTGATCGGCATTGAGTTCTTTGATCAAGGTGGCCCGGGCCAGGTTCACCAAAGTGCGTCCTTGTTCCTTAGTTAATTGTTCAGACATAGAATGACACCTCTCTTTTCGTCTGATTACAGGGATGAGGATTCGAGGACAGCCAGAATTTCCTCTCGGGTGTACAAACGTCCGTGCCCAATGCCAGGGCAGACTTTGGCAGTCTGTTTCCAGGCATACGCGCTGCGCATGGTTTGGATCCAAAAAGGAAAGCTCCGGCACTGGTTCGGGCGGACCGGATAGATGGTGCACCCGTTCTGGTAAAAGAGGCATGCTCCGTTTGGACGTTCCTTTATAGTGTAACTATCTTTATAGGGAAGAAGGGCCTGCTGGATACATACTGCAACGGATACACCCCGAAACAAGGCAATTTTTTCTATCTCCCAGGATGATACATAGATAGTCCCCGGCTCTCCTGTACAGCACTGCCCGCACTGCTGACAGGAAAAACGAAGGCCGGATTCGAAGAAATATCTGATGTGATCCGAAGCACTACAAACTGATGTATTGACCATGGTTGATGCCACTGCAAAAAGTCTCTTCACGGTTATGTGCGATACAATGTGAAATTATAACCACATGTATTTACTGATCTCTGACTTCTGACCTAGGGCGAGTGCAAAAACTGTTATGCACCCGCATCATGGTTGGGCCGACGCAAAATGGTGGTTCAAAAATTGGAGCAACTCCCGGTGCCAGGTCTGCGGTTGATCCAGGTAGCAGGGATGGTCGGTCCCGGCAATAATGTGGAGAGTTGAAGAGGGTATTTCTTTGTGCAACAACTCCGCATAATAGGGCGGGGAAATACTGTCTTCTCCGCCCCAGATAAGGCAGCAGGGAACCTCAATATCCTTTAAGCGTTCCTTGTTCTGTTCTATACCAACAGCACCAACCAAGACCAAGCCACCCACCAGTTCGGGGCTGGAAAAGATACATTCCAGACAGTATCGACCTCCCCGGGATGGCCCGACCAGCACAGGTTGTTCCAGGTTCAAGTCCGTGATCAGGGTGCGCAGGATATCCGCTTTGGGCGCATCGCAGGCCGGTGACTCGCCAAATCCAGGCATGTCTGCAGCCAGGACCGGATATCCGGCCTGGATCAGCTGGTCCAAGGTGCCTAGCTCATTCCAGGTCTGAGCCGAGAAGCTGGCACCATGCAAAAGGATGACCGGCTTCTTGGGAAGATCAAGCTTTTTTTGCACATTGATGGTGCATGGTCCGACCTGGATCTTTTCAGGGTGCAATGTGCTCATGGAGAACTCCTTCCGTGCTTATGTATTCCAACCGCACCTATCAATACACACGCAATTCCTTCAGATCAAAGTTCGTAAACATTCAAGTTCATGTGCACAAGTATAATCAGTGCAGGCAAAATGGCAAACAGGAGCTGATTTTTTAAGTTGCTTTTCCGTCGCACCTCATCCATGATCAGCCCATTATTTTAGGGAGCACAAAATATGCATCTTTTGGCAGCCGGCTTTTTGATCCATTTTTTGCGGCATGGAATGGTCTTTCCTCTTATTCCTTTGTATGCCCAAGCCCTGGGGGCCATGGAATCACGTATCGGTTTGGTGGTGGCTTGTTTCCACCTTTTGTCCATATTACTGGCCATCCCTTTAGGCAGTCTGATGGAGCGTTTCGGCCTCAAGTTCATGCTGGCTTGCGGTGCGGGATGTAATCTGGTCTACAGCCTTCTCCTGCTGGTTGCCAATTCATTATGGATCTTGATTATGGCCCAACTGGCCGGGGGGCTGGGATTTTTGCTTCTCATCGTGGCCACCCAGACCTATGTTGGATCACAGGCCCAAAACCGCCGCAGAGAAAGGGGATTTGGTCTGATAACCTTGGCTGCGGCTGTTGGCCAGACCCTGGGGCCGGCTTTGGGCGGGTTTTTGCTCTCCTGGGCCGGGTATATGTGCGTGTTCTTGGTTGCCACGGGCTTAGCCGGGCTGGGGGCAGTCGTGGTGGCTGTGCCTGGAGTTGGATATCGGAGACAGGAAGCAAATTCCCAGCACAGCTCCCCTTTGGCCCACATTCGAAGCCTGGCCGCTAATGTCCAGATACTGACTGTCTTGGCCTTTACCTTTAGTGTTATGGTCGTGGTCAGCCTCCGCGGTTCCTTTATGCCCCTCTTGCTGCAAGAAAAAGGAATTTCTGAAGGGCAGATCGGGTTGCTTCTGTCCTGTTTCGCCCTGGCTATGACCTTGGTCAGAGTTGTGGTCGGCCGGGTCTTGGGCCGAACAACTCGGCTGAACGTGCTGACATTCACCTTGGCTTGTGTGATCGTTGGGTCCGGGGCTTTGCCTTTCTTGGACTCAATGGGCATGCTGGCCGTCTTCTTAACGGTTTACGGCATAGGCTTTGGCTTTTCCCAGCCCCTGTCCATGGTCATGATCTCAGATATCAGCTCGTCTGGATTGGCCATGGGAATGCGCTTTTTTACTATTTCAGTTGCTATCTTCCTCAGCTCATTGAGCATGGGCTGGGTAGCCGAACATTACAGTCTGGCGGCACCCTTTTATTGCGGTGCAGGTTTTTTGATATTGGCCGGGACAGGAATTGTACTTTATCTGGCGGTAAAGGGTACCCAACAGCCTGCATATAGAGAGGGAGAGGAGCTATGAACGTATCTGCCTGTGATGCCCACTGCCATGCAGACATTCTCATGGCCCAGGATGCGGAGTTTGAGACTGTCTATCGCAAACTCGAACTGGGCGGCATCTCCTGGTCCTATGCCCAAGACATTTTTTCCTGGCAGGATTATCCTGCCTATTGGAGGCACCTGGGCCACATGTGCAGGGAATTCAATGCTCGGGGGCTGCCATTTTACTATCTGGTCGGCATACATCCCCGCTGTATTCCGCAAGATTTGGACCGGGAAGACCTCTTGCCCTTACAGTTGGAAAAAGAGCTGCAGTGGCACTTAGATCAACCCTTATGCCGGGGACTTGGTGAGTTGGGTCTCGAGACGGGAGATGAGCGGGAAAAGAAAGTACTCTTCTGGCAACTGAACTTGGCTGGAGACCATCTGCCCCGGGATAAGAAGATCGGTGTGCATACCCCGAGAAAGAACAAAAATGCCATAACCTGGATGATCTTGGATCTTGTCCGAGAGTATCCCGGACTGCAAAGGTCAATACTCATTGATCACGTAACTCCCCAAACCTGGTCCTGGGTCTGGGAAGAGGGATATATGCTGGGCATGACCCTGCAACCGGGCAAATGTGACCACAAAGAGTTATACACTGTGTTGAACCAGGAACCACGGTTGCCGGAGAGGCTTATTGTGAACAGCGACGGGGCCAAAGAGATGTCCCGGCCCTTTCTGCAAGCAATTCAAAACGGGCTGCATCTGGACCGGGACACAAGGCAGAAGATCCTCCTGGACAATGCCCGAGAGTTTTGGGGCCTTTGGTGATCAGTGCTGCTTCACTTCCCAATCCTGGACTGTTTCAGTGTCCAAAACCTCTTCCATTCCGGTGAACATGGCCTTGATATGGGCGAATGGACTGTGTCCGGTGGTGGTCATATAAATATGGACAATGAGAAAGGCTAAAAAGGCAAAGGCCCCGGCGGTATGCAGATAGGCCACTGTGGATAACTGCCAATCCAGACCCAGGTCCGGCCAGAGGTTGTAGTAGTAGTATAGGAAGCCGGTAATGATTTGAAAAGGGACCAGTACCATCACAATGCCCAGATATGTTAAGCGCTGCAAGGGGTTGTGCTTGGCCCCTTTGGTCTTGGGCACAGGATGCGGCTTGCCCTGAAATATGCCTACTGCGTAATACCACATGACTTGGAACAGCTTTTTGAATGTGGGGATGTACTGCTTCCATTCCGATGTGGTCAGCATCCAAAACACGATAAAGATATACAGCACCAGCCAGGACCAAGCGCAAAAATTGTGCACGGTAAAGGCAGTTTCAAATCCCATGAGGCTGTATGTAGCGTGAATCTCAAATCCGGTTAAAAGCAGGGCTATGATAAGTAAGGTCTGGGCCCAGTGCCAGAAACGTTCGAAACGGGAATAGAGATATATCTTGCGGCCTGAGTTCATGAGAGCCTCCTCATTAAGTAGAATCCTTACTTATTGACGCATCCTGGCGCTGATCATGCGCATCACAGCATGGATGGCCACACCCAGGATCGATCCGACAACCACCAGCCAGCCGACAATATCCAAGAAAGCGCTCTTATCCCGTCCGGGCATGTAAAAGCCGCTCAAAGCGCTCAAGCGACCGTTTGGATTATGACAGGCCTGGCAAGCCAGAGAGTCCTCTTCTGGGGCTACCATGTGGGTGATAGGAAAATAATATTCTGTTTCCACAAACTCGAACTCTCCGCTGAACTCCAGCCCCATATAATCCATCCCGGCCTCTATGGCCAGGGGCCAGTCGTAGTTTTTCCAGAAGGCTCCTGATTCCTTGGATCCGAAAAGATGAATGTTGACCAAGGTCTTTTTTTCGGTGTCATAGGGCTGCTTGCCTTTGTGGATTTTGAAGGGATAGATCAATGATTGTTTATCCTTCCGGCTGCCCATGGGATGGTTGACTTCCAAGGGGGCTTTTTCCGGGTCGAAGGTATCTGTTATTAAGTGATACTCCATTCGCCCGTTGAACCAGGCATAGTCCGGGGGGACATCTTTGGCCCAGCGGAAAGAGCCCTTTTTGCCATGATATACGGCCTTGTTGTAGGGTCCCTTTTCCACCACCGGTTTGCCTTCCTCTGTTAACTTTCCGGCAGTGGTCCAATCCCACCACATCTTGGTCGGGTTTTCCCGGGCATACGAGGGGATATGGCAGGTTTGGCAGGCCACTTTGTCGGTGTGGTCGTTAGCCTTATGCCCCTTGTGATGGGGAGTTTCGGTATGACAGGAAACACAGGAGATACGGTGGACCTGATCGTCATCGATCAGACTTTTTCTCTCTTCAAAAGCCGGAATCTTGTAGCAGCGTCCGGCAATTTTGTGGGCCACGGTGGTATGGCAGCGAACACAAGTGAAATCACCGCCTTCGGGGGACATGTGCACATCCAGTTCCCGATTGGGCTTAAGCAGCGATGAGTCCAGGTCCCCATGCTTTACACCGTCTCCCCCCCCGCCGTAGAAATGGCAGGCCCCGCAATTGGCCCGGCCCGGGGGACCAACCGACTGGGCTACCTTGTTCCATTCCGGGGGATAAAACATCGTGCCCCCAAACTTCTTGGGTTCACTAACCGGATGTCCGGCTCCGGTGGGAAATTTTTTGTAGGTTCCGGTCTGCTCATGGCAGACTAGACAATCGACGTTTTTTTCTGAGGAAAAATCAAAAGACTTATCTTTCCAGCCGTATCCAGCGTGACAAGATGTGCAACGAGCCTCGTTGCTTTGGATGAACATTCAGAAGTTGTTCATGGTCAGACCGTTTTTGCCCATGACTTCATTGGGATCCGCCGGGCAGATCCAGGTCCAATGGATGGTTTCATGAATCTGTTCAGCTGCTTCATTGTGGCAGGAGAGACAAGCTTCGGTCACCTCCGGCCCGGAAGTGAAATCTTGCTGCAGGGCCTCGAACTCGGAATGATCGGCGGTGATCCAATGCTTGGGCAATTCAGCCACCTTTCTGGCCTCCGCAGCGCCGTAATCGGCATCAGGTGAAGTTTGATCTTCAGTAGCCGCCTCCAAGTTTGAACTGCACATCAGGAATAAGCCGATGCTCATCAACAAGAAAAGTATACCCGGGCTTTTCCTTTGGGCGGGGTGTAAGATTTCCATATCCTCTCCTTGATGCCTGCGATTTGTGCTTCGTATAGCTTTTTTAAGGTTCGGTAAGCAATTTATGTGCCTCAACCGATGCAGCCAACTTTCCTCTTTTTCGGCGTTACTGCAAGAGAAATTTTTGTATATTTGCGATAAAATATGAAGTTGTAACTCTTTGTTTTTACTGACTTCTGATCTCTGATCTCTGACCTCTGGTCAGGGCCAAACCAGTTTTTCACTTCCGTCTTTTGTTCCCCTGCCGGAGATGGGGATGAGTGTTCAATTTGCCCGGGTGTAAATTGGCATGTGTTCAGGTTTTGATTATTAACCTCCGGAACCCCGGAAGTCAATGCTTGACACTGAAATAGGGAGCCATTATTGCTGACGAAGCTTTCACAGCCGCAGAGGCAGCAGTCATTGTGGCCAACATCAAGCAAAAGCGTGGTGAATATGGAATGTGTACGCCTGGATTCCAGTATCGATCATGATTTTATCAAGCAGATAGCCCGGGACAGTGAGCAAGATGCCGCCCTGTGTTATCAGTGTGGAAACTGTACTGCCGGGTGTCCATACACCTTTGTCTACGATATTCCGGTCCATAAGATTATGCGCCTGTTACAGGCCGGGCAGAAACAAGCCATTCTGAGTTCTCATTCCCTATGGCTTTGTGCTACGTGCGAATCCTGCACCACCAGGTGTCCGAACAATATCGATGTGGCCAGGATTATGGACGTATTGCGGCACATGGCCAGGCGTGAAGGGTATGTGACCGAGAAACGGGTCAAACAATTCAACGACGGCTTTTTGCACTCGGTCCAAAAGCATGGACGCGTTTTCGAACTGGGGACCTTGATACGGTATGTGGCCCGGTCCGGCAGGTTTTGGACCGATGCCGAACTCGGCCCCAAAGTCCTGGCCAAGGGCAAAATTGCCACCAGGCCCCACAATATTCAGGGCAAGGAACACGTAGCCAAGATCATCAACCGATTCCTGGGAGATGAAAAAAGATGAGTTCAAATAGGACCTACGCCTATTATCCCGGGTGTTCAGGCTTAAGTACTTCCAAGGATTACGATGAATCCACCCGGACTGTGTGTAATTCTCTGGGGGTTACCTTACAAGACATTCCGGACTGGAGCTGCTGCGGGTCGACTCCAGCCCATACCGTGGACCATGTCCTCTCCGCCGCCCTTTCCGCCCGCAATTTGGCCCTGGCCGAGTCCATGCAAGCGGATGCGGTGATTACCCCCTGCCCTAGTTGCCTGACCAATTTGAAGGTAGCTGGACACAAGATGGAGAAGGAGTCCTTCCGCCAGGAAGTCAACTCCCTCCTGGAGGCCCCTTGCGCCAATGCATTGCAAACCAAATCCGTACTCCAGATTCTGGTGGAGGACATTGGGGTGCAGGAGATACAAGAGGCGGTGCACAAGCCCTTAAAGGGTTTGAAAGTGGTCCCCTATTACGGATGCATTATGAACCGGCCTCCGGAGATTATGGATTTTGATGATCCGGAAAACCCTGTGGCCATGGACCGAATCCTGACCGCTTTGGGGGCTACGGTTTTGGACTTTCCCTTAAAAGTCGAATGTTGTGGGGGATCCTATGGAGTTGCCCGCAAGGATATCGTGGTCAACCTGTCCGGGAAGCTCCTTCGATTGGCGCGGGATTTGGGAGCAAACGCCATTGTCACCGCCTGCCCCCTGTGCCAGATGAATCTTGACCTCCGCCAGGCTCAGATCAATGCTGCTCTTCAAGAAACTTTCCAGCTCCCGGTATTTTATTATACCCAGCTCATGGGACTGGCCATGGGCAAGAGCCGGGAAGAGATGCTGCTCAAAAAACTGGTGGTCAACCCCAGAATGGTTTTGGACAAAATTGAGGAGCCCCAGGAAGCTGCCGGGTGAGAGGCTCAGCAGACCAACAATAAGCATAGTTTCAGATGTGTTTGTCGCACATCTGAAAGGAGTAAGACCCAATGCGACTCGGTGTGTTTATCTGTCATTGCGGTAGCAATATCGCCGGAACCGTGGACGTAGCCCAGGTGGCAAAAGAAGCTCAGGAGTTTCCGGATGTGGTCTATGCCACGGACACCCTGTATGCCTGCTCCGAGCCAGGGCAGGAAGGCATTACCCAAGCCATTCAAGAGTACAACTTGGACGGGGTGGTGGTGGCCTCTTGCACCCCCCGCATGCATGAGCCCACCTTTCAGCGGGCCGTGGAACGGGCCAGGCTGAACCGGTACAAGTTCGAAATGGCCAACATCCGGGAGCATGTGTCCTGGGTGAGCAAAGACAAGGAGGCCAATACGGCCAAAGCGGTCGATCTGGTCCATATGGCCGTGGAAAAGTTGCGCCAGGATCGGCCTTTGTACTCCAAGACCTTTGACATCAACAAACGGGTCATGATCATCGGGGGAGGAGTGGCCGGAATTCAGGCTGCCCTGGACTGTGCCGAAGGCGGATTGGAGGTGGTGTTGGTGGAAAAGACCACCAGCATCGGGGGCAAGATGGCCAAACTGGACAAGACCTTTCCCACTGTGGACTGCTCCTCTTGCATTTTGGGGCCCAAGATGGTGGATGTGTCCATGCACCCGAATATCACCCTGTACGCTTATTCCGAGGTGGATGAAGTAGGGGGATATGTGGGCAACTTCGAGGTTTCGGTGCGCAGAAAGGCCACGTATGTGGATTGGGACAAATGCACCGGGTGCGGATTGTGCATGGAGAAATGCCCAAGTAAGAAGTCCTATGATCCTTTTAACGAGGGCATCGCACCAACCACGGCCATCAACATTCCCTTTCCACAGGCCATTCCCAAGCGGGCGGCCATCAATGCTGCCTACTGCCGGCAGTTTACCAAAGGCAAATGCGGGGTATGCGAGAAAATATGTCCCACCCAGGCCATCAACTACCACATGCAGGATGAGTTCGTCACCGAGAAGGTGGGGGCCATCGTCGTGGCCACCGGATACGATCTCTTTGACCATTCCAAGTACGGTGAATACGGTGGCGGCCGGTACAAGGACGTGATCACTTCCATGCAGTATGAACGTCTGCTCAATGCTTCCGGACCCACCGGCGGGCACATTCAAAGGCCCTCCGACGGCAAGGAACCCAGAAACGTGGTCTTTGTTCAATGTGTAGGGTCCAGGGACAAGTCCGTGGACAGGCCGTATTGTTCAGGATTTTGCTGCATGTACACGGCCAAGCAGACCATCCTGACCAAGGACCACCTGCCAGAATCCCAATCCTACGTCTTTTACATGGACATCCGGGCCCCGGGCAAACAGTACGACGAGTTCACCCGCCGGGCCATGGAGGAGTACGATGCCAGGTATATCCGAGGGCGGGTAGCCCAGGTCTATCCGCATGGAGATTCCCTCATGGTGCGGGGAGTGGACACTCTGCTGGGTACCCAGGTGGAGGTGGAGGCCGATCTGGTGGTTTTGGCCGTGGGGGCGGAATGCTCCCAGGGGGCCGGACATTTAGCTGAGACCCTGCGTATTTCCTATGACGCTTACGGCTTCTACATGGAGAGCCATCCCAAGCTCAAGCCGGTGGAGACCAATACAGCCGGGATCTATCTGGCCGGGTGCTGTCAGGGCCCAAAAGATATTCCGGCCTCGGTGGGCCAGGGGTCGGCTGCGGCCGCCAAGATTTTGGCCCTCTTTTCCCGGGATCAATTGGAATCGGATCCCCAGGTGGCTCAGGTGGACCAGGCCCGGTGCGTGGGCTGCGGCAAGTGCATATCCACTTGTCCTTTTGGGGCCATTCAGGAAATTGAAGACAGAGGCGGCAATCCCAAGGCTGAGGTCATTGAGACCATCTGCCAGGGCTGTGGGCTGTGTTCCGTGACGTGCCCCCAAAAAGCCATTCAATTGCAGCACTTTACAGACAATCAGATCCTTGCGGAGGTAGGCGCTCTATGTCAGCCCATGATGGAAGAGAGCTTCGAATAATCGGTTTTTTGTGCAATTGGTGCTCGTACGGGGGAGCGGATACAGCCGGGGTGGGCAGACTGACTCAGCCCACTGACCTGCGTATCGTCCGGCTTCCGTGCACTGGACGCATGGATCCTTTGTTTATGTTCAAATCCCTTTTTTCCGGAGCGGATGGGGTTTTGGTTTCTGGTTGCCATCCCCGGGATTGCCATTATGCAGAGGGCAATTTTTATGCCCGACGCAGGCTGGAGCTGGCCAAAAGGCTCCTTCCCTTGCTCGGCTTCGATCAACGCAGGTTTGAATACACCTGGGTTTCGGCCTCGGAAGGTCAGCGGTGGCAGACTGTGGTCAGCAAGTTCACGGAACAGATTCATGAACTGGGGCCGGCTCCGAAAGTGGGTGGAAGACAGAGGTCAGAAATCAGAGATCAGAGGTCAGCCCAGACGCAGGCCGCCGACGCCTAGTTTGATCGAGGATGAAACTGGCCAGTGGGTAGCACTACAGTTCGGGCATGAGCAAACCTTGAAAGAGCCAGGCACACGCCTGGCGATCCCGGACCGCCAAGCCGGCGACCGGCGTTGAGTTAATTCTCATTTCATACGAGTTGACGCTGGACGATAAACGTCAGCAGACAATATCAATATTTCAGCGCGGTCTTTGACCGCGCTGAAATATTGATAGGAGGCAGAAGTTGTGAGTGTGCTAGAAGAAGTAAAAGCCAAGATTAAGGAAGAGCTGCCTAACCTGGATTGCGTGATCGGGTGGAAGCAAGGGTTTGATCCTTTGCATGCCACCCCGCATTTTATGTACTCGGAAGAGGATGTGGACCAACTGATTTGGAGTCCTTTGTGTGTCCATAACCTGGCTACGTATCTTCCGGCCATGAAGGATAAAAAGGTTGGGGTATTGGTCAAAGGCTGTGACAGCCGATCTGTTGTGGAGCTGTTGCAGGAAAAGCTCATCAAGCGCGAGAATTTGGTCGTTTTTGGGCTGACCTGTAAGGGAGCCGTGGACATGGCCAAAATAAAGGCGGAGATTGGCTCTCTGGGGCGAGTCAGCGATGTGTCCTTTCATGACGGACAAATAGCCGTTAAGACTCCCAACCAGGTCTTTACTTTTCCCCTCAAAGATGTGCTCCTGCCCAAGTGCCAAACCAACCATTATCCGGTTCCTATCCTCTGCGATCACCGCTTTGGTCGGCCGGAGGACGCTCCGGAATGCGGCCAGGAGGAGTCAACGAACTTGCAGAGCCTGGAATCCATGAGCCTGGAGGAACGTTTTGCATACTGGCAGCACCACTTGGACCGTTGCATTCGTTGTTATGCCTGTCGTAATGCCTGCCCCATGTGTGTGTGCCGGGATCACTGCATTGCCGATACCCGCGATCCACACTGGCTGAGCCAGGAAACGTACGTGGAGCAGAAGTGGATGTTCCAGCTCATCCATGCCATGCACCTGGCCGGGCGCTGCACTGAGTGCGGGGAATGCGAACGGGCCTGTCCCATGGATATCCCCATATTAAGCATTCGACAGAAACTGAACCGAGGGGTCAAGGAACTATTTGATTATGAAGCCGGGGTGGACCCGGAGGCCGTCCCACCCTTGCTCACCTTCAAGGTGGAAGAGGCCAATATCAACGAGAGGGGATGGTAATGGCGGCAAAGACCTATCTGAAAGAGGAAAGCATCGCCAAGTGGCTGCAGAAGATAAGCGAGGAAGCCCGGGTTCTGGTCCCCAGCAGAGTGGATGGGGCTGTTCAGTTTGTCCCTTTTGATCCTCAGCAGGAGATAGTTGTAGAGCCCAAGGTCACAGCTCCGCCCAAAAAAGCCGTTTTTCCACAGACTGAGACCCTGCTCAAGTACAGATACAAAAAAGACCCGGAGCATCCGGAAAGTCAGGCAATTGAGCTCAAGGAAACCCTGCCCGAAGATAGGGTGGTGGTTTTCGGTTCCCGCCCTTGCGGGGCCAGAGGTTTTGTAATCTACGATCGGGTCTTTGACAGTGAAAAAATAACTGATCCGTATTATAAAGCCAGGCGGGAAAATACGGTCTTTATTACCCTGGCCTGTGCCAAGGCTGAAAACAGCTGTTTTTGCCATTGGGTGGGCAGCCACCCGGCAGACAGCGAGGGTTCGGACATCGTTCTGCACCCGGTGGAGGGAGGGTATCTGGCCGAGGCCATAAGCGATGCAGGCCAAAAGCTCCTGAAGCGGGCGGAAGGTCAGGAACCTTCGGTTCAACAGGAAGAAGAGGCCCAAAGCACACAAGCCCAGGTCCGGGAAGAGTTGGGAGAGGCCCCGGACATTTCTCAGGTCCCGGCCAGCCTGTTGCAGATCTTCGATGACCTGGATTTCTGGAATCAAGTCTCGGCTAAGTGCATCAGTTGTGGGGCCTGCACCTATTTGTGCCCCACCTGCTACTGTTTCAACATTACCGACGAAGCCTACGGAATGACCGGAAAACGGGTCCGAACCTGGGACAATTGCATGTCCTATCTCTTTACCCTGGAAGGCAGCGGGCACAATCCCCGAATGACCAAAGCCCACCGCCTCCGGAACAGGGTGGGACACAAGTTTAGCTATTATCCGGAGCTGCATCAGGGCCTTTTCGCCTGCTGCGGATGCGGTCGATGCATCCAGCATTGCCCGGTGGCAGTGGATATCCGGGAAATTATCCTGCGCGCCAAGGAGACCGCTGATGAACAATCCGTATCTGCCTGATATTGCAACCATCAAGGAGATTATCCAAGAGACTCCCAATATCAAGACATTCCGGGTGGTACTCAATGACGAAACCAGGATGCAGGAGTTTGATTTTGCCCCGGGGCAAGTAGGGCAGCTCTCGGCCTTTGGAGTCGGGGAATCCACTTTTGTTATCAACTCCCCGCCTACCCGCAAGGAGCACCTGCAGTTCAGTGTCATGCAGGTGGGGGAGGTGACCACCAGGTTGCATTCCCTGCAGGAAGGGGATCAGATCGGCGTCAGGGCTCCATTGGGGAATTCCTTTCCTGTAGAGGACATGAAAGGCAAAGACATCCTTATTGTCGGCGGAGGGATTGGTATGGCTCCGTTACGCACCCTGCTTCTGACTGTCCTGGACAGGCAGGATGAATACGGGGATATCACCGTGATTTACGGAGCCAGGTCTCCCCAGGATCTTTGCTATACCTATGAGTTCGATATGTGGCAGTCGCAGGGGGCCAATCTGGTTCTCACTGTAGACCGGGAGTTTCCTGACTGGGAGGGCCGGGTGGGTTTTGTGCCCACGGTGTTGACCGAAGAAGCCCCCAATCCCCAGAACAAGGTGGCCATCACCTGTGGACCGCCGATAATGATCAAGTTTGTGCTCAAGGGGCTCAAAGATTTGGGATTCGAAGACGAACAAATCATTACCACCCTGGAAAAGCGGATGAAGTGTGGAGTGGGCCTGTGCGGGCGGTGCAATATCGGTACCCATTATGTGTGCGTGGATGGGCCGGTTTTTACCTATGCCCAGCTGAAAGCCTTGCCTTCAGAACTCTAAAAATGTTGAGTATTGCCTCTCGAGGCAATACTCAACATTTTTATATAGTGGTTATCGAACAATTCGTAGGGGCGACTGGCAGTCGCCCTTTTGGGAATTCTGACATCACCACAACACAGGTTTCATCCCGGATCAAACTGGCGGCCGCCGCCAGAGGCAAAGCTGAACACCGAACACTAAACACTCAAGTAAGGGGAGAAACTATGGCCGGTATTTTCAAGGCCAACGATATAGTCCGGGCTGCTGTGGAAGCCGAGAAGAAGGGTAAGGAATTCTATGAGTGCCTGGCCGGACGGATGCAGAATGATACGATCAAGGAGCTTTTTTTGGATCTGGCCCGGGAGGAGGTCGAACATCAAAAGCTCTTTCAATCCATTCTGGATCGTTTAGAGCCGGTAGACATTCCGGCCTATTCGGATCAGGAGGAATACGATGCCTACTTTGATGCCTTAATAAGCTCCCACATGCTCTTTTCCTGCGGTTGGGGAGAGTTTCTGTTGGACCAGGTCCAAAACGAGCAGGAGGCCTTGAAGCTGGCCATGAACTTTGAGCGGGACTCTTTGTTGTTCTTTAAAGAAATGAAGGACTTTGTGCCGGAAGGGGAGAAGCAATATATCGACCGATGTATTGAGGAAGAGCGAAAGCACTTGACCAGGCTGAAACAAATGATGCCGGCTTAGCCATCCCTTGCAGTTCCACCCGCTTCTCTCCGGTAGAATACCCGGCCTACCCTGGCAATATGAGCCAAAAGGTTGGGGTGCGAAATATGATCATATCTGGTCATTCCCACTTTCCACCAGGTTGCTTCTCTGTCAAATTCCCGTGTTCATCAAAACACATTTCCTGGGCTTGGCTCAACACTGAGCAGTGTGCCGGCAGATCGGCCAGGAGAGCTGTAGAGACCTGAATGCGGGTCAGGTGCAGGGTGTCTTGAATGCGGACCACTCGAACGTTCTCCTGGTCCCAGTGCCCAAGGGAGTCTAGGGCGGCCCGGACTGTCTCTCTGTCGGTATCAAAGTGCATGGGAACGGCTGCTTTTTCCGGACTGACTGCGGTCATGGCGTTGGTGTAGGTCTTCTTTTTGTCCATGGCCTGGACTGCACGGGAGGTGCAAAAATCGGCCAGTCCGAGACCCAGGGCGTTTCCATGGGTGGCCGGAGTCAGGTCCCGGATCAGAATCCTGTGCACCCGGGGCGTGGTGCTGAAATCTCCCAGGATGTCCCGGTTGCGTCCGGTAACATTGGTGTCCATGCCTGTGCCGCTGATATCCTTGCCTATCCGATCCACGATAAGCAGGTCCAGCTCAGAAAAAGGGATCTTGGCTGAGAGCTCTTTGGCCCGAATCAAGAGCTCTTTTTCCTTTTCTTCCACATCCTCTGGGAGCATGGCCTGTATCTGTGCGCATTGACCAAAGGCGTTTTCCACGACCCCCAGGCCCATAAGGATCCGGGCCTGGTCCAGGATATATCTGGCCGAGTGCTCAATGATCCGGCCCATGGAGTGGGCAGGGGCCAGGCCGTGCAGGCAGCTGGCCCCGGTGTGTTTGCCCAGACCAATGGCCATCATCTTCATCAATCCGCTTTCTATTTTCCCCTTGAATTTGGTGTGGGCCTTGATTCGGTTGACCACCAGGATGTGATCGGCCTGGTGTGCCAGTCGATCCATGTACACCGGAGTACCCAAGTCTGTAGAGCCCAGACAGTCGGTGTCCATGCTGCTTCGTATGGGGACGCCGAGGGCCTGTTCAGTTATCCCGTATGATTCCAGGACCTGCATTTGCCCCTGGGCGGTGGCCCCGCCATGGCTGCCCATGGCCGGAACGATAAAGGGTTTGAGTCCCAGGGAGGTCAGTTTGCGGCATAAAGCGTCCAATATCCGGTCCAGGCGGTCGATGCCCCGGCTCCCGGCGGTGACGGCCACGCTTTGTCCGGGCTGGATGCGATCAGATAAGGACAGGGCGTCCAGCTGAGTGGCTACCTCTTCTTCAATATCGGTTATGCGGGTCGGATCAAAGCGTTGTTCGACCCAGGCCAGGCTGGGAAAAGGGGATGTGGATATCATTTTGTCAGGGAATACGTATGTGTTGAAAGCTTGAGCAAACTCCCCATACCTCCAGGACTTGGAAGGCCAGGGGAAGCGGAACCCACAATAGGGGCGGCCTGCAGGCCGCCCCTATTGTGGAAAAGGCATAAGGATACGGAGCCCTAAACGTTTGCTGGTTTGGATAATATGGTCGAGCATAGCTTCGCGGGCTTGTTTCTTCTGACCGTTCTGAATGGCCCGGAAGATGGCCACATGCTCGACCTGGACAACCTCTGGAAGTCCTGGATGCAGACTGGACACATCCCGGGCCCGGCGGATGATGTTCTTGATACGGACATGTAAAAAATCCATGAGTTCTATCAAATAGGGATTTTGACTGGCTGTGACCACCAGGTGGTGAAAGTCGAAATCCGGCTCGGTTCCGTCCCGGTCTTGCTCGATTGTTTGATCCAACTGGTCCAGGCAGGTTTGCATTTTTTGAATGATAGCCCCATCCTTGCGTTGAGCGGCCAGCCAAGCGGCATCGCATTCCAGGATGGCCCTGAGCTCAAAGAGGTGGTTGGCCTCATTGGAGGTGGCCTCCCGGAGGTCGTCCAGGCGGAAGGCCCGGCGGCCGGCCGCATCATTGACCCGAACCCCCTGGCCCTGCCTGGACTCCAGGATGCCGTCGTACTTCAGCCGGGCCAGGGCTTCTCGGATGACGGTACGGCTGACTCCAAAAGTCTTGGCCAGAGTGGTTTCGGAAGGCAGCCGGTCTCCAGGTTCATATTGTCTTTGATCAATGGCCTCCAATATAAAAGAAGCTACTTGATCGGAAAGATGTTCCGGCCGGGTCAGTTTGTTGGAATTCAGCAATCCATTTTGTCCCATAATGATGTATTCTTGCCATAGGTTAAGAAATGTGTCAAGATTGATTTCATACACACTGCTTGTCAGACAATAGGAAAAGTTTGCCATAGGTTAAGCTGCGAACATGTCAGAACAATGAGGATCTGAATGCTTACTACCCAACTTGTCAAGTACCTGGGACAAGATGCAGTCCTTACAGATCGAGAAGATCTCATCTGTTACGCTTACGACGCCACGGGGAAGCGTTTTCTGCCCGATGTGGTCGTTTTTCCTTGTACGGTTTCTCAAATAGCCCAGGTCATGCGTCTGGCCAATGAGCATAGAGTCAACGTTATTCCCCGGGGGGCGGGGAGTGGAATGACCGGGGGCAGCCTGCCGGAGTCTGGCGGAATTGTTTTGGTCCTCACCCAATTTGATCGGATCCTGGAGATCGATACTGAGAACCTGGTGGCTGTGGTCGAACCCGGCGTGGTCACCACCCAGGTACATAAGGCTGTAGAGTCGCAAGGGCTTTTTTATCCACCGGATCCGGCCAGCATGAATTTTTCGACCATCGGCGGCAATATTGCTGAAAATTCCGGAGGGATGCGGGCGGTCAAATACGGAACGACCAAAGAGTATGTCTTGGGTTTGGAGGTGGTCTTGCCCAACGGCGATATCATCCACACCGGCTCCAAATGCGTCAAAGATGTTGTTGGCTACAACCTGACCCAGCTTGTAGTCGGCTCGGAAGGAACGTTGGGAGTGGTGACCAAGGCCATTTTGAAGCTGTTGCCCCTGCCGGCGGCCAAAAAGACCCTGACCGCGACCTTTCCTTCCATCCTGGACGCCGGAAAAACAGTCTCGGAAATAATTCGTCGCAAGATCATTCCCACGACTATGGAATTTTTGGATCGTCAGGCCATATGGTGTGTAGATCAGTATCTGCAAATCGGACTGGCTCCAGGGGCCGGGGCCTTCATGCTCATCGAGGTGGATGGAGACGAGGATGAAGTGGAAGGCAAAATCCTTAAGGTGCGCGAAGTGTGTGCGGCCAATAAGGCCCTGGAAATCCAGGTTGCTTCCACTGCCCGGGAACAAGAGAAGCTGTGGAGAATGCGCCGATCGGTTTCCGCATCCCTGGCCCATTTAAAGCCGGAGGCCAAGATCAATGAAGACATTGTGGTTCCCAGGGCCAAGATCCCGGAGATAATCGAATTCATTGAGTCCGTAGGTGCAAGGCATGATGTCCAGATCGTCAACTTCGGACATGCCGGGGACGGCAATATTCACCTCAACGTCTTGCCCCACAAAGGACAGCTGGAAGTGGCCCACCAAGCAGTGGACGAGATCTTTGACAAAACTATAGAGTTGGGCGGCCGGATTTCCGGGGAGCATGGGATCGGGACCAGCAAACGGGATTATATCCATAAGAATCTTGAACCGGAAGCTATTGCCGCCATGCAGGCCATCAAAAGGGCTTGGGATCCAAACAACATCCTCAATCCCGGAAAGATATTTCCTTAGGTATGGTGCCGGAGATGACTGAAGAAAAGCCCGCCCTGTTTCTGGAACAGGTGGGAGATGAGCTGAAAAAATGTGTGAAGTGCGGGGCCTGTCAAAGCGTGTGCCCCATTTACTCGGAAACAAAACGGGAAAAATATGTAGCCAGAGGGAAGATCGCCTTGTCCCAGGCAGTGAGCGAGGGCAGCCTTCCTTACTCTGATGAATTCGAAAGTGTGCTGCACAACTGCCTTTTGTGTCTGTCCTGCGTGGAGGTCTGCAGCAGTAATGTCCGGGTGGACAGGATTGTAACTGCAGCCAGGTCCTCCCTGGTCCGGGAGAGGGGGATGCCCTGGCCCAAACGCGTAGCCTTTAAGGTCTTGCGGGCCGGACGCTGGGCCCAGAATCTTTTATTTCAGGGCGGTTCGGTGGTCCAGACCCTCCTCTTCCACCGATTACCCAAAACCAGCGGATTACGCAGACGCTGGCCCCTCCCCGGGGTGGAGAAAGACCAGGTCGTCCCCCGCCTGGCCCGGAAATCTTTTCGGCGTCGGCACCAGGAGTATATTGCAGTTACCCAGGAAGCCGAACCAGTGGTCCTTTTCACCGGATGCAGCGCCAACTATATCTATCCCCGCATAGCCGAGTCCGCTTTATGGACCTTGCACCGTTTTGACCGCAGTGTGCATATAGCTTGCGGACAAATGTGCTGCGGGGCCCCGGCTGAGAGCCACGGCGACCAGGAAACGGTCCAAGAATTGGCCAGACAAAATCTCACGGCTCTGGCCTCCAGGTTCCCCCAGGCTCCGGTCATTGTCCTTTGCTCCTCCGGCGGATACATGTTCAAGCGAATCTATCCGGAGCTGTTCACATCTGGAGAGGAGGGAAGACTGGCCGCTGCCTTGGCCCGAAGAACCTATGATATATCTGAGTATCTTGTGGATGGTATAGGATTGTCCGCCCTGAAGGCAAAGGCCACAAAGCTGTGTACCATTCCAACCACCTACCATGACCCCTGCCACTTAAGGCGGGGGCAGGGAGTCATAGATCAGCCGCGCAGTCTTTTGGCTGCGTTCTGTCCGGATCAGTACGTTCCTCTTCCGGATGCGGACAAGTGTTGTGGTATGGGAGGGACATACGGGCTCAGTCACCGGGAGATGTCCAAAGCCATTCTGGGACATAAAACGGAGGCCATCCGCGTCAGTAATGCGGGGCAAATCGCTACCGGCTGTCCGGCCTGCATGATTCAGCTTCAAAACGGAATCAGCAGAGCCGGCCTGAATGTGGAGGTCAAGCATACCATTGAGGTGGTGGCCCAGGCTTTGGGTTGGGAAATGCCGGTGGACAGTGAGGGGTGAGCGGGAGTCAGCCTTGCCGCTGACCTGCCTGTTATTTGTTATTCGTAAGAAGTCCCAGTTTGATTCAGGTTCGATCAATCCGGCAAAACTGATGAATTTCCTTCCAGCTCGGCCAACCGTTTCGGATCATAAGGGGCCTTGCGTCTGGGGCATTTTCTGGTGCACAGTTGGCAGCTGATAAATCCTTCCGGATCTTGAAAAAAGACTCCGGACAGGGAGATCGAGGGGAGCATAAGAAAGCTGGATGTCAGGCTGACCTGGAGTTTTTGGGGAAGCTGCCCTAAAACTCGAAACAATGCTCCCTGCTCTTCTACAGGCCAGTCCGGGAGGGAGCCAGGCTGCATGCGGGACAGGCTGTTCAGTCCATAGCGGGCTTCAATGTCCAGGCGCAGCTTTTCAGTCACCAGATACGTGGCCTGCTCGGCTACAGCGTGGGCCAGGTAGCTATCCAGCACATCCGTTTTGGAGTCCACCCAGGCCGCAAGTTCTTGACCACAGGTTGTGACATACGGAAAGACTTTTTCTTGGCTCTTGATATGAGTAGACAAAAGCTTGCTGTGCAAACGGTCTCCGTTGAGACAGACGCTTTCGTATGTGCAGTCGAGCGGGGCAGCGTCCAGGTAGCCCCCGATGGGTCCTGAACAGGATTCGGCTTCAGTAAGCAGCTTGTTTACCAATTCTCTGTCTGAGGTCTGCAGGTGCTGATCTTTGATGAAGGAGTCCGCATCCGGCAGCCATTCAGAACAGGTAATAATCATTTCCGCCATTGCATCCTCAGTGAGGTTTTTCAAATCCCGCGGGCATAAAAAAAGCCGGACCGAATGATCCGGCTTTTTTCAGAGTCTGTGGAGATGATTTATCAACAACTGGTGCAGGAAGAGCATCCACCGCCCTGGGCGGAGAGATTGGAATTCACCTGGAATCCGTAGGGCGATCCATCGACAACGATGGGGGATGCCGTCTGCAGCAGGCTCTTGTCTACGACAAAGGTATACCCTTTGACCTCGAATACATCATCTGTGTCTTTTTGCTCATCCAGAGCAAGTCCTAGGGATGGTCCCCCTCACCCGGGAGCCATATAGACCCGGATGGAAGGAATTTCTGTTTTTTGAGCAAAATGCTGATCTAGAAGCTCTTTTGCTCCTTCTGTAAGGTCCAGCATAGAATCCTCCTCATTTGGTGTTGTTTAAGAATAATTCTTATCCGACCCATTGTCAAATCCCAGGTACAGTTTTTGACTTCCAGGTACATGGGACTATGATCCGAGCCGGTGAGCTGAAAATCGAACCTGGTCTGGGAGTCAAACTTGACCTCGGGCCTGAACCTGTCATAACGTTCAAATTCCAGGTCAAATCAGCCATATCACATTTTTTTCTCGCTGTTAGCTTGGGTTGAGGTAGAATACCATGTATACACCTATTGAAATCCTGGACCGGGCCCAGATAGGACTTTGTCTGGAACGCCTGGCCTCAGAA
>CAZUER010000040.1:0-28861 GCA_964619345.1 uncultured Desulfohalobiaceae bacterium
TTCCTGACACCTGAAACCTGACACCTGAACACTTTGAGTCTTGTTTCATACGAGTGTTCAGCTTTAGAAGTCCTGATCCAGGCGGATATTATACTTTGGAAACACATTTTGAGACATTTTGAGGCATCAGGCACGCAAATCAATGAATATCAAGGTATCTCAAGTTCTTATGCTGAACGCTGAACACTGATCCCGCCAAAGGCGGGAATGAACACAACTTGCATTATCCAGATACAGAGCAAATCAACTGAAATTGTTGAAAATGGAAAGCAGAACCAAAAAGCCCTGCCTCCCAACAGTGTCAGAAGCTTATAAAGACCAATCCAGGCTGTGGTGGGGCTTTCGATTGGACAGAAAAAAGACTGTTGGCTGCCTGGAGTGCAGCAAGAAGTTCATAGAGTTTACAGTGGATTTGACAGATCAAGAATCAGCTGCTATTTTACTATCTATATCAATATCAAACTATATATATGAATAGTAAACTATGAGCACCTCCTTACTTTCCAGGGCCATACAGGTCATTGATGCGGTGAGCAAAAGTGAAGACGGATTGCGGTTTTCGGATCTGGCAGCAGTCTTGTCTTATCCCAGCCCATCGACAGTAAACAAGATCTTGAAAGAGCTGACCCAGGAAAAGATTTTGGAAAAAACCGGAACTGGCCGTTATACCCTAGGGAGAAAGACGTATTTCTGGGGCCGATGCATGGCGGCCAAGAACACTCCAATTCAAATTATCCGCTCCTGCATGGAGCAACTGCATAAAGACCTGAGCACTTCGGTCAATCTCTTCACCTGCATAGACCAGCGTCTATTCTGTCTGGAAAGCATTGTAGACCCCGACTCTCCTGCCTTGTGGCAGGCCGGGAAAAGTCTGCCCCTCCACATTTCTGTCCTGGGCGCGGTTTTTTTCATGTCCAAAGAACAAATTCATGATGAAGATTTCTTGGCGCAGGAGATTGCCCGGCACGAGACAAAGCTGGACCTGCAGGCAGTAAAGGACGTGCTGCATAAGGCGCGCAAAAATGATTTTTTGGACGATCAAGGCCTGTTCTTTCCCGGCATGCGCCGATTTGCCGTTCCTTTATACGAAGCAGGGCAGACGGCCATGACCCTTGGAGTAGGTGTTATGCCGGCCAGGCTGGAGCAAAACCCCAACCTTGGCGACCGGATTACAGCAAAGCTTCAAGCGGCCAGATCCGAGATCGAATCTTTCATCAATTGACGGTAGCTAAAAACGCATGCTGAGTGTTGCAAGGTGTCTCATACCTTATGTTTTTTTCCTGTAACCATTAACACTACAGCCACAGATTGTGATCCCAAGCCTTTGCCCCCGGACCGCCGGGTGCCACCTTGGCCATTCTGGGACCGCCAGGCGTCTGCCTGGCTCTTTCAAGGTTTGCTCATGCCCGAACTGTCGCTCTAGTGTTAACCGCAAACCTGAAGGTGAGAACCCTGAACATACAAGTTCAACTCTAACATCAATCGGAGGTAGTATGCATTCCAAGCGGCCGAATATCTTAATCATCCAGGCCGACCAACTCGCAGCCCAGGCGTTGCCCTGCTACGGAAACCAGGTTGTCCAAGCCCCGAATCTGGACTCCCTGGCCGAAGACGGCGTTGTCTTTGACAGCGCCTATTGCAACAACCCCTTGTGTGCCCCATCCCGTTTTTCCATGATGGCTGGGCAGCACACATCGCGCATTGAAGCCTATGACAATGGCGCTGAATTTCCGAGTGATATTCCCACCTTTGCCCATTATCTGCGGGCCAATGGGTATCAGACCTGTCTGTCCGGAAAGATGCATTTTGTGGGCGCCGATCAGATGCACGGCTTTGAAGAACGTTTGACCACAGACGTCTATCCGGCAGACCACGGCTGGACTCCGGACTGGAAAAACCCAGACCACCGCTTTGACTGGTGGTACCATAATATGTCCAGCGTGACTCAGGCCGGTCCCTGCGAGCGGACCAATCAGATCGATTTCGATGATGAAACTGAGTTCTTTGCTGTGCGCAAGATCTATGATATAGCCAGAAGTGATGACTCCCGACCGTTCTGTTTGGTCTGCTCCTTCACTGATCCCCATGATCCTTACAACTGTCCCAAGGAGCATTGGGACCGCTATGACCATGAATCCATCAATCTTCCCCGAGTGGGCGCTCTTCCGGATCAGGACCTGGACCCCCACAGCCGAAGACTTCGGGCTGCATACCAGGCCGACGTAACCAAGATCACCCCTGAGGACATCAAAAATGCCAGGCGGGCTTACTATGGCCAGATCAGCTATATAGACGACAAGATCGGAAATCTGCTGAAGGCCCTGGATGATACCGGGATGAAAGAGGATACCATCATTCTGTTCACCGCCGACCATGGGGATATGCTGGGAGAGAAAGGGCTGTGGTACAAAATGTCCCTTTTTGAAGGCTCAGCCCGGGTTCCCCTGCTCATTCACGCTCCCCAACGGTACACCTCCAAACGCGTGGATGCCCCGGTTTCTCTGGTTGATCTGTTGCCCACCTTGCTGGATATGACCAATGCTCCGCATTTCATGGAACCGGCAGCCACCATGGACGGAGAGAGTCTGGTGCCTCTGCTGGAGAATGGGGACGGGGAGGAAAGCCGGACGGTTATTTCTGAATTTCTGGGAGAAGGGGCCATTGCCCCCTGCTTCATGGTCCGCCAGGGAGATTATAAATACATCTACAGCCAGCCTGATCCCCCCCAGCTGTATGATCTGCGCTCTGACCCGGAGGAACTGACCAATTTGGCCGGCAATCCGGATTACACCCAAACTGAAAAAAAACTGCACCAGGCTGTCCTGGACCACCAAGATCCGGAAAAAGTCCACCAGGCTGTCCTGGCCAGTCAAGACCGGAGGCGGCTGGTATTTACCGCCCATATGACCGGAAAGCACACCCCCTGGGACTTTCAGCCCTTCCACGACGCATCCAACAAGTACATGCGCAACCATTTGGACTTAAATGACGTGGAAGCTAAAGCCAGGATCGATTCCAAATAAAACATCCTCCGGGCCGTGGGGAACATGTCCCTCCGGCCTGGGATAACATGTCAAGCCTGCTTTAATAGCTATGACTTCTCCGTTTTCACTGCTCATCAAGCCGGCATCTGCCGATTGTAATCTGCGGTGCGACTATTGCTTCTACCTGCACAAAAAAGAGCTGTATCCAGAGTCAACCAGGCACAGGATGCCGGACCATGTTCTGGACCGTCTCATCCAAAGCTTTATGGCCACCAGACAGCCGGCCTACTCCATGATCTGGCAAGGCGGTGAGCCCACCCTCATGGGGCACAACTTTTTCCAGCGGGTCGTGGACTTGCAAAAAAAATACGGCCGAGCGGGGTCGCGAATAGCCAACAGTGTGCAGACCAACGCCACCCTGATCACCCCCAACTTGGCCTCACTTTTTGCCTCCTATCGATTTCTGCTCGGATGCAGCCTGGACGGACCGGCCCATATGCACGACCAGTACAGGAGAGCCCCAGGGGATAAGCCCTCGCATCATCTGGCTGAAAAAGGCATACATATCCTGCAGGATCACCGGATTCCGGTTAATACCCTGGTTTTGGTCAGTCAGGCTAATGTGCAAAGCCCGATTGAGGTCTATGAATACCTCAAAGGGCAAGGATTGACCTTTCTCCAATTCGTACCCTGCGTGGAGTTCGACGATCAGGGCCGGCTGCTGCCGTTGAGCATCAGTGGCCCGGAGTGGGGCCGGTTTATGCTCAGTATCTTTGAGGCCTGGTTGGCTGAAGACCGCACTCGCATATCGGTCCGCCTGTTTGAAACTATCCTGTCCAAACTCGTGTATGGGCAAGCCAGGGATTGCTGCTTTGCTCCCAGATGCGATCATTACTTTGTGGTTGAATACAACGGGGACATATATCCCTGCGACTTTTTTGTCTTCCCGGAATACAAAATAGGGAATATCATGGGCATGTCCTGGTCTGAGGTCCAGAGTTCTCCTATTGCCCAGCGATTTGCCTCTTACAAGCAAGAGTGGAACCCGGATTGCGATCTCTGTGAGTACAAAAATCTGTGCATGGGCGATTGCTTAAAATTTAGAACAAACATGCTCCATGGTTCTGGAGAAAAAAGTTGGTTATGTTCCGGATGGAAGCTTTTCTTTTCCGCAACCCTTGAACGGTTCGAGATCCTCGCCCGTTCCATCCGGAATCACAAACCATATCCGGGCTGATACCCCAAAGGGCGGGTCTGAACTACAACATAAGGAGGTCGATGTATGAAAACCTTAAAAACCCTTACCACCTGCGTCTTGTTGTTGTTTCTGTGTATCCTCACCGCTCAACCACTCCAGGCTGAAGATACCAAAATCAAGCTGGGTAACATCAGCTGGCCGGGAGTAACGGTAAAGACGGAGATTACCAAGCAGATTTTGCAGACCTTGGGATATGATGTCCAGGTCATGGAGCTGGCAGTGGCTCCCACCTTGATGGGCGTAGCCAACGGCAACCTGGACGCCTTTCTTGGGTGCTGGCTGCCAAACCAGCTCACCTATATGGAAAAATACTTGGAAAAAGGGGTAATTACCAAGCTAAGCCAGAATCTGGACCAAACCATCTATTGCCATGGAGTCCCGGAATATGTGTGGGAAGCCGGAGTGCGGTCCATGGCAGATCTGGATAAGCCCAAGTTTCGAGACAAATTCGACCTCAACGGAAATGGCAAACCTGAACTTTATGGCATAGAGGCGGGTAATGTCGGAAACAAAATCACCACCCAGGCCATCGAAGAAGACACCTATGGACTCGGGGATTGGGAATTTGTTCCCAGCAGCACCAGCGGAATGCTCAGCCAGGTGGAAAGAGCGACCCGAAAGAACAAATGGATTGTTTTCCAGGCTTGGGAGCCCCATTGGATGGTCATTGAATGGGATCTTAAGTTTTTACAAGATCCGGAAGAAATCTGGCCCGGGAAAGGCCGAAACACCGTTGTATGGACCGTAATCCATACCGGTTTTGCAGACACACATCCCAATGTGGTCAAGCTCTTGGAACAGATAAAAATCCTGCCGGAATGGCAAAGCAAGTGGATCTATGACTTTTCATATGCCAAAAAGAGCCAGGAGGTCGTAGCTCGGGAATGGATACAAGACAACATGGATGTGATTGCCATGTGGACCTACGGAGTCACCTCGGTAGACGGCCAGCGGGCCAGGGATGTGCTCCGGGCTGAATTCAAATAGCATATCCCCACCCTGTATCCAGTAAAACAAAGGCCCTGGTTAGCTGACCAGGGCCTTTGTTTGTGCTGGTAGATAAGAATCGATTTGCAAATGAATTATATGACATACAGGCTTTACTCAAACACTTACCTAAGCTCGACGTCGCTCCCCCATCTATCATTTGAGTGCGATTTGACGCCTCTTCTTGGATATGAGATATCCTTATTTTTTAAGGAGAATACTTTCATGTATACCGTAGATCCCATTGGCATGAGCACCTCTCACCTTACTCTCTTGACTGAGGCTGGTGAATATCTCGTTGATTCCTGGCAACGAAGCTTTCTTTTCGTAGACACCCTGCGGCAAAGAGGAAACAACTACCTGGAACACCTCCACAAAGGCCAACCTCCTGTTTTGACCTTTCCGTATACTGTGGTCATGGACGGCCGGGACCTGGACCGTCCAGTGAATTATGCCCTGGTCCGCATCCATGAGCAGCCAGGGACCGATGCACTTCAGGAGAGGGAGCGTCTCGATCCGGAACAGGAGTCGAAAAGAGATCACGCCAGAGAACGCCCGGTCAAGCGGCCCATTATGATCATCGACCCCAGGGCCGGACATGGCCCGGGAATCGGAGGCTCGAAACAGGACTCCCAGGTCGGAAACGCCCTGGCTGAAGGCCACCCGGTGTACTTCGTCATCTTTTATACCGAGCCCATGGCCGGCCAGACCCTGACTGATGTGCACAATGCCATCGGTGTGTTTATTGAGGAGGTCAACACCCGGCATCCCCAGGCCGAAGAACCGATGGTGGTCGGAAACTGTCAGGCCGGCTGGGCCTCGGCCCTTGTCGGAGCCGAGCGCCCGGAAATCACTGGGCCCCTGGTTCTGAACGGAGCCCCTTTGTCCTATTGGTCCAGCATCGAAGGTAAAAATCCATTGAGTTATAGAGCCGGTTTATCCGGCGGAACCTGGCTGGTCTCTCTCTTCAGCGATCTGGGCAACGGCCGGTTTGACGGGGCCAACCTGGTGGCCAACTTCGAGGACCTCAACCCGGCCAATACCCTGTGGAGCAAGCAGTACAACCTCTACTCCAAGCTGGATACCGAGGTGGAAAGATTTCTCACCTTCGAGCAATGGTGGGGCGGGTTTTACCTCTTAAACGACGCCGAGATCCACTTCATTGTGGACAGCCTTTTCGTGGGCAACAAGCTGGAAAGCGGCACTCTGGAGCTGTCCCCGGGACGCCGGATCAATTTGCAGAATATCGAAGAACCGGTCCTTGTCTTCAGCTCCCAAGGCGATAACATCACTCCGCCACACCAGGCCATGAACTGGATCAAGGAGGTTTACGGCTCGGTGGAGGAGCTTATCCGCCAGGGAAGGGTCCTGGTCTATATGGTCCATGATACTATCGGCCATCTGGGAATCTTCGTTTCCAAAAGCGTGGCCCAAAAAGAGCATCAGCAGATCCTCGAACACGTCGATCTCATCCAGTACCTTCCACCCGGTCTGTACGAGATGATCATCGAAGAAGGCGATAGAATCTTGGGCCTTAAAGATTATAGGGTGCGCTTTGAAGAGAGGACTCTCGATGATTTTTACCAGGCCGGTGATTCCGTGCATACGCCCCGCTCTTTTCAGACCGTGGCAGCCGTCTCCCGGATGAACGACCACATCTACCGCTCGCTTTTTCGTCCCTGGGTCCGCTTGTTCAGCAACGAGGCCTCGGCCGAGATGATGCGGCAGTTCCATCCTCTTCGAATGCAGAGATATCTTTTCTCCGATCTCAATCCGTTTTTAGCCCCATTCATGCTGGCCGCTTCCTCTATCAAAGAGAATAGACAAGCGGCTTCAGAGCAGAATACCTTCCGGCTGGTGGAGCAAGAGACGACCAGGATGATCGAGAGCAGCCTGGATATGTACCGCGAGATCCGGGACCGCACCCAGGAGTTCCTGTTCAAATCCATCTACGAGAACCCCTGGGTTCAGGAATATTTCCTCGGCCCCCATGGGAGGAAAGGAGTGGACTCCGATTCAGAGAGCGAATCGCAAGAATCCAGGGAAAGCCTTCTCCATGAGTTCGACCGGTGGTTGGCCCGGATGAGCCAAGGCGGATTTGTGGAAGCAGCTGTGCGTTGCCTGTTGGCGGTCATGAGCACCGACGAGCTGATCAGGACCGAAGAGCTGGAGCTCCTCAAACAAATAGTCGACCGGCACGAGCGTTTCCGCAAGGTGAATGCAACTGAGCTGCGCCAGATCATCCAGGATCAAGCCTACCTTTTACGCCTGGATGAAGCCCGGGCCTTGCACGCCCTGGAATCGATGCTGCCCAGCAGAGAAGACCGCGAGGAGGTTGTGGCCGTGGTTCGAGAGCTGGCCGAAACCGATAAGAATCTCTCCCCTGAGGAGAAGCAACTGGTGCGGAAGATCAGACAGATTCTCAACCTCTGATGCGAGTTCAAAAAAACCTATGAGTCGCATCTTCCTATGTCCCCGCCATGCGGTTCAGAGTTGTACAAGCGGCCATTACTGGTTTTCAGAAACGCCTGCAAAGAAACCGTCTCTTGTTTGATAAACCCTCTGTTTGGTATCGAGTCATTGTGCACCATCTCTAGGATTGCACATACCGAAGCAGCGGTTGTCCAGGAAATGGCACTCCATAATGTGTCCCCGATGGTGATGGGGTAGTAGGCTTTGACAAATTCATCACGGAGGAGTTGCTGTTTCTGCCAGCCTTCGGCCGAAGCATGAATATACACGACATCCTGTTGCACGGGTGGTTTTGCATTGGTCAAAATCTCACCGGCCATTTTCCGGTTTTCCCGCAGCAAGAGCTCGTGAAAGAAAAAGTTCATCAAGTCCACGTGACCACAATAACGGATGCTCTTGTAATCCAGATTTTCAATGCGTCCCAGATAGGTTTCGCACATCGTGCCCAACCCCCCCGACGTGGTGAAAGCCTCCAGCTGGATGCCTTGGATGACAAGCTTCTCGATCCACTCCATCGGGGATACCCATTTGTGAACTCCGTCTTCAATAACTTCGCAGTCATTTAAATATTCGTTGACGACTCCCTCTGGTGACCAGTTGAAGGCGTAACCAAGCAGCCCCGTCGGGTTTTGCGGGAGTGCGCCGACCCGGAGCTTCAGGCTCCTCACTTTTTCAAATCCTTCCACCAGAGCGGCACCCACAATGCCTATGAATCCAGGTGCTAACCCACATTGAGGGGCCAAGACGGATTGGGCTGTTGCACTCAATGTGATGATTTGCTTTGTTGTGGGAACATCCTCAGTCAGATCAAAGTAATGAACCCCTTGCCTGCACGCCCGGGTGGCTATTTCCAGATTAAACTTATATGGGAGGCAGGAAACAACAGCATCATACTCTCTCATCATCTCTGTGAGTTGATCAATATCAGCAACATTGATCTGTGTGGTTTGAAAAGGAAGATCAGCTTTGTCTTGATAATCTGCACCTGTAACCTGAAACCCGGTCTTTTCCAGCAAGATGCCGACCAGGGTTCCAACCTTGCCCAATCCTAAAACGAGCACAGTTTCCAGTTGATCTTTCAAAATGGCCTCCAGTTTGAAGAGAAGTATCAGGTTTGACCTTCAACGTATTGCCTTGGTTCAGCCACTACCTTCAAAAATACCTTCACCAGCTGAGGGTCAAACTGCGAACCGGCGCATCTCTGCAGCTCGCCCAGAGCCTCAGCTGGCGGCATCGCATTTCTGTAGGGTCTTTTATTGGTCATGGAATCAAAAGCATCGACGATGGCCAAGATACGACATTCAATGGGAATCTCCTGGCCCTGAAGCCCCAGGGGATAGCCTTGACCGTCCCACCGCTCGTGATGTTTCAATACCAGATCAGCTATCCCAGCCAGATCAGTCGAGGCCAGGGCTATACGATGTCCCTTTTCCGGGTGCTGACGCATGATCTCCCATTCCGCTTCATTCAAGGGACCCGGCTTGAACAGGATATGATCCGGAATGCCCACCTTGCCCAGGTCGTGCACCTGGGCCAGGAGGCTCAGGTCGGAAATCTGGTTGACCGAAAGCTGCATTTCTTTGCCCAATTTCAGGCACAGCTCTTCCAGCCTGTGGGCATGGCCGCTGGTAATAAAGTCCCGTTCATCTAAAGCAGCCATCAGGGCGGTCATAATCTGGGATCGGGAATTGATATTTCTATTCAGCTTATCCCGGTACATGAGATCATCAGCCTGTTTAAGCACCTCAGTCAGATCCTGCTGATCACTTTCTGCACAGGCCAGCCCGATGGACAGGCTCAAAGGGATCTGATCTTTGTGTACCTGGTTGTAACTCTGAATTTCAGATTGAATCCTCTGGGCAATACCCTCCCCGGCCTGAAACCCTGTCCTGGGCAAAATGATGACGAACTCATCCCCTCCAGCTCGAGCCACGATGTCTGAGTCCCGGAAAGACTCCTGCAGAATCCCGGCACAAAACTTAAGCAGATAATCCCCATGATCGTGTCCCAGGGTGTCGTTGACCAGCTTCAGACCATCCAGGTCCACGCAGATGATGCTGATCGGATATTCCCGGCTTGCATTCAGACGATGCAGCTCATTTTCCAGATAGGCCCGGTTGTAAAGGCCCGTCAATTGATCGTGCAAGCTTAAGTATTTCAGCTGCTCTTCAAATTGCTTGCGCTCGCTGATGTCCTGTATTGTGACCAGGGCCATGCGGGAATTTCGGAATGTGACCGGGGTGGATGAGACCAAAAGGGTCAGATTGCGGCATTCGCCCCCAAGGGAAAAAGTATACGGAGCCTCGACTTGCAAATGGGTCGTCCCCTGCTCCAGGGTGTCAAGAACTGTATTCCGGATCACACAGTGCCGGCAATGCTCCCCGAAACCGCAACCCTCCGAGTGATCCAGGGCGTGCAGGCAGCGCAGGGCCTCGCCGCCGCGTAAGCCCAGCATCTCCTCAGCCGGGCGTTTTGCGAACTGAGTGGCAAATCCGTTGACCTGCTGAATCCTGCGTTCACTATCCACCAGCATCAAGACCAAAGGCACATTGACAAAAATGGCCTCCAGGAGGGCTTTTTGCTCAGTCTTTGCCTCTTCATCCCGGATACGCTCGGTGATATCCCTGGATATAATTTGAAAGGTCCTTTTCTGATCAGATGGAGCAATGGGCACATAATAATTTTGCAGATATCTGCCCTGTCTTTCATCCTCAAAGTATATGTGCTCTTCATCATTCAACGATCTTTCAGCATCCATTATTCGCTGGTCAGCCAGGTCCTTGGGCATCACCTGATGATAGGTCTTGCCGGTAAGCTCCTCCGGGGTCAGATTAAAACGCTTGGCCATGGCCGGATTGACTGTCAAGAATTTTCCGTTCTCATCAACTAAGGCAATGGCGTCAGGGGAGGTATTGATCAGCTTTCTGTACCTTTCCTCGCTCTCCTGCAGGGCTTCTTCCATTTGTTTTCGTTCAGTGATGTCGGAGGAATATCCCTGATACTGAATGATATTCCCGGCATGATCCCTTACCGCCCTGGCATTGGTGGAGACCCAGATTATTGAGCCGTTCCTGCGCCGGGCCTGGTATTCATGATTGACAATCTCCCCGTCCTGCTCCAAACGGCGCTGAAACCTCAGCCTGTCTTCCGGGTAGAGATAAAGCTGGGTGGCAATATCCGTTATGGACTGGATGAGCTCATCAGGTTGGCTAAAGCCATACATTCGAGCCATGGCTTTATTAACTTTCAGAAAGCGCCCCTGGGGGGTGGAGATGAAAACGCCTATTGGGGCGTTCATCAAGATGTCTTGGTATTCTTCCATAATCATCTCTTTCCAACCGGACAGCTCAGCTCACATTTTCGGCAATACTTGACGCAATAAGACGGTTCAGTACCGTCCTTTGGAGTCGCCTTCACACCTTCTTCAAATTCTCCGATCGACTGCAGAATTCCATGATGTTCTTCATGGCTGGCCTGCATGGTCATAACGGCATCCTCTATATCTTGATCCATTTTCACGTTGCAGGTCACCCGGTCATAGGTCCCGTCAATGCCTGGCAACATGGATTGGCCCAGCTCATCGACCGAGTAGATGATATTTTCAAAAGCGCTTACCGGGCAGGCCGCACGACAGGGTTGCTTACAATCTTGGCAGGGGTAAAATTCGAGCGGGCCGGTAGCCTCTGCCTCCCTGTTCAACAAAAGCGCTCTGAAACGGATTCGGGGGCCGTATTCAGGAGTTATCACCATATTGTTTCTGCCGATACATCCCAAACCGGCCATCACTGCAGCATCCTTGAGAAATATGCCACCTTTTTCAATAAGATAAGGCAATTTATAGGTTTTACAGTCAAAAGTATTCTCAATCCATTCCGACAAATTCTTATTGATCCGTATGAGGATTCTATTACCCGGCGTTCCTTTGCCGTCCCACCAATCCAGCTCAGGTTCATGGGCATTGTGCTCAACCCCAATCACCACTGCTGATACTGCATCCATCGGCCAAGCCACCTCGTATGATCCAGTATCTGCCTTGATGTCTTGCCAATGGACATCGAGATCCATGCCTATTTTCGGATAGATCAGGTGAGAGGCCGACTCTCTCAAATCGTCGACCTTGGCTATCCCTGCCACAGATGCGCCCAATGATTTGGCTTTTCCAACAATTTTTCGAGAAAGATTTGAGCTTGAAGGCATATCCATATTTTCTCCTTCCTCATACCATTTTCTTCATTTGGTGAAAGGTTTCCTGAAATTTGTCAACTCAGACATTGCCCTTCAGCTTGCCTTGCATAATAACACACTCTGTTCCATCCTGGACGCCTTTGGGCTTCAAACCTTTTTTCTGTAACCCGGCAAAGCCCCATTTCATCGGTCAGTTATGTCATTGTCTTTCTTTTTATTCATTGCTTTGATTCCTGTTTTGGTCCTTTTGTTGGGTGCCCTGATCCCTCTGGCCGGCTGCCTGGTATCCGTGGCCATAAATATCCGGTACGGACAGATGCGAAAGGCGGTTTCCCGGGCCGGTATATCATCTTCCTCCCTGATCCTGAGAACGATGGCCTCAAGCTTGTTGGGCTTCTTCTTCAGCCTGCTGACCTGCATTCTGCCCTCAGGACATGGACTCCACCCTGCTCCAGGTTCAGGTTCTCATCTCACGCGCCAGCGGTCCATCGTCTGCATCCACGGCTTATATCATAACCGCAGAGCTTGGTTCTTTTACCGTCGCTGGCTCCGGGAGGCCGGCTTTTCCACCATCTACACCTGGTCTTATCCCAGCTTTGGCCGGGATTTCCAGTCCTTATCCAAGAACCTGACCCGGGACCTTCGCCAACTGGCCCAATTTCAACCGGAACATAAGATGGTCCTCATCGGCCACAGCCTGGGTGGGTTGCTCATAAAGTCCGCTCTAAAGCATACGGATCTGGCTGAGCGGATAGAACTGGTGGTGAGCTTGGCTACTCCCCATCAGGGTAGCCTGCTGGCTGGACTGGCCCTGGGAAAGCTGGGACAAAGTCTCAAGTTTGGGACAATATGTATCCGCTCCCTGTCCACACTTGATCCCCAACCCGGTCCGGTCAAAGTGAACATCCATGCTCCTTTGGATAACATGGTAGCCCCGATCTCAGCGCTCCAGCCGCTGGAAGGAGGCTGGCAAGAGATCTTGACCCCTCCTTTGGGCCACGTGTCCCTGCTCTTCCATCGCCCAACAGCCAGACTGGTGGAGAAACTCATTTCTTCTTGAGAAGCTGTGAATTTTTACTGGCTTCAGTGAACTGGAAACATCTGCTCCAATGCCCGCCGACGGAATGAAAAAATGGCCTGCAAGCGTTTTTTTACAAAAAGAGCGTGCACCAAATCTCCGAAGTACCACAGAGGCAGGGCGTAAGTGACGGTGTCCTGCATGACCACTCCTCCATTGCAGCCCTGAAACAGGTGTTGGTGATGCCAAAAGGCATACGGCCCTAAGCGCTGCTCATCAACAAAGAAATACGGTTCTCGGACATGGGTGATCTCGGTGACCCATGCCATTCGGACCCGAGGCAAGGGCTGGATTGTATAGGTCAAGATTTGGCCAGCGTACATTCGCTTGGGTGAAGGGCAACTGAGAGTAAAATTGAGCCACGCAGGGGTAATGTGGCAAAGATTGGCAGGATCAGAAAAAAAATCCCAAGCTGTTTCCAAGTTCAGGGGAATAAATTGTTCTTGAGTAATAGCATGGAGCATACGCCATCCTTTGACAGAGCTCTAACCTAACCAATCAGATACATAGTTTCCCTGTTAGAGTCAAAGAATTTAAAGTAGTTATTAATCGGAAAAAACCGGAGCAAAGCGGAAGTCTTGCCTACTTGCAGAGGATCGTTCAGAACAATGGCGGGAAGCTGTGCGGCAAATTGTTGAAGGGTGGCCTCGTATTTTTTTTCAATTTACATGCAGATGTTTTCAATATTGATGCAAAGTTGTCAAGAAATAAGCATTCAGCTCCCCTTGTCCAAAAGTTCACCTTTCTGCCTGCGGACATGCTCACTCAACCTGCAGCAGTATACAGCACCCATCTCGTATACCCATCCTTTTCTTGTTTGGCCTGATACATGGCCTTGTCTGCATGATGGATTATCTCATGCAGGCTTTTGCCGGATTCCGGATAGTGGCTGACCCCAATGCTGGCCTGGATGTAAATTGTATGATCTTCAATATATATAGGTTGCTTAAGCCTCTCTCGTATTTTCTCAAGTACCGACAAGGTATCACTCTCGGATCGCACATTACTTACCATAAGCCAAAACTCATCTCCACCACTTCTGATTACCAAATCATCCTTTCGTAGATTCGTTTTGAATATATGAGCTATTTCAATGAGAACCATATCCCCAATATTATGCCCATAGGAATCATTTATATACTTAAAATTGTCCAAATCGACAAACAAAACGGCTATTTTTGATTGTCCAGATTTATAACACTCTTGTGCTGCCTGCCTAGTAAAATGTTTTTCAAAATGCCTTCTATTGGGCAATAGCGTAACTGAATCTAGGGATGAAAGTTCTTTGGTTCGCCTCAGTTGATAACCTATGACCAAGTTAAGAATAGTAAACATGACAACCAGTATTGCAACCTTGATTGCTAAAGCCTGTTTTTGTTGATATATTTTGTCTATCAAAATTCCATCGTCATAATTGATGTTCACTACGTATGAGTTCCACCAATCAAGCTTTCCTGTTTTTGTATAGTTTAGATACGGGATGTATTTATTTGAAACACGCTTCTTGGGATCTTCATCTAATACAGTCTGATTGTCTTGAACAGCTTTTTGAACGATTTCAACTATACTCTCCGAAAGATCAGTGTCTAAATATGGGCCTTGCCCATGAGTAACTAATCCAATGTCGCTTCCGCTTTTGTTTGTTTTATAGAAAGAAATGTCTTTGACTATATCGTTTTCTCGAACAAGAGTGTCCGCATGTTCAAATATGTTGATCTCTTCAGTGGCGGGAAAGACTGTTTCAATATCGATGCTCAGCTCAAGCAGATACTTATGGTCAGGAGTCGGCATATAACTGTACTTTTTCAACTTATGAGTCAAAGTCGAAAAATCCATTCTATCAGCATGAAATTCGTCTCCAGTCATTCTTTTTTTCAGTAACTGTGCGAAATTTGGAAACTGCTTAAAATCCAAACCCAGATCTTCTTTCATTGTTGTCCTGACCACTACAAGATCTTCATTTATAATATAGATGTCATAATTTGGAATATCTTCTTTAACTTTACCTAGATTCCATTCATCTATTTCAGGATTATCTTTATATTTGGAAACCAGTTGTTGGGATATATCACTCATTTCTTCATTCAAAAACTTTTCCAGTATCTTGTAGCTCCTGTCCACATGCCTAAGGGAATCAAGCACATTATTTTCAACCAAATTTTTTTGTTTCTGGTTGTTGGCAGTAACTATGTTTTCAGTGCCTTTATAGTCAAACCAATACATGATGAGCATGCAAACGAAAAGAATCCAGACCGCGAGATACTTATATCCAAGAACTGCTTTGGCCATTTATCTCCCCTAACTTCTGCTGGAATGATCTTCGGCTCAACAATATTTTTATAGCAATCTTTAACTCAATATGTCAAGTAACATACGCCTTGACAGTCTTTATTGATCATTCCTTAGCCAGCAAGGAGCGCTTTTTCCAGGAATCAATCATGTCCTGCTTCAGGTCAAGCAATTCCTGACTCAATGATACATGATAGATATGGGGATTGATCAGCCTCCTTACCCCCGGGTCAAGAAACTGCAGATCGTGATCCCTGGTTTCTCTTATCTCCTGGATGGAGGGATGTTCATGCACAAGCTGTCCATGCACAAAAACATCCTGAAGTAAGGGTTCTATCCTGGACAGATGAGAACGGCTCAGGCACCTGAAGGTTTGGACATCATCCGGATGATACAGATAGATCTCCTCTTGCAGGTCAGGCCTTTCATGATCAAGACAGATTAGATCTGCCACCGCCTTGTTTCTTTGATCATAAAGCCGCCATGTCTTTTTAAAACCCGGATTAATAGTCTTGGACGGCGTCTCTGAAATTTTGATGGCCGGTTGCCAGCGGCCATTATCTTTGACAGTGGTCAGCTTGTATACCCCATCTAAGGCAGACTGCCCGGCAGAGGTCAAAAGCCTGGTGCCCACCCCAAACACCAGGCGATTGATCACCTGGTCCGGATCAAGACCATATTGAGGGGCCTCTTCTGTAATCTGGTCAATGATCTGGTTGATGACCATCTCATCCAGCTGGTTGGAAAGGGTGATAAAGACATCAGGAAATCCCGCTTTATTGAGCATCTTATGAGCAATGACACTCAGATGGGCCAAGTCTCCGGAATCAATTCGGATTCCTCTGGGAACATGACCTCTGCGTCTTAACTCCTCAAAGACCTTGATGGCATTGGGTATGCCGCTTTCCAGGGTGTTCAGCGTATCCACCAGAAGCACGCAATCGTCAGGATAAACCCCGGCAAAAGCCCGGAAGACCTCCAACTCGGAATGACCAAGAGCCATGAAGGCCTGCACCATGCTGTGGGCGTGGGTCCCCTTGGGCGAAAAGCCCAGAACGTGAGAAATACCCACATTGGATGTAAAATCAGCCCCACCGATAAGAGCCGCCCTGGCCCCGGCATTGGCCCCCAACTCCTGCCCCCTGCGCATTCCAAATTCCAGTATGGGCCTGCCTTGGCCGGCCTGGCGGATACGTGCAGCCCTGGTGGCTACAAGGGTCTGATAATTCAACTGGTTTAAAAGGGAAGATTCCAGAATCTGGGCCATGGCCAGAGGTCCCTGCACCACTGCTATGGGAACCTGGGGATGAATCACCCGGCCTTCAGGCATGGAACGTATGCTTATCCGGTCAAAAGAGCCATTTTGCCTCAGCCATTCCAGAAATCCCTGCTCATAGAACGGCTTGCCCCCTGTAGCGGTCTGGTTACTTAAATAGCTGAGCTCTGTCCGGGTGAATCTGGATTCCCGCATCCAATCCAAAAACCATTCCAGGCCAGCAAATATGCAGAATCCAGCCTTATGTGAGCCATAATCAGGAGGTTTGCGGAAAAAATATTCAAACTGCACCTCATTTTCATGCTGGCCCATCTGATAATAGAACTGAGCCATGGTCAGCTGATACTGGTCAGTATAAAGTATTCCTCTGGAGATATTCTGCTGCTTGCTGTTCATTATGACTCCATCCCCTCATGCTGTTTTTACCCACTGCGCACATCAACTCATGCTGAAGAAACAGCTTCAAGGATTCAAGACCTTCTTGGAGACTCGATTGCAAATCTATCCTGTTCTAAGTTCCCTTCCTCAGAGCTATTTCTGCCCCCAAACCTTTTTTTTGTCCAGAATAATCATTTGATCGTACAAAATTGAAAATTTAAGCAAATATAATCACCTTCAAAAAGAAAAAGCCTCGGATCTAAAATAGAGGCTTTCATCAGTCCCCTCTAGACGGGGTATTGATTCTTACTGAGATAATGGACGTCAATGGGAATGTGCATTCTGCGTCTCAATACCCTTCAGTCGGGGCATTATCCGGCAAAATACGAAAGAGCATAACTTTATCTAAACAAACAGCCACCGGCGTGACAGGACACCGCAAAGCGCATGCCGCCGTATATATGCGCATCAGACTGCATGAAAATGTATTTTTTTGAACCAGGTTGTCAGAAAAAAGCCGTCCACTTTTAACTCGCCTTTTTGATCAATACCACCGAATCATTCTCAGGACTGTTTACCTCCAACATCACAGGATAGATATGCAACTACTGACTTGATACCGGTTCCATCAGCGTAAACAACCGTTCCGGATCCTTTATACTGCCGTCTTGTAAGCCGAATCGTCCGCACATGATTGTGATTGGCTCCCGAGCTTGGAAAAATTCTCAAGGATAAATTATATTTCTTCATCCCTGAAATCCAATTAAATGTCAAGTTCCCCATATAAATTCATACGCTAGCGGCAAAACTCATACACAAGCTGGACATTTTTCGCCTTATAAGTTATAGACTGCATTCAGTTGATCAACTTATAAGCATGGAAGATAAACTATGTTCGAAAGTCAGACCGAAGAGCTCAGCCTGCGCGAAATGCTGGACAAGGCCGGAATCACTCAAAAGAAGATCGCGGAAAAAGCCAAGGTATCCTCGGCCGCAGTGTCTCTCGTTGTGGCCGGCAAATCCAAGTCCAAACGGATTGAAGACCTTATTCGGGAAGAGGTGGAAAAGGCTCTAGCCAAGGAGGAGTGAGTAGACTAACTGCACATCGAAACACGCCAGGCTTATAATACCCCGGCGGGGGGAACCTTCGGGGTATTTACCGTGCCCTGCGGAACGGGCTGTGCCAAAATGTCGATAATGACGTGCTGATCATCCCGGAGGCCATGAAGATCTTTGAGGACATGCGGCAGACCCTGATCGAGCGCCGAAAAGAGGAAAAAAGGCTGAGCAGAGGATGAATGAAAGTGCTTGCCTAAAAAGGGCTGGGGTAGTTCCGGATATCCAGTGGCCATGGCCCTGGCCTCATCATAACCAGAGGCCAGTATAACCGGAATATCAGGCTGGATGTGCAGCAAAGCCTGCAAGGTTTCCCATCCGTGCGTGGGGGATTTCGCGCGCAGTTGCAAGTCTAACCTGGTGGGACTCCAACTCCAGAACTGCGGATGTTGTCCCGTCCAGGGTAACGAACTCAACCTCAAAGGCCTCACCTTCACCATGAACGAAGACTACGGTGCCTATGTCCCCAGAAGCCCGTATTCTTTAATCGCTTCCGTGAGTATGACTCTATCGTGTTCCTTTTTCATTTCTTTCCTCTAAAATGTCGGATAAGCGGTGATGCGGTGATCAGTCGAGAATGTTGCGTGCCTTTCGCAATCATCCAGATTGTCTTCACCGCAGTTGTCGCTCCTTTCGGTGATTTGATCGCCACTTGGGAAGTGTGATGATGTCTGGAATTGTTTAATCCTTTATTAACTTTGATTGAGTATAGGAATTTGGGCCAGTATCGGAACCATTATAAGGCCAAGTACGGCTGCGAAACCTCCGACCAGGGGGACATCCCAAGATGTATCAACCAGTCCTGACAAGATATCTTTTGCATCTCCGGTCGGATGATTTTTTCTCAAGCTAGCGGCATAAGTAGCAGCCACTATTCCAGCAACAAAACCGCCAGTATGCGGCCCAAAGATTGGCCCAGGGCCAACTTGCAGCAAGAGAAAATCCGATCCACCGGAAAGAACTACTAAGCATCCGGCAATTGTCAAAAAACCGCACAGACAAAAGGACCACAAGGCCCCCAGAGAGGCACCAAATATTCCCCCCCCGAATGCAAGTAAAATAGCATTCATGCTCCATTGTTCCATGCCTTCATCACCTCCATAGATGGCCGGGCCAAACAAGAAATGAATCGTATTGCACTCTAATCTGATTAGAGTGCAATACGATTGTTGTTAATAATCATGGTTCTCTGAAAGTGATACAGAGGGCCACCTGACAAGGCGAAAACACTACATGGCATTTTTAAAGAGCTGCACAATATCCTTGACTGTGCCTACTCGCGGGTTGGTCCCTGCATTCCCATCCTGCATTGCCTGCTCTGCCATCGGCTCAATATCGGCTTCTTTGACTCCCAGTTCTGCAAGGCCTTGAGGGATACCAACATCCTTTGACAAGCGGACAATGGCATCAATGGCCTTTTCAGCGGCACCCATCTTGCCCAGTCCGCTGATGTCTTCTCCAAGGGCTACGGCGATATCAGCGAATTTATCCGGATTGACCATCAAATTGTATCTTTCCACATGGGGCAATAGAACGGCATTGGCAATACCGTGCGGCAGATCCAGAAGCCCGCCCAGCTGATGGGCCATGGCATGAACATAGCCCAAGCCGGCATTATTAAAGGCCATGCCTGCTTGCAAGGAAGCGTAGGCCATGCCTTCACGGGCTTGCATGTCCTGGCCGTTGGCCACGGCCCGGCGCAGATGTTTGCCTATCAGTTTTATGGAATGGATGGCCAGGGAGTCTGCATTTTCATTGGGATCCTTGGTCACATAACACTCAACTGCATGGGTCAGGGCGTCCATTCCGGTTGCAGCAGTCAAAGCCGGGGGTTTTCCGACCATGAGCTCAGGGTCGTTGATGGACACCTTGGGCAGATTGCGCCAGCTGACGATCACGAACTTGACTTTTTTGGCGGTGTTGGTAATCACACAGTGACGGGTGACTTCACTGCCAGTCCCAGCTGTCGTATTCACCGAAACAATGGGAGGCAGTTCGTTGGTAAGGGTTTCAATGCCCGCGAAATCTTCGAAGAGATCCCCGTCATGGGTGGCGGCGATACCAATCCCTTTTCCACAATCATGAGTACTGCCGCCACCAACTGTAACGATCATGTCACATCCATCAGACTGATACACTTTCAGCCCATCTGCGATATTAGTGTCTTTGGGATTAGGCTCAAACCCATCAAAAAGGGAAAACTGTACACCGGACTTTTGAAGGGAATCCTTTACGATATCCACTGGTCCGTTAGGGATCTTGACCAGATCAGGGTCACAGACAATCAGGGCTTTGGTGCCAAACATTTTGGCCCTTGGACCCGTCTCGCTCACTGTTCCATTACCGATAAAATTTACTGCAGGGCATAAAAAATCAGCCATGTTTTCCTCCAACGTGTTTGTGCTAGTTTACGGAAGGATGATCTCCGTTTTCAAACTCTGTCCATACGTTTTTGTCTGCTCTTTTCAACACACCTCCTTTTTGTCCAGGTTGCCTATGTTCGGAGGAAAGCTTCAAGATAAGGTGCTCAGCTTTTTCCTCCGTTCCCCACGTTTTTTGGCTAGTCTCTGGAATGTGCCGGCCACATCCGAAACCGGCTGAAGCCTTATAGCGGCTTCCCGATAGAAACGTTCGGCCCGGTCCTCGAGTCTTTTAAGGTGATCTACAATCTCATCCTTGCGCATACTGGTGGGATCACCCTTGGCTTCCTGGTAGTTCTCAACCTCCAAGCCTTGGATGGGCTCAAGAATCATTTCGGTTACGTTTTCTTGCCTGGCTCGGGTCAGGGTTTTGGCGTTTTTCTTGTTTTCTTTTGCAAGACGAGTCAATTGCTCCTGATAAGATGACATTTCCTGGTTTTTCTCAGCCATTTCTAATATTGATGCGTCTTCATTCTCCAATTCAATGGCAAAATCAAGGACACCTCCGAAGTTTTTCAGGGACATTCTTCTCCTCCATTCCTGATCAGATATAGATGATATCTGTTAAATACATTGATCACTGTTAAAACCATCGATTAATAACCACTTTGGCATCTGTGAAAAAGTGGAATACGTCATGTCCTTGTCCTTTGTGGGTCCCGAACATGGACTCACCGGACCCGCCAAAAGGGAAGAAGCTCATGGGCGCGGCGATCCCGATGTTCACCCCTACCATGGCCGGCTTGACCTTGTACTTGAATTCCCGGGCCGCCGCTCCGCTGGCGGTGTAAATGCAGGCCGCATTGGCCATACCCCGGGTGTTGGCAAAGTCGATGGTCTCCTGCAGGGATTTGGCCCGGAGCACGGAAACCACCGGACCGAAAATTTCTTCCTTGGCAATGGTCATATCTTTATCCACATTATCAAAGACTGTAGGGCCAACATAAAAACCGTTGGGGTTGTCCACCTCTGGATTCCGGCCGTCCAGGATGAGGTCCGCTCCTTCGGAGATTCCTTTTTCAATGTATCCCAGGACACGTTCCTTGTGAGCGGCAGAGACCAATGGTCCCATCTGGGTGCTGGAGTCCAGCCCGCCCCCGAGTTTCAGACTCTTGGCCTGGGCTACAAACTTCTCCAGAAGTTCGTCGGCAATATCGCCCACCGGAGCCAGGACCGCGCCGGACAGGCAGCGCTGGCCCGCGCAGCCGTAAAAGGAGGTGATCAGCGAGGGCAGGGCCTTGTCGATGTCCGTATCCGGCATGACCGTGACGATGTTCTTGGCTCCGCCCAGGGCCTGGGCTCGTTTCCCGGTCTCTCCGCAGCGCTTGTAGATGTATTTGGCCGTGGGGGTGGCGCCCACAAAGGACATGCCCTGAATATCGGGATGATCCAGCATGGCGTTGACCACTTCTTTAGAGCCGTGAACCATGTTTACTACGCCCTCAGGCAGATCGATCTCTTCTAAGAGCTCGAAGATAAAGCCCTGGGTCATGGGCACTTGTTCCGAGGGTTTGAGCACATAGGTGTTGCCGGTGACCAGGGCGTAGGGCATAAACCACCAGGGGACCATGGCCGGGAAATTAAAGGGAGGAATGCAGCCGAATACTCCCAGGGGCTGGCGTTCACTGCGGCAGTCGATACCTTTGGCGATGTCCTCCAGGGTGGAGCCCATCATCAAAGAGGTCACCCCGGTGCTGTGCTCTACGTTTTCTATCATCCGGCGCACTTCGCCCCGGGATTCGTCCAGGGTCTTGCCCATTTCCCGGACCAGGGTCTTGGAGATATCCTCGAAGTTGTCCTCAAAAATCTCTTTGAGGGCGAACATGTACCTGGCCCTGGTCAAAGGCGGGACGCGTCGCCACTCCTCAAAGGCTTCCTTGGCCGCTGATACGGCCTTGTCTACCTCGGCGGCCGTGCTGTACGGCACTTGGGCAATTTGCTCCCCGGTAGCCGGACACCAGACTTTTCCTATGTCTGTTGACTTGGATTGTTCCCATTCGCCATTGATGTAGTTTTTCATGATCGGTAATGCCATTAATTTTTCTCCTTGGTTTATTGTTTTCATTCACAAACAATGGTTAATTATAAAAAAACTTACAACGCTTGAAAATACAACTCTGCAATCTCCTCATTAAGTTTCCTTACTTGCTTTCATTTCCTCAAGTTTCAACATTTCTACCTCAACTTCAGCTACATGGTCATACATTGCTTGTGCAGCGGCTTCGCTATCTCTTGCCCTAAGAGCAACAAGAATACGCTCGTGGGCTGCAATGACTCTCCGGGAAAAGTCCAGGCCTGGCTTAATGTCCAATTTTGTCTCTGCAAGCAGCTTATTAACAATATCCAGAAGCATGGTGAGAACGGAATTTTCACTTGCTCTGGCCATATGGACATGAAAATCTATTTCTTGTTCACCACCAATAATTTCTTCTCCACGGCTTATGATATCGGCACAGGCTTGGTTAAGTGACTCTAGATAATCAATATCCTCCTCGGTAAGCTTCTCGGCCATTCTAGAGGCCAGATAAGGTTCGACCAGCCTCCGAATTTCTGAGAGATCCTTTATCGACACCTTTTGGAAATGGAGAAAGTTGGAAACAGCTTCTCGCGCTATATCAATATCAACTTGATTGACTACAGCACCCCCACCCGCACCTCTACGCATTTCAATAAAACCCATCGTTTGCAGAGAAGCCAATGCCTCTCTCAGGGTAAATCGACTCACACCGAATTGCTCAAGTAATTTCTGTTCAGATGGCAAACGATCGCCTGGTTTGAAACGGCCTAATAGAATGCTGTCCCGGATCTGATTGACTATGTAAATAGATCTCTTTTCTTGCCCAACATTTTTGAACATTGTTTGTTTTCCTTGTTTATTAAGTAATCACAGACCCGACAAAACCTAAATAAACTTTCATGACTTAATGCGGATTGGTTCTACCTTCCCTGATAAAGTGGCTCTAAAATACACCCTGAGAATTTGTTGTCAAGAAAATATTATAATATTTATATTTTAAAAGATATCAATATATAAAGACAAAGACGACCAGTTTTTTGATCATGGCCGGAAAAGGGAAATGCGAGCAGGAAACAAGAGGGGAAGGGAAAGCTTATACTTGTCGGGGGTTAGCTATACCTGACAATCAGGCCGAAGATCTGAGCACACAGCCTGCGTGACATGCCGGTCAAGGCTGGAATCACGCAAAAAAAGATCGCGGAAACAAGCCAAGGTTTCGCCAGCGGCTGTCTCTCTCATTGTGGCCGGCAAATCGAAGTTCAAACGGATTGAAGACATTATTCGGGCAGAGATGGAAAGGGCCCTGGCCAAGGGGCAGAAGGCGTAGACTCACAACAAAGTGAAACACGGCAGGCTTATGATACCCCGGCAGTTGGAACATCCGGGGTATTGACTGCGCCCTCAGCCAGTCCAAAGCCCACAAACCCTCGCCAGTCTTACAAGGAAGGTTCCCATGCGAAAACTTATTCTTACCCTTATCATTTTTCTCCTACCGTTCTCGGCCCTGGCCGAAAAGAACTTCTGCCATGATCCCGAGTCCAATGCCGAATGGGAGGAGCTGATCAACAAGTACCCGGGTGATATGGGGATTCAGGCCCTTCATGCCCTGCGGATCGGGCTGTGCCAAAAAGTCGATGACGATGTGCTGACCATCCCGGAGGCCACGAAGATCTTTGAAGACATGCGCCAGGCCCTGGTCGAGCGCCGAAAGAAGGAAAAGATGGCTGAGCAGAGGATGAAAGAGAAAAAGCTCTGACCGCTCCTGGCCACCACTGCCGGCACCGACTCTGCCGCCACCGGGACCGATACCGACCACCGGCCATCCCGCTTACGCATGCGCACCCCGCCGCAGACCAGTGGCAGCTGCGGAACCGAATACACGGCCAGCCGCTTGGACTGGGCAAAGGACCGAAAACCCACGCAGGCCACATATCCGGAGATAGATACGCTGGAGAAGCGCAGGGCAAAGGCTGAAGCCGACCACCTGCAGGCCACCCGGGAAAGATGAGAAACCGTGAACATGATGCACCCCCTTGGTTTGTTCAGCTTAAAAAACTTTTTCTGGCCAATCTTGAAAATGGGCTTTGAAGCGGAAGCGGACGGGAATGCAAGGAGGATCGTACTGGACCGCAGGGAAGCACGAAGTATCCTTGCATTTTCGGCCGCTGGAGCTAACCTTCATCTGCATTGGCCAGAAAAATTGAGCCTGATGCGAAGCCACCTTGTTCTCCTTTTCTGGGATTCATTTGATTTCGAAGGGGTGGCCTGAAGCCCGGACAAAAAAGACTTTGCCCTTTCGGGATGCTGGTCCGCGCTGCGCGCGCGCAAGCGCTCCGCGCAAAGCTTCGCTTTTTGGTTCCGGATTGCTATTCTCATGGGGAGGCGGGAGGGAAAATGATGTAATCTGGGCCTGGAGCGGAGGAATGCGAAGCCCTCTTAGGCGAAGCACCGAAGCGAAAGGCACGCACAGCATGGGCGGGCCAGGGTCTTTATCTGGGGGATGGAAGGGGGGAAAAGATATACGGCCATTCAGCGCAAGCCCGGAGAGTCTGCACCGGCCGGGCAAAATCAATCGTATGCCGACCCCGGCCGGTGTCAGTCTCGGAGGGCTGGAGCTGCACCTTACCCCTCCTTTCTTTGACTACCTTTGATAAACCGAATCCCGAGCGGAGCTGGACGCAGTCTGAGGGCCGCAGCGGCCCGAGTCTGCGGTCAGCGGAGCGGGGTTTAGACAAGAATTTTAGAGCCACCACCATCAGGGGCGGTGGGTGGGAACAGATGTATGGATGCAGCTGGTCTGGCACCTTGGCTTTTGTAGGCCTGGCTGGCACTGGGCCTTGCCATTTTGCAACCTGGCCTGTGACAGCCGGGCGTGCAAAGAGCCGTGCCAGGGCGGCCACCTTGTCCTCTTCTTTCTCTTCACGGCTACGGATAATACGAAAGGACAGTAACCCACCAAAAAACGTGAAAGCCGGTTCTTCATGGGGAGGCGGGAGGGAACATTTCTGATGTGTCTGGAGCGAAGGAATGCGGAGCCGTCCTCGGCGGAGCACCGGAGCGTAAGACACGTACCACACGTGGGTGGGTCAGCGGTCTTTCTCTGAGGGTGGTTGGGCGGGTGAAGACATCTCGTTGATCAGCGGAAGGCCCGTAGAGTCTGTCACCGGTCAAGGGCACCGCTAACAAATCATCTAATCCCTGACCGGGACAGTCTCGAAGGGCTGGAGCTGCAACTTATTTTTTTCTTTATGGCCCATGAAACATCTGGACTAAAGCGGAGGCCTCCGGAGCCTGTTCGCCGTCACCAGCCAGAGTCTACTGGCCGACTAGCGAACAGGTTCCGGGGGCCGGAGCGAGACTTGAGCACCAAGTGCGGAACAACCGGCTCTGGGGGTGGTCGGGCGGGAAGAGATATTTCGTTGACCAGCGGAAGTCTGTAGAGTCTGGGGTCAGTCGGGGCATTTTATGGATCATCAACCTTACCCGACCGGCATCCAGTCTCGGAAGGCTGTAGCTGCACCTTACCTTTTTTTATCTTCTACGGACTTTAAACGACCCCGGCCTAAGCGGAGCAGCAGCCTGTCTGGGTCCGTCTGCGGTCCCAGTCCGGCTGCAGAGGAGCGGGAATTTGCCCCTGGCCATTGTATTGCCTTCTTTCTGTGGGCTGGCGGGCGGGAAAAGATGTATTGGTGATGGCGGGCACAAGTTGTACATAACGCTTCGTTCTGAGACAACGGCGGCTGTATCAGAACCGCGCGTTATGTCAAAGCGAGCTGTGGAAAAGCCGTCTGCGTCCAACAAAGACTACGCCTGTGTTGTACCCTAAGGCCCGGTCTGGCAGCGGTCGCGAGGTTGTGCGCCGATGGCAGGCGGGCCGGTTGTTGTGACCAGGGGCGAGCGTCTTTGCCCGCTCTCATCAAGTCTGCTTCTTTTCTCTTTGTGAGGACAACCACCATTGGAGTGGAGGCGGAGCGGAGGGTGTCTAGGTCCGTCAGCGGGCCGGGACACCCGCAGCGGAGCCGGAACGGCGGATCAAGCTACGGACCTACGGGCAAGCAATGGCCTGTAGGGTCTGACGGGCTCCGGTCAGGCGGCGCTGCACTGATCAGCTTGACCAGGTTTGTGCCGCCTGGCCGGAGGCCCACCTTATCATCTCTTGTCCCACCTTGGAATTACCCTGAGCTGAAGCGGAACGGACCGCTGTCTGGGTGCGTCTGCGTGTCCAGTCTGCGGGTCGTAAAGCGAGGAATCACCACAGGCTGGCGATGAACCATTTCTTATGGGGTGGCGGGCGGGTAGAGATTTCGTGTGATCAGCGAAAGTCCGGAGAGTCTGGTCCCGGTCAAGGGCACAGCCAAGAAGTTATATGATCCCTGACCGGGGCCAGTCTCGGAGGGCTGGAGCTGCACCTTAGCTATCTTTTCTTTGCAACCTGCCGAAAAACCCCGGCCTGAGCGGAGCAGAAGCCTGTCATGGACCGTCTTCGGTTTCTTTCTGACTGCAGTGTAACGGTAATATGCCCCTGGCCATGAATGTGACTTCTCTTCTTGGTGATGGGCGGGAACAGATTTCGTTGACCTGGTTCATTCTGGCGGAGGGGCACCGGTCAGGGCCTTTACCAACAATTTCCGTGTCTGGCCGGTGCCGGCCGCGTGGGTGGACCAGTACATTATTCGTATTTGCTGGCCAGTCGAATCACCGAGGCTGGAGCGGAGCTGCACGCGGTCTGAGTCCGGCTTCGGTCCCAGGCCAAGGGCTGTGGAACGGGAATTATACCCTAGCCGTCTTTTTGCCTCCTTTCGGAGGACTATGGGTGGGAATCGCGGCGCTGACCCGCGAGCACGACGGATGGGAGCAGGCCAGAGGCCTGTTCACGGCCGGCGCGCGCAGTCGGGTCAAGTGGCTTGTTCCGGCGCGGAGCGACGGGGCAAGACGCTTGACGGAGTCAGCGCCGCGATTCCCGGCGGCGGAGCCGCCGGGAACAAGATATTATCAAGTTTCCGTATAACACCACAATTGTGACGATACACCCAATTTCACCCCACTCACCAAATCTTTTTCTGAATAAAATAGATAATCTTTCTTCATCTCGTGCCTTATTGATCTAAAAAAGTCAAGCTAACACCTCAAACCAGATCGAAAGGGTATGGAGCTGATATTGTGGAGAAGATAGTAAATGAAAGGTATATGAAGAAACCCTGAGGTAAGGATTTCAGGTAATTATTTGATGGGCGGGTGCTTTGGTCGCCCCCGCCCCAAAACATCTATGCAGTTTTCCTCCGCTTCCACAACTGCATCTCCTGCATCTTCTGTTTGCGCTGCCTGGCCAGTTCCTTGGTGACCAATGACTGATTCTTCTTGAAGCCCCACTTCTGTTTGTACTCTTCCGGGGTCAGATCGTGCTGGGCCAAGTGCTTCTTGGAAATAACCTTGAACTTCTTTCCGCACTCCAGGCAGACCACTGCTTTTTCCCGGATGGCATTTTTGGGATCCACTGCTGGTTCCTGGGGTTTTTGCTCTGCAGCCTGGGCACCGTTTCCATCGACAATGCCTTTGAGCTGTTGGGACAGGCTTTGGACCATAGAGGCGATCTCATCCTCACTCATGGTCCGCACGTTGGCCTGGGCCTTGACGATATCAAGGGCTTGTTGAATGTATTCTTCCATGATTCATCTCCTTGCAGTTAGTTGTACATCTCATCTTAGATGAACTCATTGAATGTGAATTGAGTATAACTATAACTGCATAGAAGTAAATGTCAATATGTGATGCAAAAAAAGATGAATAGTATGGATGAACATTCTCAGGGCAAGACATATTTCTTATTCTTGATCACAATCTTGCCCTGAGCCAGCAACTTATTGACCGAGGATCGCAACTCCCGTGTAGGTGCGTCCAGTTGCATACGCAGCAGCTTGTCGTAGACCCTGACCACATTGAAGGCCTGCTGCCGTCTCTTTGCTGACAGATCGTTGAGGCCGTACAAGAGGATATTTCCATTAGGTGCCAGCGTGACCTGAAGCCGGAGTTGATGCTCCAGGAAGCGAAGAGGATCGAAGATTGGAGTTTGCATGGGGTCAGAAAATGGTTTCTCGACGAATCGAATGGATTTTATTTTATTGTGAAAATGTTGAAAGGCAAAAGATATTTAGACCCCGATGAAATGAGAAGAAATTTCATGGGGCAGGCAGGATTAACTGGATTGACAAGATCTTTTCTTGGCGTGCCAGGTGCCCGCCAAGAAAGGTCCAATCGCCTCTCGGCGATGGAAGAGAGGGCTTTTACATCATGCGCAGCACGTGAGTGATTCCATGCCCGCGGGCTTCCAGCATGCGGGGAGTAAATAATCCAGTAGATCCTGTAAATCCTGTCAAAAATTCTTAATTTCTGGAGCATTCCAT
>CAZUER010000041.1:0-8120 GCA_964619345.1 uncultured Desulfohalobiaceae bacterium
TCCAGGCATAACTGCGACAGCCAGCGTCCCTTCCTTGGTCTTGACCACCAGAGATTTGATGGTTTCCGCTTCAGTCACCCCCAGGGCCTCAGCCATGGTGGGATTGGTGTACACCGGCTCATGATGAAAAACTTGATAGGATATCGATTTTTCTTCAAGGATTTTTTGAATATGCTCTTCCAGAGTCATGGCCTCTCCTTATTCCATATGCAATCAAAATGATCACTCTTTGAGTTCATACACCCAGGCTATTTCCAAGTTATTATCCCATCTAGACCGCACAATGGCTTGAGTCCTGGAATTCGTCATGCGGCCTGTGCCTGGCGATACAAAATCAATTCCTGTATGTTTGTCAAGCCTATTCAAACCGGCCCATCAGGTTTTTGACCTGGAGGACCGCCTTGGGCAGGACCTCTCCAATAGGTTCAAAGAAACGAAGGTCGGCCCTTGCGTCCAGAGGCGTTGGCTGTTGGTTGACAATGACCAAAAAGCAATGGGAGCGGATGGCCTCCTGGGGCAGATCAGAGGCTGGCCTTACTGTCAGGCTGGAGCCCAGAACCACAAAGAGATCGGCTTTGCGGGCCTGTTCAAAGGATTTTTCCAGCTCTTTTGGGGGCAACGGGCTGCCAAAATTGACCACGCTGTCCACAAAACGACCCCCACATTGGCACTTGGTCAGTCCCAGATTCCTGCCGATCTTCCTCCCGCAGCTCTCACAGCGCAGCAAAGTGACGTTGCCGTGCAGCTCAGCCAGCAACTCAGGAGAGATCCCGGAACGCAGGTGCAGGTTGTCCACGTTCTGGGTAATCAAAAACCGGAGCTTGCCCAGATCCTGCAATTCCTTGAGGACCAAATGCCCCGGGTTGGGTTGAGCCTTCTGTAAGGGCAGGGCATTGGGATCAGGAGGAAGACCCTTTTCTTGTCTGGTCCAAAGCACCTCCGGTCCCCGATAGTCCGAGATTCCGGATTCAGTACTTATCCCGGCCCCGGTAAAGAACACCGGATACCTGGATTCATATATCTGCCTGGCCAAAAGCCTGATTCGTGATTTCAGGTCTTTTTCCGTGTTCATAACTTACCCCTTCCCTTCGGCCATGAACACTCTGGATCAGACGGTCCTTACTCATGAATTGCACTTGTAGCCCCCTTTATTCATCCAGGCGGCCGACGGGCATGACGATGAGCGGAACCTCCCCTTTCCCGGCTTGGACCAGATCGGCCACTTCCGTGTCGTGAAAAGCCCCGACCACAGTGGACCCAAGTCCAAGGTTATACCCGGCCAGGCTCACATTTTGAGCTGCGCATCCGGCCTCTATATGCGCATATCGCTCACCGCGTCCCCCGTATTTGCCGGTCACCCGGCTGTATACCGCATTGATTACCACCACAGCCTGGGCCTGGGCCACCCACATCTGACCATAACAATGCCGGGCCAGGTCCTGGCGGAGATCCCCGGAAGCGACCTGAATAAGCTCATGGCCCTGGGGGCGATAGGCATACACCCCGTCGGCAAGCCCCTGAACCGCTCCGCTGACCACATACACCTCAAGAGGATACAGGGCCCCGGCTGAGGGAACCGTCCGGAACCGATTCTGACGGGTTATGCCCTGGGCGGCAAACAGAATATTGGCCAGATGCTGCAAAGTGATCTCCCCGGGAGCGAACCTGCGCACTGAACGCCGCTCATACATGAGATCCACAAAAGTCTGGCCTCGGCCTGAGGATACCTCCGGAAGTTGAATGGCATCCTTGGACACTTGTCCCCAAAGGTTGGAAGGCATAAGCACCTCCTGAAAACCGATGGTCATAATGATAAGAAAAGAAAGAGCTATGAATGATACGTACTTTGCATTCATACCGGGCTCCTTGTCTCCAGTTCTACTTGACCCGTCTGTAAGCACGCAACGGGTTATCCAATGTATATCTTATTCATAACTTGGATGCCGGCCTTGTTGTCAACCCAGCCGGACATTCTCCGCTCATACCCGGCCTGAGTCTGCTCAAGCACTGTCTGCACCCATTCCTCTTTGATCCTCCCCTTATTCTTGTGTCCAGAACCCAGATTCAAGAACAGAACATTTCGACTTTGAGACGGAGAGGCTTTCAAAGGTCCCTGGGGGTGGACAAGGACCCGGGACAGATGCTCCGGAAAAATTGTGTCCTGCAAGCGCATTCCGGCTAAAAGGGCAAAGCGCTCTGGTCGAAAAACCCACTGACTGCAAAGGGGCATGCCCACCCCCCACATGCCCGCAACCGTAAGAACGAGCGAGGTGGCCTCAGGCACCACTGGTTCATGTTCAGCCGGAGCCTTGAGCGGGCGATGGGCAGCGCCGTCCGCCTCTACCAGAATCCAGTCAAACAGGCCAAGGGATTGGACGGCCTCTACTGTCTGCGGGCTGAAGCCCTGCATCTTGCCCTCCGGCAGGACACTTTCAGCCATTGTCATATGTCCATGCAGAGCCGCAAGCTCCCGATGAGAGGAAAGCCATTGGACTGAATCCGGTGTACAGTGAAAAAAAGGGGATTGGAGAAGTGACGGCTGGAATATCTTGGTGGTCGTGGTGGTCAAGACTTTTTGCCCCTGCCTTTGCAGGCCGGCTGCCAGGGCAAACATCAAGGAGGTTTTGCCCCCGCTGCCGATCAGGGATACCAGGCCTGGTTTTGACGGGAGCAACGCCCGGACAGGGTCTGAGGCACAAGCCGATATATCGCAGCTCATGGGCTGATGTTGAGCCAGGTCAAGGAATACATCAATCCGGCCTGTTGAAAACGTGTAAGATCCCTTCCAAAACCGCCCCGCCCAATGCTCCGGCCTTGTCCGAGATGGTTGTGCAGTATGTGCTGTCACCCCGGGGATCGATATCGCCGATCTTCATCCCCTGCACCACCCGGATCTGGGAACGAAGCATCCCCCGCAACACCCCGCTTATTTCCGCATGAACCGGACAGGAGCTGACCACAGCCACCACATCGCCGCATTGCACCCGACTGCCAATTTCCAGAGCCTTATCCAGCACTCCATCCCGGGGAGCCCTGAGGACCCTGCGCAAGCTTTCTCCGTCTATACACCCCGGCAGCCCAGTATTCGGGGCTGCCCGCCCCTGGGTGATGACCCGCCCCAGCTCGTGCCCCCGTTTGGTTTCCACCACCATATGTACATCAGCTCCCGCTTCAAAACCCGGTCCCAGGGCCATAGTCAATGGAGCTAAATCCATGCTCATTCCGGTGTTGCGCTTAGCTAAAGTGGCGTCAATAAGGATATGGGGCTTTATGTGTGTTACAGACTCAGCCTGGGGATCTACAATTACCGGAATCCACCCCTGGCTCCACACCTGGCCGGCTTGGCCGGCCCTATCAATCAATACCCCTTCAATATCCTCCACCCTGGTCCGACCCAGATGCACCGCCTCGCTCAAGGCCACCAGTCTGCGGATAGCTTGCGGCGCCGGTGTCTCCAGCAAAAGCAGACGGCGCATGTTGGACCTGTACAACCTGGCCGCGACCCCTGTGGCCAGATCTCCAGCCCCTTTGATGACCACGGTCAATTCATGCAGGGAAGGCATATCAGTTACCTTTCTCTGCAACTGGATAACAGCAATTTGTGTTTAGTGTTCGATGTTCAGTGTTCAGCATAAGAACTTGAGATACCTTGATATTCCATGATTTTCTAGCCTGATGCCTCAAAATGTTCCCCAATATTACCATACCATATGGGCACTCATTCTTGACCGTTGCCCTGACTTTCAATTCTCACTTCCAGGTTCTGGGGGAAGAGATGGGCATTATCAGTGAGTCTATACCCTGGGGGTGAGTTCCAGCTCACACTGTCCTGGACATAGTAAAATTGAAATTCACAGTTCGTATTTTAATTTTTTACGGCAAGCGGCAATAATCTTCCCAGGTATCGACATCCTGAACTACCCCTGGGTCTTCAACCTCCACCCGGATCAAACAATGGGCATATTTTGTCAGCAGGGCTCTGGGTCCTGTGTCTCCGGTCAAGGATAGAATTTCAGCAAACAGGCTCCGGTGGAAAAAGACAGGGTTACCTCTTAGGGTGCTGTATACCGGAACTACAATAGGCGCCTGAGTCTGGTCATAGGCTTGGATTAAGGCCCTGACAGTGTGTTGGCCAACAAGGGGCTGATCCCCAAGGAAGAAGATCGCACCCTCTACTTTCGGGTCCAGGGCCTGGATACTGTTTCGAATAGAGGTGCTTTGCCCCTGTTCATAACTTGGATTGTACCTGATGGTAAAGCCATCCATTCTGCAACGCCTTCGAATCTCTGAAGCTGCATGCCCTAGAACGAGTATCCGTTGGGAAAAGTCTATGCATCTGACCAAGTCCAGGACGTGCTGTAAAAGGGGCATCCTTTTATATGGCAAGAGCTGCTTGGTTTCACTCATCCGGGCCGAACTTCCGGCCGCAAGAACAATCCCGGCAATGGCCTGTTTTCGGGGAAAATCATTCATACATGTGAGGCATTGTTCACCAAGTCAACTTCGGATTGTTCTGTACAATACATGCGGTATTGAAAATGAAGGGCGTCAAGTACATGGTCCTTGGTCAACTGACAAGCTCGTTTCTGATCCCTTTCTTTTATGGCCTGAAAGATATCGTTGTGATAAACCATGGAGTCTTGAATATGCTCTCTGTATTGCAGGGCCTTATAGCTAAATCGGCACACTTGATTATGCAGATTTTCTGCAAAAGACAGCAGTCGCTTATTTCCAGCCAAGAGCATGATTTGACGATGAAACTGGATATGCACGGATTGGTACCCTAAGATATCAAATTCCATTTGCTTAGTGTACTCATTCATGGATTGGATCAGCTTTTCCAGCTCCATTACTTCACAATCGGTCATAACCTGCATGGCCAACTCTGTAGACAACTCATACAACGAAGCCTTGAGCCTGTATATCTCCCGAACATCTTCCATGGTGGGTTCAGTCACAAAGACCCCCTTTCGGGGCTTTTTGATCACCAGTCCTTCAGCTTCCAGACGGGAAAAAGCCTCCCTTACCGGGGGCCGGCTGATATCGAATTTGGAGGCTATCTCCTCTTCCTTTATTTGTTGATTGGGTTGAAACTTGCCGGTTATTATCTGTTCTTTGACATGATCGGTGACAAGCTCAACCAGTGATTGCAGAGTCATCTTTTTTATACACTCCATTAACAATGCAGGTGATTAAAGTTTCTGTTCAGCTTTGCCTCCGGCAAATTTAATTTATTTTTGTACGCTTTGACGTAAAAAATTTGCCGGATTGATCGAGCCCGAAGGCGGTAAAGAGAATTGGTCAAGGCTTGAAGTACACGCTGACTGTGGTCCCACCACACAATAAGCCCCCAATATACATCCTCGGCTCCGATACCTTTCAGCCTTAACCTTTCCACGCTTCAAAGCCACATTCCAGAGCTCATCCTCCAAGGGCTCCAGCCCTATAGTGACCAGATCTTCACCCAGATCAGAGGCCGGATCTACGCTCCGGGCCGTTACACGCAGGATTCGTGCATCGTCCACCGTGCAGGCGTTGGCCACGGCTGTTGCCGCCGCATCTGCAGCTGCGGCGTTTTGGGCCAGGACCGTGACATTTGAGGCGATGCCCTTGGTCATGCTCCTTCCCCCCAAACCGCTGGTGGCCACTCCCCAGGAGGATTGCCTGCCATCAAGGTGTAGGGTGTGGTTTACCTCCGGCTGTTGGGGCAGGGCCTGCAACCCCACCCTGACCGAGGAGGTTGGGCTGAGACGGATGGCAATGTCCCCGCCGTTGTCCACAACGGCTTTCTCCGCGCCCTGCTCCGCCAGCCAGTCGGCCACCTCATCGGCGATACTTCCGGCCACCGCGGCCATAGGGGTCAGATCCGGCTCCCTTAAAGCCCAGGTGGCCTGGAGCATAGCTGCCGCCACCCGGCTGCGGGGAACAATATTTAGTTCCAGGCTGGGAGCTTGAAGTCGGCGGTATTCAGACCCTATATCCTCAAGGGTCTGAAAGGCCATCCGGCCTCCGGACCAGGCCAGGTCATCATCCGGCCTTCCTTTCCGCCAGACTTCCAGGACCAGACGCATTGGCCCCCATTCGGCCCGCACCTTTCCCGGTCCCATGGGATACAGGCTGCGCTCTGAGGTCATGTTTCATTCCTGTCGGGCAGACGAACAGGTTCGGACGCTGAAAACGGCTGCATGGCCTGCACATGGCCACCCATTTCTTCAAACTCCTCTCTGCGCATGGTGTATTCCAGGGGACATATGGTGGCCGGGGTCGGGGTCCAGGTGAAAAATCCGTTTTTCACCTTTTCCACATCAACCATAAAAGTGATCCCCCCACCGGGCAGGACGTAGGCAGGAGCCCCTCCCACAGTCAGATGGGCCTTGTTCTCGTGCACGCTGCGGGTGAGCTTTATGGGATCAGCGGTTACCCCGGCCCTGGCGCTCCCTCCAGCCCCGCCAATATACAGGGCCGAAACACGGGACGGTTCGCAGGTATCGGAGATGGCCTGCAAAGCGTCTTCAGCCGCCTGATTCAAAGGAATCGGTTCCAGCTCACCTCCCGGACCCAGCTCAAACATTGCTCCGTTTTGGCCGGTGGTTTCGGTAATAAGAATGCGCATGCCCGGCCAGGCTACTTGCATATCAATGCCCTGAATCACCTGGGCAGGGTCTTCAATGCTTGTCCCTCCCCAGCCCTGGCCGTGGTCCCCAAAGTAGCGGCCGGGAGTACTCTGCCCAAAGACCAGGTGGACCCCGGTGGCCCGGGCTCCTGCGAAACGCCCGGCTGCGTGTTCGCTCAAAAGTCCGGTGATATGCGAATCCAGGACTACGGCTTCATCCGCAGCCTGGAGCAGGGTAGGAGCGAAGATGCCCAGTGTAGCGCTGCCGCAGCCAACCCGCATTTTGGTAATAGTCCGGCCGTCGATAACCGGAGGGGTTCCCACCTGAAGCTGCAGGCGGGGACCATCCTGCACCTTCAGCCGGACCCTGTCCTTATTGGCCAGCTTGACCATGGTCCTGGCCACTAAAAATCCGTGTGGCCCGGTCAAGCGGTTCACCCCTCCAATGTGCAGCATCTTGGACCCGTACTGCTCGGTCTCCACCTGTCCGACCACTGACCGGCCGACCAGAACATCAGCTCCTTCCTGCCCAATGGGCACATCGGTATCGATCTTGACCATAACCGAGCTGTAGCTCAGGGGGGCCTCGGTAACTACCGTAACCACTTCCACGCCCTGCTGCTTGGCATGGACAATTCCCGGCGCGGGTTTGCAGTCCGGATATGTGGTCCCGGAACCGATACCGGTTATCAAGGGCCGGCGGATGGCCTGTTCAGGCTCGGGTCCTACCACATCCTGAACATGAGAGAAGGTATGCACTGGGGCGATACGGACCAGTCGGCCATCGGTGTTCCGATAGCGCTGGCAGGCGCCGAGATACCCCTCCCGGACCTGACACCTGATAGGGCAGGCTGTACATTCCACGGCTTCAACCGGTGGATGCTCATCTGGAATCACAGCATTTTGTTCGCAGACCCGGAGGCAGACTCCACACTTGCAGCAGGCCTGAAGATCGATGCAGGCCTTTTTGTCTTTGAGTCCGATCGCTCCGACCGGACAATCCCGGACGCAGAACCCGCAGCCGATGCACTTATCAGTATCGATTTGCATTTTTTCAACTCACTGCTCACTGGGCATACGTTTCGGAGGTGGCGTGTTTCTGCTCTTATGAACCACCAACTCTCCGTCAACCAGGACCATGCCCACTCCAGGCACATCGCCGGCCTTAAGGGCTCCAAGGGCATCATCGGCCACCGATCCCATAGGGGCGTCCATGATCAGCAAATCAGCAGGCTGGCCCTGTTCCACAACACCGACATCCAATTTATGGACCCGGGCTGTATTCCCGGTGGACATACACACGGCCAACTCCGGGGCCAGATCACTCAAGCTACAGATATGATTGAGGACCCTGAGGATACCCAAGGGGATCACTCCGGTCCCGGACGGAGCGTCATTGCCGATAATGATCCGCTCCAGGCAGTTATGTTTCAGGCCCAGATTGATCGTATCCAGAGCGATCCTGGGATTGCCGCAATGGACAATTTCTAGAGCCATGCTCGTTTCG
>CAZUER010000041.1:8130-28388 GCA_964619345.1 uncultured Desulfohalobiaceae bacterium
ACCAACTTTCGCACTTCCTCCAGGGCAACAGCCGTGGGTCCGCCGTTGATATGAGAGACCACATCCGGCCCGGCGGCCATGACCATATCCGCGGTCACGCTGCTGCTGCCCGGAATGGAGGTGCCGCCGGTGTGCATCATGACCGTCATCCCGTTGGTTTTGGCCCACTGAATCATCTCCGCGGCCTCGGCTGGATCTTTGATGGTTCCCAGGCCCACTTCACCCACGGTGCGCACCCCTTCGGCAGCCATTTCCTGAAAATCCTCCGGCTGTAAGCCCTTTTCCAGGATGACCGAACCGCCGAGGACCTTCCCACCGCCGGGACGAAAGGCGGCAAATGACTTGGCGGCCAAAATGGCCAGGGCCTTGGCTCCAGCCCGATCCTTGGGCCGACCTGGCAAGTGGGGCTCACCGGCGGAGATGAATGTGCTCACCCCACCGTGAACGGCACTGGCTAAAAAACCGATCTGCTGCTGGCGGGGGGTGTAATCGCCGAATACCGGATGACAATGGGAGTCGATCAGGCCGGGACAAAGGGTGGTTCCTGAACAGTCGATGCGCTTTTCCACCTTTTCCCGGCTAAAGTCCGATTCCCATCCGATGCCGGCGATTTTGCCGTCCTTGACCAGCAAGGCATCAGCCTGGAGAAATGGTTCCGCAATATTCCCACTGAGCAGGGTGTGGATGTTGTACAGCATAAGTGACGACATACAGGATAACCTCCTGGTGTTTGGATAAAAAATGCCCTTACGGCCTAAACAGCCCGGCCAGCTGACTGGCTTCCAGAACCCGTTCCAGGCTGGCCGGCAGGGTGGTAATCCGCTGCCCCAAGGCCCGGTCCAAGGCACTGAGAATGGCCGGAGCTGTGGGGATTAAAGCCGGTTCCCCCACCCCCTTGGCCCCGAAGGGACCGCTGGGCTCCTCGGACTCGACTATGATGGGCCGTATGCGGGGCATATCCCCGCAAGTGGGGACATGGTAGTCCTTGAGCGATTCCGTGCTGCCGGGAATGAATTCCTCCATGAGGGCGAATCCCAGCCCCATGGCTACTCCACCGCAGATTTGCCCTTTGACATTTTGGGGATGGATGGCCTTGCCCACATCATGAGCAGCCACAACCTCGTGCACCTCTACCTCTCCGGTGAATACGTCCACGCTCAGTGTGACCAACTGACAGGCAAAGGCATAGGTGGCGTATGGTACCCCTTGACCGGTTTGCAGATCCAGAGCCGTTGTCTCTGGATCGAAATACCCGGTCCAGGACAAAGGTATGCCTTTGTTATGGGCATGCCGGGCCAGCCAGGCCAAATCGATCCTGCACTCCGGATCCTCCCTGGCCGCCACGTAGCCGCCTTCAAAGACCAAGGAGGCTTTAGGCACTTTCAATTTATTCACGGCCTCGGTCAGCAAAACATCAGCCAGCTTTTCCGCCGCCTGTTTGACGGCATTGCCAGAGATATAAGTCTGGCGACTGGCTGAAGTGGCCCCAGCGCTGGTGGTTTGCCGGGTATCGGCAACAACCATACCGATCTTTTCCGGGGAAACATCAAAGACTTCAGCCGCCACCTGATTCAACACCGTGGTCGAGCCTTGCCCGATGTCTGCGCATCCGGTATATAAGGAGATTTCTCCTTCCAAATTCATCTCCACTCTGGCCGTGGAGGGGTTTTGCACACCGGTATTACCGATCCCGTACCACATTCCGCCCAGGCCGATGCCTCTTTTCTTGCCCGGCTCTTCCTCATGCCGGACCCATTCTTGGGCCTGTTCATAGGCCGAACGGACGCTTTCCAAACACTCCAGATAGCCGACGCTGTGCTCCAGTTTCTGTCCGGTGATGGTCACAGACCCCGGGCGTAGTGCATTGATCTCTCTTATACGCAGGGGATCCATATCCAGGGCCTGGGCTAAAAGATCCATCTGCCCTTCATGGGCAATAGCCGCCTGGGGGGCCCCGAATCCGCGCATGGCCCCGCAGAAGGGGGAGTTGGTATATACGCACCGGCTGTCTATCAGGACATTGTCCACTTCATAGGGACCGACCGCATGCACGGCAGCCCGGGAAGCGACCGCAATCCCATAAGATCCATAGGCCCCGGTATCGCAGGTAATGGTAACCTTGGCAGCTTGAAGATTCCCCTGGGCATCGGCTCCGGTGATGACTTCAATGGTCAGGGGATGGCGTTTGGCCGTGGCCCGAAAGGCCTCTTCCCGTGTATATACGTATCGGACTGGAAGGCGGAGATGGTAAAGGGCCAGACCGATAAAGCCCTGGACGTTTAAGTCCAGCTTGGAACCAAAGCCCCCTCCGGTGGCAGCTTGGATGATGCGCACATTGTCCTCTGGAACATTCAGCATTTCCACAACTTCTTTGTGGTCGTAATGTGGATTCTGGGTGGAAGCGTAGATGACCAGACTACCGTCATCGTCCACAAAACCGCACCCGGCATCAGGCTCCAGATACGTATGCTCCAGCCGTGGAGTCGTATATGTATTCTCAATGACCACATCGCTCTGAGCCAAGGCCTTATGCACATCACCCCGTTCGATATGCCGGGAAAACAGGAGGTTGCCTTTGGAGTGAATCAAAGGAGCCGAAGGGTCAAGGGCCTTTTGGGGATCAAAGACTGCTTCCAGATCGCTATAGTCAACCTCAATGGCCTGTACAGCCGCAGCAGCCGCTTCCTCGCTCTCAGCCGCCACCAGAGCCACGGCGTCGCCGGTAGACCGGACCTTGTCTTCGGCCAGGAGGGGATGGTCCTTATTAATGATCCCAAAGAGATTCTTGCCCGGAATATCTTCGGCAGTGAACACCCGGACCACTCCGGGCACAGCCAGAGCCGGCTGGATATTTATCGACCTGATCGTGGCATGAGGCCGGGTGCTGCGAAGGGCTTTGAGGATCAATGGGGACACCATATCAATATCTGCGGCGAAAATGGGGTCTGCATTAAGTTTAGCCCATCCATCTCGTTTAGGAACGCTGTGTCCGACGTGGTGATACGATTCAAGCATAGGACACCATCTGATTGAACATGCGGCACAAAAGGCCTTGAACCGCTTTTTCTTTATACACGAAGGAAGGTCGGCGGCCGGTGATTTCGATCATGGATGCGGCCAATTGACCTCCCGCCTCCCATAAAAGTTCCCTGGTCGGTTCAGCTCCTTCAAGAAGGGCTTCAATACTCGGAAACCTCCCGGGAACCGGGGTACATGAGCCCAGAGCCAGGCGCACATTGTGCAGACGTCCGTCCCGGTCCTGGTCGGCCAGGCCGGCCATGTTGATCCGGGCAATAGCCAGTTCCTTTCGCCGGCCGACCTTGGCGAATCCGGCCAAAGATCCGGGCCGGGGTACCAGCTCGAAGCCGACAATGAGCTCCCGCGGATCCAAGGCCAATCGGTAAGGTCCCGCAGCCACTTCTTCGACGGCCACCTTACGGTTTCCAGAGGGACCAGCCAGCTGAACTTTGGCTTCATGGACCAATAAAGGAGGAAGGCTGTCGGCACACGGCGAACAATGGCCGACATTGCCTCCGATGCTGGCCACATTGCGTATCTGCGGGCTTGCGAAGCGCCCTGCTGCCTGACCAAGAACCGGGGCCTGGGCCTGAATAACTTTCGATTCCAGGATTTGGGCCATGCGCACCCCAGCCCCGATATGCAATGTACCATGGTCCAGGTAAATGCCCTGCAATTCCGAAAGACGGCTGACATCGATGAGCACTTCCGGCTGCAATTCACCGCAGCGCAAATCGACCATGACATCCGTTCCTCCGCAGATGAAGCTGGCCCCGGTTTTGTATGTCCGGACCAACTCCATACACTCGGCAACTGTTTTGGGACGCGCATAGCCAAACCCGGTCATGGCTCATCCCCTTGTACTGCACTTGGAGTGCTAAGGACATTTTCAATGGCCGAAACAATCTGTTCATATCCGGTACACCGACAGATATTGCCTGATACCGTGGCCACTATATCCTCCCTGCTCACCCTGGTCTTGTGCAGGCCCAGGGAGTAGGCGCTGATAAGAACCCCAGGGGTGCAAAACCCGCACTGTACAGCATGGTTGTTCATAAAGGATTCCTGGAGAGATCGAAAATCCTTGTTCTCCTTCAACCCCTCCACCGTGAAAACCCGGGTTTGGTCCAACTGGGCGGCCAACACAAGGCAGGCATTCACGGCTTGACCATCGATCAAAATCGTACATGCTCCGCATTCTCCAATCCCGCAGCCTTCCTTGATGCTTTTTAGCTGGGCCTTATCACGCAATAGGGCCAAGGCGCTGGTCTGAACCGGAAAAGTAAACTCTCGATCCTGGCCATTCAGGTTCAAACAAATGGTCACTGTGCTGTCCGGCATGAATGACTCCAATGTCTCGGTTTGATAAATCCATCAAATTTTCCTTTTTGGCGCGCCTTGGCTCAAAGAAAGATCAGATTTGCCGGAGGCAATGCTGACTTACTTCAGGCCGTCCTCACCCTGAACCTGATCCAAGGTCAATCCGCCAATCCGGGGCAAGGGTCGGCCGTTGTCAGTGATTGCTATGATCAAAACCAGTTCATCGTCCCGGGGGGCGTCCGGAATCCGGACCTCCATGGCGTCGAAATGGGACCGGACAAAGGCGGCGTTTTTGTAATGCAGGGGGACATCAATACTCACCCCGGGATAGCCCATTTTCTTGGCCGAAGGGATGATGGCCTTGCCCCCACCCACATTGTCCCGCATGGGCTTGCCCAGGGATGGGTGCATAAGGGCGGCACATTGTTCGAGCTCTCCCTTCTCCCCGACAATGGCCGCCTTACCGTAGCTTTCCACCTGATCCGGATCGATGCCCAGGGCAGCAACGGCCCGTTGGGTGAGCATGGACCCCAAGTCTACGCTCCAGGTGCTCAGCAGGCTCAGATCTTGAACATAGGACCCGGCATAGGGATTGGAAAAAACAGCGGCTGCCGCCGCCTTGCCCACTGGGCGCTTCAGCTCCTGCCCGGCCTCACGCCTGATTTCATCGACCCAGACGTACACTTTGCGGATTTGCGGTGTGTGTTCAGGCATATGAACCTCCTTGTTAGACCCATCTGGCAGTTACGGTCTTTTCATCCATGAACATGCGCATGGAGGCCATTCTGGACTTGGCGGTGCCCACAAAGGATTCCCGCCTGGACCCTAAGGGGAAGAAGGCATAAGGCTGGGCCACACCCACATTGACCCCCACATTGCCCACATTGACTTCCCGTATGAACTTGCGGGCCTGGATCCCATTGGTTGTCATGATATTGGCCGAATGTCCGAGATTGGTCTTGGTATTGATCCATTCAATGACCTGATCCAAAGAATCTGCCCTGATCAGGGAAGCCACCGGCCCGAAGGCCTCCTCTTTGGACGAGGCCATATCTACATGGGCCTCACCCAATATGGTCGGTCCCATGAAATACCCGTTCGGATAGTCCGGGACCTGGACCTGCCGCCCGTCCAGAAGCATCTTGGCCCCATCGGACAGGGCCTGTTCCACCCATTGCAAAACGTTTTGCCGTCCCTGGTCCGTGGTGAACGGTCCCATATCCGTGGATTCATCCAGTCCGTAGCCCAGACGCATGCTCGAAGCGGCCTGGACAAACGTCTCCTTCACTTGCTCATAACGATCGCCCACGATCACGATATTATCCACGCCCAGACAGCGCTGACCGGTCATGCCGAAGCAGGCCCGCAGCAGCCAGGGAACGGCCTGGTCCAGATCGGCGTCGGGCATGATCACCACGTGGTTTTTGCCGTTTCCGTTGATGGACGAGGTCTTGCCCAGCTGGCCGCACTGGGCGAACAGCTCCCAACCGGCCCGGTTGGAACCGATGAAACCAACGCCCTTAATCTCAGGCTGGTCCAGTATGTACTTGTTGATGGTACGTCCGCCGTGGATGAGGTTGATGACTCCCGGCGGAAAACCCACTTCCTGGGCCACCCGGCAAATCATTTCCGCGGCTACCGGATCTTGCCGGCTGGGGCTGACCACCACGGGGCATCCGGCAGCCATGGCATAGGGGACAAAAGAGGACCAGGCGTGCATGGGAATATTCCCGGGAGTGATGATCAGAAAAGGACCCAGGGGCTCCCAAACCAGGACTTGGTCTATGCCGTTGGCCAGCTGGTCCAGGTGTTCATTTTGCTTGGGCAACCCATACAAAGCCGAGCAAGCTGATTCGATATTTTCGATCACCCGGCGCACGGAACCGATGGACTCCTTGATAGTCCGGCCGTGGTCTTGGCTTAATACCATGGTTAATTGATCGACATTTTCTTCGAACTTGGCCCGCATGTCGAAAAGGAGTCTGGCCCTTTCCCGCATGGGGTAATCTTTCCAACTGGAGAAAGCCGCCTGGGCCGCCTCCACGGCAAGACGGGCCTCATCAGGGGTGGCCGGGGATGATTCGGCGATGACCTCGTTGGTGGCCGGATTGGTCACTTCTTGGACTTCAGAGGAGCGTGGCTCCACCCATTGGCCATTGATGAAGTAGTTAAGTTTTCCATAATGCGATTTGACTTCCTGCAAAAGGGCCATTTCTGCCTCCTAGACATTCCAAATAGTTAAACATGATCAAGCAACTACATTGCCTGGGGTAAGAAAAGAACGAGGTTGGGAAAAATTGTTATCAGGGCCACAATGACAAATATTGAAATCAGAAAAGGAAATGCACCACGGAAAATAACTTCTATAGGCACATTTCTGGCCACGCCAGCCACAGTAAAGATATTCAATCCCATAGGAGGAGTAATCAGGCCAGCTTCCATCATAAGAACGGCAATGACCCCAAACCAGATGGGGTGGAATCCAAGCTCGAGTATGACCGGGTATATGACCGGCATAGTTAAGACCATCATAGAGATGGCATCCAGAAAACATCCTAGAAACAAGTACATGAGTAGAAAGAAAACAAGGATGATATAGGGAGATGTATGCAAATTGGCTGCCCAGGACGCTGCTTGCATGGGAATGGTGGTCAAGGCCAGGAAGTAGCTGAACACATTGGCTCCGGCCACCAGCAAGAGGACCATGACCGAAATGCGCACGGTATTGAACAGGGCCTCCACCAGGTTGGGCCAGGTCAATTTCCGCTTGGCCAGGGCTATGCCGAACAGGATGGTGGCTCCTACGGCCCCGGCTTCAGTAGGGGTAAAGACACCCACGTAAATCCCGCCAATGGCCACGACAAAAACCGCCAATGGCTCCCACACCCCGCGCAAAGCCCGGACTTTCTCCCGCCAGGTGGCTGCTGCGGATTGAACCGGGGCCATGCTTGGCCATATCCTGACCATCAGAACCACTATGGCCACATAAGCCGCCGTCAGCATAATGCCGGGGGTAATGCCGGCAATGAGAAGTTTGCCGATGGATTGCTCGGTGAGCATGCCGTAGACAATAAACCCAATACTGGGGGGAATAAGAAATCCCAGGGTTCCGCCGGCTGCAATGCAACCGGTGGACAGGGCCGGCCGATACTTGTGCCGCTCCATTTCCGGGTAGGCCACAGTGCCCATGGCAGCGGCCGTAGCCACTGAAGATCCGGAGACAGCGGCAAAGCCTCCGCAAGCGACGATGGTGGCTATTCCCAATCCCCCCGGGAGCCTGCGCAGCCATTTCTCAAAAGTGGTGTACAACTCCTGAGTCATTCCCGAGCTGCCGGCAAAACCGCCCATGACGATAAATAATGGAATCACAATGTAGGGATAAAATGCGGACACTTCGTAAACCGTGCTGGCCAAAACCGGCATGGCGGCCTGCACGGAAGTCAAGAAGGTGATGCCGCAAAATCCGATTAAAAAAAGGGCGAAAGCGATGGGCATACCTAAAAACAGCAGGATAAAAAGACCGATGGTACCAATAATTCCAACCGTGACGGGATCAATCATGGAACTCGTTCCTTATGGCCCGGGCCAGATTCTGGACAAAATCAATACCCAGTTCCAAACTCAATAAAAGTCCGGCCAAGGGGACCAGGGCCTTGAATGGCCAACGAGGAATACGGTGCATATCTGAGACTGTGGTGTCATGCAGGGCTTCGAGGCCTCCCTGCCAAGTGATGAGACAGATAACAAACAGGCTAAGAAGGGTGGTGAAGGAGTTGACAAGATGTCGCAATCTCGAAGGCATTTTGGCTACAAAAAACTCCACCTGCACATTTCCTTTGACCTGTTGTGTATAGGCCAGACCGGTCAGAACGAAAACAGCCAGCATATAACTGGAAATTTCTACTGCCCCTGGAATGGGCTGGGAAAAAAACGTCCGGCCGATGACATCCACAGTGGTCAAAAGCATGAGGGGTATGAGGATGAACATGCACACGGCGCATAGGGAGAGCGTGCCGAAATGTATATACCTTTTCACATTGGAGAGCATATGGCCTCACTTCAGGAATTACATCCATATCTCAATGCCTGCCCGACAATCTCAAAAGCAACCAGCATCCTGGTTCGATCACCCCAAGACATGCCGGGCAGGTCGGCGGACTTAGTCGCGCCATTCCGGCGGACAGGCTACACATTCAACATCACGCTTTTGGCATTCCCGGTCGTAGGCGATGACCGCCTCTTTAGCCGGCAAATCATTTTCTTCCAGATCGGCCACCCACTTCTTGGTCTCTTCCTGGAACAGGCTGTACCATCGTTGTGCTTCTTCAGGTGGGAGCTTATAAAGCTCTACGCCTTCAGCTTCAATATCTTCCATCATTTCGGCGTAGACATCGTTATTTAATCCTCCTGTGGTGGCAAATGGGTTGCCAGCTACTTCTTCAATTAAAGGTTTCAGATCATCCGGGGCCCGCTCCCAGCTCTTTTGATTCATGATCACGCCCTCGGTCACACAACCGAATGTGGCCAGGGTGCCTTGTTCGGCAACCTCATAGAGCTTAAAGGCCTGCACAAGGGGAGGGCAGGTAACCAGGCCGTCGATTGTCCCAGTTTCCATAGCCATATACACGTCACTCAAGGGCATGAAAACCGGCTCAGCACCCAAGGCCTTGATATAACTGGTTTGATGCCCACCCGGGGAACGAATGCGCAGGCCCTGGCAGTCTTCCAAAGTCCGGATCGGCTTGGCAGTCCACAAGAAGGCCTGAATGCACCCATTGAGTTCGATCATCTTCACCCCCGGAAATTCTTGGGCCAAGATCTGATCATACATGGCGTTACCGATCTCAGTACCCACATCCTTCCCATCCACCTCAGCAGCCAAAGACAAGACATCACTTAATGGGAAGCGGCCTGGACTCCAGGTAGCGGTGAAATAGCCCATGTCCGAAAGGCCATTCTTGACAATGTCGAAGTGGTCAGGCCCCTTACCCAGGGCTCCTCCTGCATACAAGGTATAAGTAATCCGACCATCACTGCGTTTTTTAAGCTCTTCCAACATCGGTTCCCATACGGTCTTGACTTCCTTGCTGGCCGAAGGATGCCAGGTACTGAACTTGATATGCATTGTTTCGGCAGCAAATACAGAATTTGTGGAAAGAATAAAAAATCCGGCCAAAAACCACGACAATACGAAAAACCAGTGTTTCGCCTTCATAAGGGCCTCCTTGTTCAAGGGTAAAAGATCGTTTATTTCCAAAAAACTCCAGGGCTTATAGGCAACCAAAACTCTCACTCCGGCATGCGAGCATCAAATTTTGCTCATCATGTGTCTATTGTCTACAATAGACACAAAAAATTCGTCAACCCTTGGGGCAAAAAATTACCTTGGGATTTCATTTCTCCTCAGCCAGATATAAAAAAGGGGAATGCCGCTTGGCATTCCCCTCTGATCACTAGATTATCTATGTCGCTTAAAACATTTTCTTAGACCACACCTTGATCCAGCATGGCGTCCACCACCTTGACGAATCCGGCGATGTTGGCCCCGTTCATATAATTTTGCGGAGTGCCGTACTCCTCTGCCGCGTCCAGGCAGGTCTTATGGATGTTCTTCATGATCATCTGCAAGCGGTTGTCCACTTCGTCCCGGTTCCAGCCCAGACGCATGCTGTTTTGCGTCATCTCCAACCCGGACACGGATACCCCGCCGGCATTGGCAGCCTTACTGGGTCCAAACAAAACACCCTGCTCCAAAAAGACATCTATTCCGTCCGGAGTTGTGGGCATATTCGCCCCCTCAGCCACCACTTTCACCCCATTTTTAACCAGGTTCTGGGCATCCAGGCCGTTGATTTCGTTCTCTGTGGCGCTGGGGAAGGCGCAATGGGCCTTGTTATCCCACAGGGGGTTGTGGTCCTGGCCGGAATCCAGGGCCACATATTGGGCCGAGGGATACTTCTCAGCATACTCCTTGATCCGTCCCCGGCGCACGTTTTTGAGCATTTTCACAAATTCCAGCTTCTCCTGGCTCACCCCTTCCGAATCATAGATATAGCCGTTGGAGTCGGACAAGGTGATTACCTTGGCCCCCAGCTCCAGGAGCTTTTCCGTGGTGTACTGGGCCACATTGCCTGATCCGGAAACCAGGCAGGTCTTGCCCTCAAAGGTCTCGTTCCGAGTGGCCAGCATCTCGGCCGCATAGTAGACCACCCCGTAACCTGTAGCTTCCGGCCTGATCAGGCTTCCGCCCCAGTTCAGTCCCTTCCCGGTCAGCACCCCGGTGAATTCATTGCGCAACTTTTTGTAATACCCAAACATATATCCGATTTCCCGGGCTCCAACCCCGATATCTCCGGCCGGAACATCGGTATTCGGCCCGATATGCCGATACAGCTCAGCCATAAAGCTCTGGCAAAAATGCATGACCTCATTGTCGCTTTTGCCCTTGGGATCAAAGTCCGACCCACCTTTGCCCCCGCCCATGGGCAGAGAAGTCAGGGCGTTCTTAAAGGTCTGCTCAAAGGCCAAAAACTTGAGAATGCTCAAGTTGACAGAGGGATGGAAACGCAGCCCGCCTTTGTAGGGCCCCAGGGCGCTGTTCATCTCCAGCCGAAAGGCCCGGTTGACTTGCACTTCCCCTTTATCGTCAACCCAGGGGACCCGGAACTGAATGACCCGTTCCGGCTCACAAATACGCTCCAAGACTTTGGCCTGACGATATTCAGGATTTTTGTCCAGGACCGGCTTGATAGACTCGGCCACCTCGCTCACAGCCTGGTGAAACTCAGGCTGATTGGGGTCCCGGGCGATAACAACATCCATGATGTCCGACATGATCATGCTCTCCTTGGTTCAATGACCTCATTGCAGTACGATAACATTTCCCGCACAAACATCACCAATCATCTTACTTGCTCAGCTCAGCCAACCCCTCTTCCAGGATCTGCAGGCCCCTTTCCAGCTGATCGTCAGTAATGACCAGGGGCATCAGGGTCCGGATCACATTGCCGTACTTGCCGCAGGACAAAATGACCAGCCCCTTGTCAAAGCAGATCTGGGTCAACTTCTTGGCCTCATCTGCAGCCGGTTCTTTGCTCTTCCTGTCCTTGACCAATTCCAGTCCCAGCATGGCCCCCTTGCCCCGGACTTCGCCGATCATCTCGTACTTGGCCTGCATCTGGTCCAAGCGGCCCCTGACCTTGTCTCCCAGCTCAGCGCCCTTTTGCAGCAAGCCGTCGGAGTACAAAACATCCAAAACAGCCAAAGCAGCCTTGCAGGAGAGAGGATTACCGGCATAGGTTCCCCCCATTCCCCCCACATGGGGCTTGGACATGATCTCAGACCGGCCGGTGATAGCGGACAAGGGCATGCCTCCGGCCAGGCTCTTGGCCATGGTGATCACGTCAGGCTCCACCCCTTCCCAGTGCTCAGTGGCCAGGAACTTGCCAGTCCGGCCGGCCCCGCTTTGCACTTCATCCATGACCAAAGATATGCCGTACTTGCGGCATATGGCCTGCAATTTTGGAAAGTATTCCGGGGGCGGGGTAACGAATCCGCCCTCGCCCTGAATGGGCTCGACTACCACAGCAGCCGTAGACTCAGCGGCCACATAGTTCTTGAAAAAATCTTCCAGATAATCTGCGCAGGCCACTCCGCATTGGGGATACTTGAGATTGAAAGGGCAGCGGTAGCAGTAAGCGTAAGGCATGCGATAGACTTCCGGAGCAAAGGGACCGAAATTGAACTTGTAAGGCTTGAGCTTGCTGGTCATGGTCATGGTCAGCAGAGTCCGGCCATGGAAAGCGTTCTCAAAGGTTATAATGGCCGGCCGGTTGGAAGCATAACGCACGGCCTTAACTGCGTTTTCCACCGCCTCGGCCCCGCTGTTGGCGAACATGGTCTGCTTTTCAAAGCGGCCCGGGGCCAAGTCGTTCAACTTCTCGGCCAACTCCACATAGGAATCATACATGCCCACATGCCAGCAGGTGTGCAGGAACTTGTCCGCCTGATCCTTGACCGCCTGGACCACCTTGGGATGTGCATGGCCCACATTGTTCACCCCGATACCACCGGCAAAATCCACCAGTTCCCGTCCTTCCAGATCCGTCATCACCGCCCCTTTGGCCTCCTTGATAAACGCTGGGGTAATGTTGAACGGCCCCTGGGGAACGCTCTTTTGCCGCCGATCCAGGAGTTCCTTGTTTGTACCCATTTGTTCAATCCTCCTCTGAGTATTAAGTTTTTTTCTGTTTTCTGTCATCTGTCTTCTGTCATCTATCCTCTCCGCCTGCAATTTGGACTTTTTGCAGGCGCATCTAGTCCCGGGGTATTCCCTGCTCGTCCCAGCCCCGCAGGCGGTAGTAGTCCTGGACCATAGCGTCCAGGTCCTCTTTCTTAATGCTTTTACCATCCTGCAAGGGCTCGTTGTACATCCGTTCTGGCAGGCAGTCGTCGGCGGCGCTTAACCCCTCTCGCAAGTTAAAACGCCTGGTCAAATCCGTGACCCGGGCCGCTGCCTTTCGCAACTGGAACTGATCCATTTGAAGACCTGTTGTCAGGGAGACGATACTCCCCAGCTCGTCCCAGTAAAAATCGCGGTAGAAACGGCACAGGACAAGGCAGTCGAACAAGGTGCAGCGGTCTTCGTATTCCAAAAAGAACTCGGCCTTGCCCTCAATCTGGTCGGCATCTATCTGCCCGGCCAGTTCGGCCTTGTAGAAGGTGGATCGCAGATGACAGGCCCCCCGGTCGCTGACCGCATAGGCCAGGCCCATACCTTTCAAGGCCCTGGGGTCGTATCCGGCCGGCTCCATGCCCTTGACGTGGATGGCCAGGTCTTCCAGGCCTAACTCCCGGCTGGCCGGAACAATACCCTGGCCCAGGATCTGACCTAATCCACGGCCTTCGGCCATCTCATAGAGCAGGGCTTCTACATGGTCTGCATTGCCGTATTCCGCATCCGCCTGGAGTCTGCCCCGGGCCACACCTTCCATGGCTAAGGCCACCATGTTCCCGGCACTGATGGTATCCAGGCCCAGCTTGTCGCACAGGTCGTTGAAGTAGGCGATATCCTGAATGGAATTTATGCAGCACAGGCCGCCGAAGGCATAGATGGTCTCGTATTCCGGACCTTCCACCACCACTCCCTGCCTGCGGCCCTGGGTGACCTTGAGGTGCTTGCCGCAGGCCATAAAGCATGTGGTGCAAGCCCGGGGCTTTACTTCGCACTGGGAGTTCATGGCTTCGGCATTTATTTGTTCCCAGTCGGTAAAAGTGCCTTCAGACCAGTAGCGGGTGGGAAAACCACCGGCCGTGTTCAGCATGGCCACCATCATGGGGGTGCCGAAATTCTTATAGGCCGCGGTGGCTTTATGGTCCTTGTATGTGGACAGGATATCCTTGGCCTTGGCCTTTAAGCCCTCGGGGTCGGCTACCGGACGCTTTTGACTGCCGTGAAAGGCAATTCCCTTGATCTTTTTGGATCCCAGTACCGCCCCCATGCCGCAGCGCCCGGCCGAGCGCCAGTAGTCGTTTTCCACCACTGCAAAGCGGACCAGGTTCTCCCCGGCCGGGCCGATGACCAGGACTGCAGCCTGGTCCCCTGCTTTGGCCTTGATGGCGTCTTCGGCCGCATAGGAGTCCAGGCCCCAAAGCTCTGATGCATCGTGAATTTCCACCTTGGTGTCCGAAACCTCGACCCATACCGGCTTATCCGCGGACCCTACGATATCCACTGCGTCGTACCCGGTCCTGCTCATGGGTACGGCAGCTTTGCCCCCGGAATACGACTCGCCGAATGCCCCTGTCAGCGGGGACTTGGTAAACATCCCATAGCGGACCGAACCCCAGATGGGGGTGTCCGTAGCCGGGCCCAGGGCGAATAGGAGGTGGTTTTCCGGGGACAGGGGGTCCACTCCGGCTGGATTGCGCTCCAGGAGCAAATGAGCGGCCAGGCCCTTCCCTCCGAGTGTGGTTTGCAGAAGCCCTAAGGCCAGGGGCTCCTCCCGGGTCTGGCCTGTGCCTACATCAATGGTCAGCATGCGTTGAAAATATCCGGGCATAAATCGCTCCCTATGGGTTGGATGACCGGCAAAACACTCTGCCGCCATCTTTGATCTTCTGTTCCTTCAGGCCTGCCATTTTTGAATCAATTCAGTATGGACGGCAGCCACAAAGCGATTTGGGGAAAGAGCATGACGATGATCAAGCCAATGGCCTGCAGGACCACAAATGGCCCAACTGACTTGTAGATATCGCCCATGGTGATTCCCGGCGGGACCACACCCTTCATGTAGAAAAGCACAAAGCCGAAGGGGGGAGTCAGATAGGCCATCTGCATGTTTAAAATAAACAATATGCCGTACCACAGGGGGTCAAAACCCAGACTGGTCACAATGGGCACATAAATTGGCGCGGTGATCATGATGATGGGCAGATCGTCCATGAGCATGCCTAATAAAAAGAGGCTGAGCATCATGCCGATAAGCACTATCCAGGGATTGACCCCTAACGAATTAATCACCCCGGTCAAAAAAGAGGGCAAGGCCAAAGAATTGACCACAGTAGAAAAGGCCAGGCAACCGATGATGATCCACAGGACCATGCTCCCCAGTCTTGCTGTGCGGTACACGGAGCTGGTGAACACATCCCAGGTCAGCTTGCCCTGCACGGCTACAATCAAAAAGGTGGCCAAAGCCCCTATGGCCGAAGCCTCGGTTGGAGTGGCCAAGCCCATAAAAATGGTGCCCATGATGGAAAAAATGAGCAGGAAAGGGAGGATGAGGCTCTTCAAGGCCAGGAATTTTTCCGACCAGCTGGCCCGTTCTTCCTTGGGGATGGCCGGGCACAAATGGGGCTGAAAATAACTGCGGACGATGATGTATACAATATACAACCCGGCGAACAGGATGCCGGGCATGACCCCGCCCAGAAACATCTTGCCCACCGAGATCCCGGTCACCGAACAGTAGACGATCATGGTCACACTGGGAGGAATAAGAAATCCTAAAGCTCCACCGCCGGAGATGCAGCCGATGGCGATCTCCCGACTGTAGCCCCTTTTGAGCATGGCCGGCAGGGCGATCAATCCCATGGTCACTGTGGCTGCCCCCACAATGCCCACAATGGCGGCAATAACCACGCAGACCAGAACAGTACCTACAGCCAGCCCCCCTCGCATGGGCCCTAGCCATTTATAGATGAATTCAAACATCTCATCGGCAATTCCGGACTTGTCCAAAAGATTTCCGATCATGATGAACAAGGGGATGGCAATGAGGATGGGATCGGTGAATTGTTCAAAGATGGCGTTGGGCAGGATGAGCAGCTTGCCCGGTCCCAAAATGGAGTACAAGAAAGCAATACCTACAGTACCCAGGACAAAAGCCACCGGGGTGCCAAAGGTAAAAAAGAGGACCATAAGGCACAAAAACATCAAGAGGACGATGATGGCAGGACTCATTTGGCACCATTCTCCTTTATTTTCATTGCGCTATCGCAAATACCGGCCAGTGCTTGCAGGATGAAGAAAACTGCACTTAAGGGGATTAAAAACTTGACCGGCCACAACGGTGGTCCCCAGACAGTATAGGAGGTCTGGTTGATGCTCAAAGAATACAAAGCGTTTTTCATTCCTAAGTAAAAAACCATGACGAAGAAAAATATGGCAATAAAGTTGCTGACGATATCCGCAGCATTTTGCTTCTTTTCCGAATACTTGGTATAAATAATATCCACGGCCACGTGCTCTTTGCGTAAAAGCACCCAGGGGCCGGTCAAGGCCAGGTAGAAGGCGAAGAAAAAACCTGACAACTCATGAGCCCATATGGTCGGTGAATTAAAGAAATATCTGGCAATGACCTCATAGCTCAAGAATAACATGATTATGGTCAGGCAATAGGATGCAATTTTGCCTAACAAGGTGTTCAAGGAGGCTATGAAGGAAACGATCTTTTTAAGTGTATGCATAATTTTTCCTTTGCCCCAGTCTGTTAAACCGTATCTGTGCGATTCCGGGACCCTTGTCCGGGTTCATCGTCCTTTGAACCATACTATGATCACCCTGTGCGTACGCACAGGGTGATCATAGTCAGTTCCTCTTAGTAGCCTTCTTCGGCAATGTCTTTCTTGACCATGTCAATGAACTCAGCCGTGGCCTTGTCCTTGCTGGCAATATTCTCCCAGGTCTCATAGGAGGCTTCCCGAATCTCCTCCATGGTGCTCTCGGGCAGAGTGATGAGTTCACACCCGGCCTCCTGCATATCCTGAGTGGCCGTCTTGGTCATTTGCATGAACATGCGGGTGTAATGCAGAACTGCCTTTTGAGCCGCAGTCTCAAAGGCAACTTGCATCTTTTCCGGCATAGCATTCCATTGATCCAGGTTGACCAGGATTTCCAGGGTCTGGGCACTGGAAAAGTCCGGTTCCACCATGTACTCGGCCACTTCCTGCAGGTTCTGCAGGTAGTTTTCTGCATGGCTCCCACTCACTGTAGCATCAATTGTTCCCCTGGACATGGCCTGATAGATCTCGGCAAAGGGAATAAAGGTTGTCCCCACCCCGACATTGCTCAACATCTTGGCCATGGTCCCGGCGGCCCGGACTTTAAGCTTCTTGATATCCTCCAGATCCTCGACCTTCTTCTTGGACATCATGGCGTAGCCGGGCCAAACCCCAGGGGCCAGATAGTAGACGTTGCGGGTCTTGTACTGCTCGCGCAGAAAATCCAATCCCCCGTCATTGTAGTAGAAGTTGTACATCTCCCACACTTCTCTGGGGTCTCCGGGCAGTGCGAAGCTGGCTGCGGCCACCGGGAGGTCACCACCATGGTAGCACCCATAGGTGATGGCCATATCAATGGCTCCCTGGCCGGTAGCGGCCAGAGTTTGCGGGGACTTGACCATGCCTCCGGGGGGAATCTGGTTGATGACCAACTTCCCGTCTGTCAGGACCTTCACATCTTCAATGAGCTGATCAATGACCTTAAACCCCGGATGATCCATAGCATTGACGTTTTGACAAGTAAGCTTGAATGTTTTCTCGGCCTGAACCGGGCTGGCCAGGAGAACGATTCCGGCCAGTGCGCCTACAATCCACATCCCAATTTTTCTCTTGTTCATAGTGACCTCCTCAAGTCATGTCACACGGTGTATTATAAAGGAGACGGCACATCAGGAGCGCCATCTCCTGCCTCCCACGAACCAAAAAGTGTTATTGTCCTACAGGTTTCTGAACAAGGCATTTTATCATCTGAATATCCAGCTTCTCTATACAAATACATTCTGTTCCAGAAATTTCTTAGCAATGGTCGTGCCACAGATTGCAGCACCTGGATGCAACGAAGATCACTTATTATACATATCAAAACATATCAGAGCATTAACAAAGAACCTCCCTTTGAAGTCTTGCGGTGTGCCTTCGACCCTACTTGATTAAAAAAAATCTTTTTTTGCATGTTTGCAGTTCATTTTTGTTTATGCCCCTATGCTCCAGAAAATACAGCTCTTTTGTCTTTATGCATATTGGTATGGATTATCCATTTTTGCATAAAATATGTGTTGTTTTATAACTTATCAAGATCGTTGTTCTTTTTCCCCAGCCCATATTTTTGCAGTTTTCTGGCTACAGTGGATTGCTGTATACCTAAGGCCTTGGCCATCTGCTCCTGGGTGCAAAACATATCCTTGGCTTTCTGCATAACGTCCTTTTCCAGTCGCTCGATTTCCTGGTGCAAGGAGGTGCTTCCATCCCATCCGGAAGCCAATTCGGCCTCAACCGGGATATTTTCCCGCAGCCTGGAAGGCAGGTCCAAGTATCCGATGCTCCTCTTGCCCCGACAGATAATCACCAGTCGTTCGCACAAGTTGATCAGCTCCCGGACATTTCCCGGATATTGATAGTCCAAAAGGGCATTTAAGGCCTGGGGGGTTAAGGCTGGCGGTGATTCCAAATCCATTTTTTCCGCAAAATGACGCAGATAATGCTGAATGAGCGGAAGCATGCACTCCTTTCTCTCCCGCAGAGCCGGAAGATATAAGGGAATGACATTCAATCGGTAGAAGAGATCGGAGCGAAAGCTCTTTTCGGCCACCAGGGTCGATAGGTCCTTGTTGCTGGCCGCTATAATACGCACATCCAGCTGCTTGCTGTCCGTGCCTCCCACTCGAGTGATGCAGGAGTCCTCCAAGAAGTGCAGGAGCTTGACTTGAGCCGAGGGTGGGAGATCACTGATCTCATCCAAAAATAAAGTCCCGGTATGGGCCAGCTCAAACTTTCCACACTTGCCCTTTTCCCCGGCCCCGGTAAAAGCCCCTTTTTCATAACCGAAAAGCTCGGATTCCAAAAGCGTCTCCGGGATTGATCCGCAGTTGATTTTGATAAAAGGCTTCGATGCGCGCAGGGAATTGTCGTGAACAAACTTGGCCAACAGCCCTTTGCCGGCTCCGGTCTCACCGATGATCAAGGCTGTAGAGTCGGTGGGGGCCACCTTTTGGGCCTGCAAAAAGACCTTGGCCATGTTTTCACTCTGAACCACCACGTGCTGATCGATGGAATGCAGGCATTGAAACTCCTCCAATTGGCTCTGCAGTCCCTGATGCATGCTTTTGTGCTCTTCCAGTTCATGTTGCAAGGAATACAGCTCACTCACATCCCGCTCATTGACCACCACCCGGAAGAGCTTTCCCTCGTTGGAAAGAACCGGGCTTCCGCTGACCAACAACTTCCGTCCGTCCTTGGTGGTCTGTAACAGGCTGGCCTTCTCCTGGCTGGAAATCACTTTCAAGGTCACAGAGGAGTCAATGAGCCCCATGTCGATTATGTCCTGCATGCTCCGGCCAACCACATCTTCAGTCCGGATATTATTTAATCTTTCCGATGCTTTGTTGATCCGCAAAACCGTCGCTTCCGGATCACAGACCCAGATGCCGTCGGAAGATGAATTGATGATTCCTTCCAGCTCCTGAAAGATGTGGTGGTAGTAATTGACTCCCTCCAAGGCCTCTTCCAGCTCAGTGGTATCTTCAATAACGCACAGCATGCCCATAAAGCGGCGCTTCCAGTACAGGGAGTTCAATTTGGCCAGGTAGGTGAAACCATCGGTCTGGAAGGTGAACCGAGTCTTGTCCTTTTTATGCTTCAAAGCAGGACGGACTTTGAGCCAAAGCTCCGGGAGGGCCTGGCCCAACTGAGTGCCCGGTGAGATGCCCAAATCACTTTGAGCCAACTGATTGGAAAAAAGAACCCGTCCCTGCTTATCCAAAAGAAAGACTCCGTTGGGGGAGGCGTTGACCAAGGCATAGCTGAGCACCCGCCAATCCAACTGGAAATGGTCTTGTCCAATATTCTTCCAGTGCTCTTCCAACGTTGATAAGGTCATACCAAAACAATCCTTTACAGATAAGAGCTTCAAGGTCTTGAATATTTCCATCCAGCCCAACTTTGATGCGAGTGCAAAAACTGTTTTTACACTTGCTAGAGGTCACCCATTAAAAGGCCCTAGGTCAGAGATCAGAGATCAGCAAATACGAATACTTATAATTAAAAATTCTATCACACATAAACGTAAAACGACTTTTTGCAGTGACGTCAACTATATGCACTAAGTACTATAAATATGTCTTAATGCATATCATGACTCGCCATATTTGCCAACTTTATTAACACTACAGCCACAGATTGTGATCCTAAAGCTTTGCCCCCGGACCGTCAGGGGCCACCCTGGCCATTCCGGGATCACCAGACGCCTGCCTGGCTTCCTTGATGCGAGCGTTGCGAGTATCTGACCTCAGAAGGTGGCCGGAGCCACAAGAAAAGACGTCCCCAGGGAGGACCCTGGGAACGAAGAAAGAACACTCCTATTCTTCCGTCTTCTGTCCTCTGTCCTCTGTCTTCTGCCCACTGATCTGCCCGGCCACCAACTC
>CAZUER010000042.1:0-28132 GCA_964619345.1 uncultured Desulfohalobiaceae bacterium
AGGGTATCGGGTTTGCCATTCCGGGCAATATGGCCGAAACGATCATTACTGAACTTAAGAAGCACGGGAGCATCAAACGGGGTTGGTTGGGGGTGTCCATCCAGGATGTGGATCAAAATACAGCCAAGGCTCTGGGTTTACCTGAGCCCAAAGGAGCCCTGGTGGCCGCGGTCAATGAAGATGATCCAGCAGCCCGGGCCGGGATTGAGGTCGGTGACGTCATTGTGGCCGTCAACGGCAAATCGATAGATGACGCCCATGATCTGACCCGGACTATCGGATCTCTGCCTCCTGAAGACACCATACGACTCACTGTGTGGCGCAAAGGGAAGGTTAAGGAAATTGAGGTCACCCTGGGCGAACGGCAGACCCAAATGGCCCAAGGTCCAAGCGGTTCCGAAGGCGCAAAAGGTCCGGAAGCGCTGGGGATGCGAGTAAGGCCGTTGAGCAGAGAAGAGGCCAGGGCCTTGAATATGCCAGAGCCGCAGGGGTTGGTGGTTACCGATGTGGCTGCCGAGTCTCAGGCTGCTCAGGCCAATATCCGGCCGGGAGACGTCATCCTGGAGGCCAACGGTCAGAGTGTGAATGATATAAATGAGTTACGACAGGTTTTGCAGGGTGATGCCGCGGAAAAAGGGGTTGTTCTGCTCCTGGTTCTCAGGCAAGGGCGGACTGTATTTCGGACTATTCCCTTAGGCCAGTAACAGCCAATCCATGTTCAGCTTGGCCTCCGGCAGATCTCGTATGAAACTAGATTTTACCTTGAAGAAGGCCTGCCCTTCGGAGAAGGGCGGCCTACGCAGTTGCAACCCAGCTCGTAGTCTTTTGGGTAGGGCGGCTCGGCACTCAATTATAGACCGACAATTGTACTTTGCAGTGACGTCAAATTGCAAGTGAGTGCCGGGCCAGCCCTCTTCAGTTTCATACTGGATCAAACTGGCGGCCGCCGCCAGAGGAGGCGCTGAACACCGAACACTGAACACAAATTGCTGGTATCCAGTTACAGAGCAAGGCAACTGAATTTGTTTACAATACGAAGCAGAACCAAAGAGCCCTGCTCCCGGGCCAAGGCCATGGGGATAGATGCTGTTTATGAAAAGTCACCACAGTCACAACCCACCTCTTTATGCCCCAAACAACTATCCTTGATACCGGCTGCAAGGCCAATCTCTATCTTCGCATCCTCGGACGTCGGGATGACGGGTATCATGACCTGCAGAGTCTCTTTGTTCCTCTGTGCCAACCCTCAGACCGACTGACCATTGGAGTGGCTTCCAAGCCGGGGCTGGTCTTGACCTGCACGGACCCGGATCTCTGCGGGGAGGAAAATACAATACACCGGGCGTATTTTGCTTTTACCAGCCACACCGGGTGGCGGCCGGATGTATCCGTGCATCTGGAAAAAAATATCCCCCCCGGAGCCGGGTTGGGTGGCGGGAGCGCAGATGCAGCTGCCCTGCTCACACACCTCAATGCCATGTGTCCGCAGGAACAACGCCTGACCCACACGGAGCTTCTGCTGGTGGCCCAGGAGGTTGGGGCGGATGTTCCTTTTTTTCTCACCAGCAAACCGGCCTGGGTCCAGGGCATTGGCCAGCATATCCAGCCTGTCCGCATGGCCTATGCCAGCGGCTGGCTGGTAGTCGTGTGCCCGGATGTACACATTTCTACAGCTGAGGCTTATCAGGCTTGGGATCGGGCTTTGGAGGACACACAGATCGGGCAGGCCGGGCCAACTCCGGAACCGAAGTACCCCCACTCCATGTGCAGCCGGGGCCAAGTCATGTTCAACGACTTCGAATCCGTGCTCTTCCCAGTCCATACCGAGTTGATAAGGTTGAAGAAGAAGCTCTTGAGCTGCGGAGCCAGGGGGGCGGTTCTGAGTGGATCGGGAGCATCGGTGGTAGGGCTTTTCAACGCTCAGCAAGGAGCTGCGCAGGCAGCGGACGAGCTTGCAGACAACGCCACTCAGGTCTTTATCAACTCAATTCCTATGGAAAAATTTTTCCCCTGCGGTGGGCCATGGCCCACCGCAGGGGAAAAATTTTAAGAGACCTTTTCCAGATTCACGGCGCAGACCTTGTATTCCGGAATCTTAGCGATGGGGTCCATGGCCGGATTGGTCAGGACATTGGCGCAGCTCTCTATGTAATGAAAGGGCATAAAAACCGTACCCGGACGGATGTTGTCCGTGACCATTGTTCTGATCTGGATCCGCCCCCGCCTGGAAATGACCGCAATCCGTTCCCCCTGGGCTATGGACAGTCGGTCTGCATCCTGAGGGTGGACCTCCAGAAAGCCTTCCGGATTCTCCCCTTCCAAGGCCGGTGAGTTTCTGGTCATACTCCCGGTATGGTATTGAGCGAAAAGTCGGCCGGTGGTCAGCCATATGGGATACTCGTCGCTGACGCTTTCTGCCGGAGGCCGGTATTCGATGGCGTGAAACACTCCCTTGCCTCTGGCGAACTGGCCTTGATGCAGAATGGGGGTCCCGGGATGATCGGGGGTTGGGCAGGGCCATTGCAGGCCTGGACCCTCCAAGCGGTCATAGGCAATGCCCCCATAGGATGGGGCGACGGTGGCTATTTCGTCCATGATTTCGGCCGGTGAGGCATAGTCCATGGGGAATCCGAACCTGGTGGCCAGATCCTGGAGTATTACCCAGTCCGGCCGGGACTGGCCCACCGGCTCAATGGCCTGACGCACCCGCATGACCCGGCGCTCGGTATTGGTGAATGTCCCGTCCTTTTCGGCAAAAGATGCCCCGGGCAGGACCACGTCGGCCATTTGCGCTGTTTCAGTCAGAAAGATGTCCTGGACGACCAGAAAATCCAATTTTTGCATAGCCTTTTTGACGTGCTCGGAGTCCGGATCGCTCATGATCGGGTTTTCCCCCAGGACAAAAAAGGCTTTCACTGATCCTTCTTCCGCTCCGGCCAGCATCTCTGGCAAAGCCAAGCCGACCGAGCCGGGAATCTTGACTCCTCCCCAAGCCGTATGCATTTTTTCCTGGGCATCCTGGCTGGTCACGGCTTGATAGGCGGGGAAAACATTGGGCAGCCCACCCATATCGCAGGCCCCCTGGACGTTGTTTTGACCTCGCAAGGGGTTGACCCCTGTAGACGGGCGCCCCAGATTGCCGGTCAGCATGGCCAGGTTGGCCAGGGACTTGACGTTGTCCACGCCAGTGACATGCTGGGTTATACCCATGCAGTACAGAATGCTTGCTTTGTCGGCTTGGGCATACGCTTTGGCCATAGCCCGGATGGTATCAGCATCCACTCCACTGATTTGGGCTGCCTGGTCCAAAGAGAAGTTTTGAATCGTCTCCTGGAAGGCTTCGAAACCTTCGGTCCGGTCCTGGACAAAGGCTTGGTCCTGCCAACCGTTTTCCAGAATCACATGCATCATGCCGTTGAGAAGGGCCACATCGGATCCCAGGTTCTGGCGAACGGCGATGTCGGCCATGGTAGCTATTTGAATCTTCCGCGGATCGGCTACAATTACAGTAGCCCCTTTTTCCTTGGCCCGATAGACCCGGGTGGCTACCAGGGGGTGGGAGGAAGTGGTATTGGATCCAATGATGAAGATGCAGTCCGCGTCTTCGATTTCAGCCATGGAGTTGGTCATGGCCCCGGACCCGAATGCAGCGGCAAGACCTGCCACTGTGGACGAGTGTCAGAGTCGGGCGCAGTGATCGATGTTGTTGGTGCCCACCCCGGCCCGGGCAAATTTCTGCAGCAGATAATTTTCTTCATTGGTTACCTTGGCCGAAGCTAAGAAGGCCAGGCTGTCCGGTCCGTGTTCGGTTGCCAGCTGTTTGAGCCTTTCCGCAGTCAGGCTCAAGGCCTCCTCCCAGGAGGATTCGGTCAACTGGCCGTTTTTACGGACCAGGGGCGTGGTTAATCTTTTGGGACTGTGCACAAATTCGTGCACGTTCCAGCCTTTGATGCACAGCTTTCCTTCATTGACCGGACTGGTTTTGCAGGGCAAGGTCCCGATGAGCTGGCCGTCTAAAACTTCTAGAAAGAAATTGCATCCACACCCACAATATGTACAAGTGGTCAAGACCGTCCTATAGTCCATACCCTCTCCTCACTTGCCGACGACATTTAACGGAGATTTTTGATTGTCTGTAAAACCGGTTCGGTAACCAAATTGCGTTTCCAGGATCTGGTCCACCTTTTTGTACAGGGTGCGCAAGGGAATGTCTGCTGGACAAGCCTGCTCGCACAAGCCGCAATCTATGCACCTGCCGGCCATATGCACGGCCCGAGTCAAGTGGAAAGCTGGATTGGCTGGAGGGATGGTCCCAGTGCGGATCAGTTCACTATTTTCCAGGCTGCATTCTTTGCAAAAGCAAACCGGACAAACGTCCCGGCAGCCGAAGCATTTGATGCACTTCTGAAATTCCTGCATCCAGTAGGCAAAGCGGTCCTCGACATCCTGTTCCTCCAGATGCTGTACGGAAGCGAACCGGCGGCCCTCAACGGCCTGCCCGGCCACGTATTCATCCGGATACGGCTGCTGGCATTCACAGGCCTGGGCCAGCTCCTCAGGGCAGGCTATGCCCACGGGCACAACATGTTCCCTTTTGACCTGGTTCCAGACAAAGAGGGTGTTCAGGCCCCGCTGGTCGCATCCCCGGACCAAGATGCCGAAGGTCTGATCCGGATAGGCCCGGGCCAAACGAACCAGGATCTTATCCAGGGGATATCTGGCCTGACCTGGGCGGTCCAGATCCCCCAGGACCATGTCTTCCAACTCCTCGGGGGAAGTAAACAAATGGGGGCAAATATGGCCGTGGCGTTGGATAAGGCCAATGAACCCAGAAATGTCTTTTCCTGTCAGAAGTTCTTTGACCTTGGAGGTCACTTCGTCAATCATAGGTGACTCTTCGGTTTTCGGTTCACACAAGTGCTTAGGCTGCCTGGTCCTCTGATGGAACGGACTTTCCTAATGGGGATGGTCCAAGTTTTTTCAATGTCTGGACAAAGTCCGTGATTTCGGCTCGAAATTCAGGGGCTTCAGCTGAAGAGACCCATCTGGCCCGGAGCCTGTCGGCCTCCAGTCCTGAAAACTCTATGAGCTGTCGCATGAAAGTGACCCTCTTCTCGGCGGATACATTACCATACAGGTAATTGCAGTCTCCTTGGTGTCAGCCGCCGACAAAGACCCCATCCACACCTTCCTGAAAGGCCAGGATGACGTGGTGAGGGGAGACGCTTCCACTGCACATGACCCGAATCACCCTGATGTTGGTCGGGTACTGCAACCGACTGACCCCAGCCAGGTCAGCAGCGGCGTATGCTCACCAGGTGCAAAGAAAACAGATGATTTTGGGTTCAAAATCTGGGGTGCTCATGATGCATCCTCTCTGGCAAAGTGTTCAGTGTTCTGTATTCAGTGTTCAGCAAGAAAAGAATCATAAGCCATCTTATTTCTTGCTGAAACCTAGGAAGTTAGCTTATCTGTCAATCCCCTTGTGACACGCCGGGACAATAAGAGGATGGCCGGAGCCATAAGAGAAAGACGTTCCCAGGGAGGACCCAGGGAACGAAGAGGGGAGAGCCAGGGCTGAACTCTGCCCTCTGACCTCTGTCTTCTGACCTCTGTCCTCTGTCTTCTGCTTCAGGCCGCGGCCCGAATCTGGGACAAAAGCTGCGAAGGCTTATAGCCCCGTAGTTGCGCACTTTCCGAGGGGCAGGTGGCGGCGCAGTTTCCGCACCCCTTGCACAGGATGTCGTTGACCCGGCACACCTTCCGTTCCGGATCAAAGGAAATGGCCTGATAGGGGCAGACATCCAGACATCCCAGGCATCCCACGCAGGTGTTCGGATTGATTTCAGCCACAATGGCGCTGGAGACCAATTGGTCTTTAAAGAGCACGGTACCCACCCGGGAAGCTACCCCTATACCCTGGCCCCGGGCCTCATCAACGCAGGCCGGATAGCGGGCCGAACCACAGACAAAGATCCCGTCGGCAGCGAAATCCAAGGGGCGGAGCTTGGCATGGGCCTCAAGAAAAAAACCGTTTTGATCGGTAGGCACCCGCATCATTCTGGAGATCTGGGCCGCATCCTGGCGAGCGACCAGGGGGGTGGACAGAACAACTAAATCAACGTCAAAGTCCACCTCCCTGCCCAGCAGGGAGTGATAAAAACGGACCCGGCCATTATCTACCTGCGGGGGTTGGGCCGGATCATAGACGCTGAAATCGATGCCCTCTCCTCTGGCCTCCCACAGAAGCTGTTCCCGGGTGGTGCCGTACATCTGCATGTCTCGGTACAGGATATGCACTTGGGCCTCCGGGTTCTGCTTTTTGAGCAACAGAGCGTTTTTTACCCCGGTCAGACAGCAGATGCGGGAGCAATATTCCCGTTCGGCATCCCTGGCCCCCACACACTGGATCATGACCACCCGCTGAGCATTGACCTTCCCCTGTTTGAGACGGCCTTCCAACTCCATTTGGGTTATGATTTCCTTTCCGTTGTAGCCGTATTTCCCTTCCGGGGTCAGAGGCAGAGCGCCTGTGGCCACCACAATACACCCCACTTCTTCTTGTTTGGTCTGTTGGTCCTGGTTCTCAAAGGTGACAATGTAATTACCGATGTACCCACCCACGGTTTTGACCTGAGCCCCGGTGTACAAAGTGATGTTTTGGTGTTGGACAATGTCCTGAATCAGGGGATCTATACGCTCCTGAGCCATGGCCCCGGACGGTCCGATACGGTTTAAGGCCCGGACTACACCGCCCAGTTTGGGAGCCTTCTCCAGGAGCACCACTTCCAGGCCCATCTCGGCCATGGACAAAGCAGCCGACATTCCGGCCACTCCTCCTCCGATAACCAGGGCCCTGGGGACCAGGCTGGATATAATATCCTGCTGGGGCTCAAGATTGGCGCTTTTGGCCACGCCCATGCGCACCAGTTCTTTGGCTTTTTCCGTGGCTCCTTGCTGGTTGCCCATATGGACCCAAGAGCACTGATCCCGGATGTTGACCATTTCAAATAAATAGGGGTTCAACCCGGCCTCGGCACAGGAGGAGGAGAACAGGGGCTGGTGCGTGCGAGGCGAGCAAGAGGCCACCACCACCCGGTTCAAGTTGTGCTCGACAATAGCCTTTTTGATTTCCTGAATGCCGGATTCAGAGCAGGTATACAAGTTCTCTTTGGCATAGGATACTCCGGGCAGTTGCGAAGCGTAGGCAGTCACTTTCCCGCAGTCCAGATGACCGGCGATATTGGAACCGCAGTCACAGACAAAGACCCCGATGCGCAAGTCGTCATGTTCAGTAGTTGTGGACATATTTTTGACCTCTATCCTTCACGATGCTTTCCGAAGATGCTGGGGCTGGGGTCCAGAGTGCCTGGTTATGACCTGAACAGCCCGGGTGGCAGCACTGCTGGCTTGAGCCACGGATTCGGGGATATCCATGGGGCTGTGGCTGCAGCCGCAGACAAAGATACCGGGCCTGGTAGTGTCCAAAGGATTGGCATCATCGGTCTGGAAGAAACCGAATTCGTTAACGTTTATATTCAGAATCGAAGCCAGGCCCGGGTTGACCCGGCTGGGGGCACAGGCAGTAGCCAGGACGACCAGGTCGAATTCTTCATGCTTTACATGTTGATCCAAGGTGTCCTCATAGACGATGACCGGGTTATCGTTTTTGCCCTTCACTATTTCGGCTACCCGGGCCCGCTTGTAGGTGATATTGGAGGTGTTCCCCCCCCGGATCTTGTATTCTTCAAAGCCCTTGCCCACAGCCCGGATGTCCATGCCGAAAATCGTTGACTCGGTCTCTGGTTCGTGTTCATGGGCGATAATGGCTTCCTTGATGGAATGCATACAACAGTAACCGGAGCAAAATGGGAAAAAACGGATATCCCTGGATCCCACGCACTGAATGAAGGCCAGCCGTTTGGCCACTGAAAAGTCCTTGGCCTTTTCCTGCAGGGTTTGGAGCTCTCGATCTTCCTGCAGCCACTTTTCATAAGCTGCAGCCCATTTTTGGCGTTCAGGGTCCTCTTGTTCCGTATTACCCGTATACGTGGAATAAAAGTCTTCTGATGATTGTTCGAATTTTTTCTCATAGTTGTCCACAACCCGCCTGGACTTCTTGACCGCCTTTTCCAGTTCCTTGATTCTGGACTCTACGGCCCGATCCGAAGGACGATCCAAGTGCCCACCAGTGGGTCCGCTGGCCGATAGCAAACGCTCGAATTCAATGGCCGTAACCACGTTTTTCAGGTCGTTGTAACGATATTCCGGTATGTTGGATGGGTCAAAGACATCATAGCCTATGGCCACGATAATGGCCCCGACATCCAGAGTGATGACCCGGTCCTGCTGCTCAAAGTCAATGGCCTCGGCTTGGCAGGCCTTGGCACAGGCCCCGCATTTCTTTCCAGCAAAGACCCGGCAGTGCTCGGCATCAATAGTATGGGTGGAGGGAATCCCCTGGGCGAACCAGCTATAGATGGCTTTACGTTCTCCAAGTCCTTCATTGAAGGCATCCGGGACCACAGTGGGACACTTTTCGGTGCAGGCCCCGCATCCGGTGCATTTGGCCTCATCCACATATCTGGCCTTCTTGCGAACCTGGACCTGAAATTCTCCCGCCTGGCCCTCAACCTTTTCCACTTCGCTGTAGGCTAAAAGCTGAATTTTGGGATGTCGACCGACATCCAGCATCTTCGGCGAAAGGATTCAGATGGCGCAATCATTGGTGGGAAAGGTCTTGTCCAATTGGGCCATCTTGCCCCCGATGCTGGGCAGACTTTCCACCAAATGGACCTGAAATCCCATTTCGGCCAGATCCAATGCAGACTGGATTCCGGCAATACCACCACCGATGACGAGGACATCCTTGCTCACAATAAAGCTCCTTGCTTGGGCGATTTCCATCCAAGGCCTGGTTTAGGCCGCGACCCGCAAACCAGCAGGGCCCAGCTCCCGAACCAGCTCGGTAAACTCCCTGGCCACATCCACAAACCGGCCGGCCTCAGCTGAAGATATCCATTCCAGCCGGATTCTTCTGGTGTCAATACCAAGGATTTCAGCAAGTTCAGTTGTGGTCTGAAACATTTTCTCCGCCTTTACATTACCGTCCAGGTAATGGCAATCACCAATATGTCAGCCGGCCACCAGGACCCCGTCAGCCCCTTTTTCAAAGGACTTGAGGATGAAGTTGGGATTGACCTGTCCGGAACACATTACCCGGATGATACGAATTTCAGGAGGGTATTGCATGCGGCTCACTCCGGCCAGATCGGCAGCTGAGTACGCGCACCAGTTGCAGGCAAAGGCGATAATATGCGGACTGAAGTCATCGGCCATATTCTGTCTTCCCTTCTGTGTTATTCTTTAGAGAATAGATTTCCTGCTGTCCCCAGCTGGAAATCTAGCCCAGGGCGCTCTCCACCATGGCCATAATCTTGTCGTCTTCATAGTTGGAAACTGAGGCCGCTCCGGTGGGGCAGGCCACGGCACAGGATCCGCAGCCTTTACACAAGGCGGACTTGACTTCCGCCACCTGAGCCCCATCGGATCGCTCGGTCAGCTCAATGGCGGCAAAAGGACAGGCCTGGACACATTCCCCGCACCCACGACACAAAAACTCGTCCACCTTGGAAACCACTCCGTCCACAGTCAGCTCGGTCTTGGACAGGACCGCTACCGCCTTAGCGGCCGCCGCCTGAGCTTGGGCGATGCTTTCTTCCACCGGCTTAGGGTAATGGGCCAGGCCGGCCACAAAGATCCCTTCAGTGGCGAACTCTACTGGCCGTAGCTTAGGATGGGCTTCCATGAAGAAAGCGTCTTCATTTGTGGAAAGCTTAAACATTTGGGCCAGAGATTCATTGTCCCCAGGGACCACAGCCGCGGCCAGAACCAAGAGATCGGTGTCAATGGCCAGCTCCCGGCCCAGGATGGGATCCTGAATGCGAACTTCCAGCCCTTGTCCTTGAGCCTGGACCCGGGGTTTGTGCTCCACATCGAAACGGACGAAGATAACCCCCTTGCGGCGGGCCTTTTGGTACAGCTCCTCTCGGTGCCCGTAGGTCCGGATGTCCCGGTACAGGATGTACACATTCCTGTCCGGATTGTCTTCTTTCAGAGCCAAAGCAGCCTTGATGCTGTGCGTGCAACAGACCTTGGAGCAATAGGGACGCTCCGGTTCTCTGGAACCCACGCACTGGATAAAAACGGCACTTGCGGCCTCGGTGACCCGGGGATCATTTTCCCGCAAGGCGGTGTCCAACTGCAGATGGGTCATGACCCGGTCGTGCTCAGCGTACAGGTATTCCGTGGGCTCATGTTCTTTGCCGCCCACGGCCACGATCACCACACCATGCTGGAGGCGGATCTGTTCATCGGGAGAGCTGAGCGTGGTTTCAAAGTTGCCCACGAAGCCGGATGATTCGGAAATCATGGTCTGGGTGTACACAGTTATACGAGGGTGCTTGCTGACCTGGTCCACAAGGTCCTGCAATCCGGTCTGGATGTCTTCCCCCTGCCAGGTGGAGTTCAGCTTCCGGGCCGTGCCTCCCAATTCAGATGCCTGCTCTACAATAGTGGCCTGGAAGCCCTGTTCGGCTAAGGCCAGAGCGGCAGTTAATCCAGAAAGGCCTGCACCGATGATCAGGGCATGGTTGTTCACGGAAATCTTCGGTTCGGGGAGAGGATTGATCAGGCCGGCTCGAGCCACGGCCATGCGCACCAGATCCTTGGACTTCAAAGTGGCCTGGTCCGGGCTCTTGGAATGCACCCAGGTGCATTGGTTGCGGATATTGGCCATCTCAAAAAGATACTTGTTCAGCCCGGCATCCCGGATGGTCTCCTGGAACAAGGGCTCGTGCGTTCTGGGGGTGCAGGCAGCAACCACTACCCGGTTCAGTCCGTGCTCCTTGATGGTCTGGACCATCTTTTCCTGGGTGTCTTGAGAACAGGTGAATTGGTTCTCTTCCACATAATACACCCCTGGTAAGGATCGGGCGAACTCGGCAACAGCCGGCACATCGGCAATACCTCCGATGTTGGTTCCGCAGTTGCAGACAAAGACACCGATGCGTGGCTTTTGGTCCTGGATGGGTACTTCCGGTGGAAAAGTCTTCTCCTGGACCATGGTCCCCCGGGACCCAGCCAGGTCCATGCCCGCATTGCAAGCTGCGGCCGATGCTTCCATGACCGATTGAGGGATGTCCTTGCATTCCTGTAAGACGCCGGCCACATAGACCCCGGGTCTGGAAGTGGACACCGGGGCAAAGTCCCGGGTGGTCACAAAATCGCTGTGATCCAGGGAGATGCCCATTTGTTTGGCTGTATGCACCGCGCTGGAAGAAGGTTCCATGCCCACGGACAAGACCACGAGGTCGTAGTCTTCAGTGCACAATTCCCCCTGTTCAGAGACATAGGACAGGGACAAGGTACCCTGGTCATCCTTTTCTATCAGGCTGTGGACACGGGAGCGGATGAAGCGAACCCCATCCTGTTCGGCTTTGGTATAGTAACGTTCAAACTCTTTGCCCGTGGTGCGCATGTCCATGAAAAAGATGGTCGGTTCGCACTCCGGTCCTACGTGTTCCATCGCCAATGAGGCCTCTTTTATGGCGTACATGCAGCATACCGAGGAACAATACCCATTGTCGCAGCGGTTTATATCCCGGGATCCGATGCATTGCAGCCAGGCGATTCGTTTGGCCGGTACCTGGTCTGAAAGACGATGGACATGGCCGCCAGTAGGTCCGCCGGCGGAAAGGATGCGCTCAAACTCCAGGGAGGTAACCACGTTTTTAAAGGAAGAATACTGATAGGTATCCAACCCTTTGGGGTCAAAAGCTTGCAGGCCGCCGCTTAAAATAACAGCTCCTACGGGGAGGGACAGATCCTTTTGTTGATCGTCGAATAATATGGCCCCGGTGGGGCAGTATTTCTCACAAGCCTTGCACTTTCCCTTTTTGAAATAGATACATTTATCGGCATCGATGCTGTACTTTAGGGGCACAGCTTGGGGGTAGGGCAGATATATGGCCTTCCGTTTGGCCAAGCCTTCCTGATATTCGTCTGTGGTTTTGGCTGGGCACTTTTCAGCGCACAGACCACAGGCGATACATTTGTCCGGGTCTACATAGCGGGGTGATTGGGTTACCTGGAGAGTGAAGTCTCCTTTTTCTCCTTCCAGAGCAGTGACTTCGGAATGGGTCAGAATCTGGATATTGATGTGCCGGCCGACCTCGACCAGTTTGGGGGAGATGATTCACATCGCACAGTCATTGGTGGGAAAAGTCTTGTCCAACTGAGCCATGACCCCGCCAATGGCCGGGGACTTTTCAATGAGATACACGAAGTATCCGGACTCGGCCAGATCCAGAGCGGATTGAATGCCGCTGATACCGCCGCCGATGACGGCGACTGCGCCTTGAGCATTGGATGTTTGGTTTGCTGCGCTCATCAAAGCTCCTCCAGGGAGGTTGTGCTGTGTCATTGCAGACACTGATTGAGATAGGCGTAAATATCTGTAATATTAATATTCAGTCCGGCCGCCTCCTTGGCACAGGAAAAGTGGATCTGACATTTGGGGCAGGAAGTGATCAGGGTCTCTGCCCCGGTATCCGCAGCTTCCTGCAGGCGGTCAAGCTGCATGGCCCGGGAGCAGGAGGAGCACTCCATCCAGGCCGAAGTCCCACAGCAGGTAGCATTGGACCGATTGCGATCCATTTCCCGTAAATTCACCCCGGGAATGTGCCCCAAGACCTGCCTTGGTTGTTCATATATACCCACCCAACGGCCCAATCGGCAGGGATCGTGGTAGGTGACCTCCCCGCTGTCCGGGGCCTGAAACTGAAGACCGGCCGTGGGCATTTCCCGGGCCAGAAATTCGGTGACATGTAAGACTTCAAACGGTAAAGTTCCGAACTCACGGGCATAGTGGCGCTTGAAGGTCAAGTATCCTTCCGGGCAGCCGAAGAGGACGGTTTTGGCCCCGGAACCGGTGATGACTTCCATGTTTTTGGCCGCCAGCTTGCGGAAAACCGATACATTCCCGCTCCAGAGAGGGTCATGTCCGCAACAGCGTTCCTGGTCACTGACCACAGGTTCTATGCCCATGCGGTTCAGTAAGGAGACAATGCTTTTGGCCGCTTGCAAAGGGGAGATGTGCAGGTAGCTAAAGGCAATATCGAAGTAGGGCAGGCAGCCGACAAAGTACAATATGTCACCGCTTTGAGAAACGGTACCGGCCTCCTGGGTCCAGGAAGTTCTCTGTTGCTGAACATCATGAGTTTGTAGGGTGCTGATGGTCTGCAAAACCCCGTGGTGACTCTCCAGGGGCAGGTTGTTCTGCTCCCTGGCTTCATTGCGGTAGGAGCGGATGAACTCCGGAAAATCGATGCCCACTGGGCAGCGGCTGCTGCATCTGGCGCAACTCAAACAGGCCCAGATATCACGGCAGCTCAAAAAGTCTTCTTCCTGATCGATGAGTGCCCGTTTGATGATTTGTCGGGGGGAAAAACGGTCCCACTCCATACTGACCGGGCAGCTTCCCGTACACACGCCACATTCCATGCAATAATTGATTTGTCTCTCAGTCAGCTGCATAATCTGCTTCCAGTCTCCAGGTCGGGGCAGGAGCTCCAAGGTTGGGGGAAACGAGGCATTCTCTTTTTAGATACAAGTTGTTGAACCCTATTGCAGAGTGGAATATGTTGTCAAGTCAGCTTTGCTCCGGCCCAGGGCTTTTTGGTTCTGCTTTCGATTTTCAACAATCTGATCAGTTGATTTGCTCTGTATCTGGTTATAAGACAAGGTAACTGAATTTGTTTCCAATAAGAAGCAGAACCAAAGAGCCCTGCAGGTATCCCATGGCTGCTTGACAAAGAACAGCAAAACAGATATCAAACCTTTTTGCGCACATTGGGCCATGGGGAAATCATACCTTAGTTTTCAACATTCACCACATACATGCTGGGGTGTAGCCAAGCGGTAAGGCAACGGGTTTTGGTCCCGTCATTCGGAGGTTCGAATCCTTCCACCCCAGCCAGTCACTTGATTCCTGCCCTGTAATGGCTGCCATGAACATCCTTCCTTTGCAGAACGCCCTGACGAATGCGGACAGCCGGAATGTGCGTGGGTTCAGATGTGCCCCTGCCTGGGCTGGGTGGTACATAACCTTGAGTGCTGGACCTCAAGTGTTTGGTTGCAAACTTCAGCAAGTGGATGGAGTATGAAAAGTTACGGTGACTTGAAGATCATAACCGGAAATGCGAATCCGGAGCTTGGAGAAGCCATTTGCCGGCACTTGCAGTGCCCCTTAACTCCATCGGTGACCAAGTCTTTCAGTGACGGAGAGATCAGAGTGGAGGTAGGTGATAACGTCCGGGGGCAGGATGTCTTTGTCATTCAGCCCACGTGCAGGCCGGTGAATCGCTCCTTGGTCGAATTATGTCTGATGCTGGATGCCTTGAAGCGGGCCAGCGCAAAACGAATAACTGCGGTGGTGCCCTATTACGGTTATGCCCGGCAGGATCGTAAGGTGGTCCCCAGGGTCCCTATCAGCGCGAAGATGGTGGCTGACTTCATCTCCGTGGCTGGGGCCCATCGCTTGTTGACAGTGGATTTACATGCCGGGCAAATTCAGGGGTTTTTCGATATTCCAGTGGACAATCTTTATTCTTCCAAGGTTCTCTTGGAATATTTGCAAAATGAAGACAACGAACTGGTGATTATCTCCCCGGATGCCGGGGGGACGGAGCGGGCCAGGGCCTATGCCAAGAGGCTGTCCGCCGGGCTGGCTATCGTAGATAAACGGCGGGATCAGCCCAATCAGGCTCAGGCCATGAATATCATCGGGGACGTGAAAGGCAAAACGGCCATTGTCGTTGATGATATGATTGATACGGCCGGGACCATGGTCACTGCGGCCGACGCCCTTCGAGATCATGGAGCCAGTTCGGTCATGGCCTGCTGCGCCCATCCTGTGTTGTCCGGACCGGCCATTGAACGTATAACCAACTCCAGCTTGAGCAAGGTCCTGGTCTGTGATACCATTCCTCTGCAGGAGGAGGCCATCGCCTGCGGCAAGTTTGAAGTGGTCTCCGTGGCCCCTCTATTAGGTCAGGCCATTTGGAATATTCACAGCGAGACCTCGGTGAGCACTCTTTTCACTTGACTTTGAATCACGCTTTAATCTCTCTGACGTATGGAGGACTTTTGGTATGGCCCAGCAATACACCCTTGAGGTTCAACGCCGGGAAGATATGGGCAAAAACGCCGTACACCGTCTGCGTAAGAAGGGGTATATCCCCGGAGTTTACTACAATAATCAAGAAGGGGAAAATATTCCCATTCAAGTAGCGTACGGCCCTTTTGAACGGGTTTTGGCCCGGGCTCATAAGAGCAACGTCATTGATTTGACCATACAAGACGGGCAGTCCACGATCACCCGTCCGGTGCTGATTTGGAACGTGCAGAACCATCCGGTCAAGAAGCTCTTCCTGCATACCGATTTTATCGGAGTGGACCTCAAGCAGGAAATGGATGTGGATGTTTCAGTGACTGTCACTGGTCAGGCCAAGGGAGAGGCTGAAGGCGGCATTGTGACCATCTACCGGGATGCCTTGTCCGTTACCTGCCTGCCGACCAATATTCCCGACCAGATCGAGATAGACGTCAGCGAGCTGGACATCAACGATTCGATTACGGTTCAGGAGTTGCAGTTGCCTGAAGGGGTGGTGGTCAAAGATGCTGAAGAGAATTACGCTGTGGTCGGTGTTGCCCCACCGGTAGCCGAAGAGGAACCTGCAGAAGAGGCAGAAGAAGGACTGGAAGAAGAGAGACAAGCTGAGACCGGTGGTTCTGCAGAGGAAAGCTCCGAGGATTAGGGCTCTGACGTTTTCATTTTACCTGCGGGGAAGGGTATTGACCGCCGCTCCTATTGCATGAAACACGGCCCTCAACCCTTCAGGGTCATGGAGAACATCCTCGCAGTCTTCCTATGCCTGCCTTTGATTTTATGATTGTCGGCCTGGGCAATCCAGGTTCCCGCTATGTGCGCACCAGGCACAATATTGGGTTTATGGCCCTTGATTTTTTACTGCATCAAGAGCAGCCCAGAACCCGGGTTTTAGGCAGCAAAAGGGGGTTGGCCCAGTGCTGGAGCTGGGACGGGCCGGATGGAATGCAGTCTCTGCTGACCAAACCCCAGACATATATGAACCAGAGTGGGCGGGCTGTAAAGCGCCTGTGTGGGGTGTACAACCTGCAGCCGGACCAGGTCATAGTTATTCACGATGAACTGGATTTGGCCGTGGGCCAAGTACGGATCAAGTTCGGGGGCGGTTTGGCCGGGCACAACGGCCTGCGCTCGATTTCCGCTGAGTTGGGGACCCGCGATTTCTATCGATTTCGGATGGGTATTGGCCGTCCGCAGCCTGGAATCGAAATCACCCGATACGTGTTGACTCCGTATTCCTCTTGGGAAGAAGAACATTTGCAGGCAGCCATTGCCCGTGCGGTGGAGGGCATGCGGCTGTTGTGCACCGAGGGTATGCAGGCCAGCATGAACTTCGTGCATGCGGCTGTCGATTAAGCCTTTCCGCCGCGGGTATCTGGACTCTTTTTTCAGCCCATGCTATAATATGCAATTAGAAAGTTTTTTTCTTCAGGAGGCTGAAAAAAGTGTTTCACGTCAATCAACTCGTGGTCTATCCTGCCCAAGGTGTGGGGAGGGTGGAAGCTATAACCAGTCAGGAAGTCGGAGGATCAACCAACGACTTTTATGTGGTCCGGATCTTAAGCAACGATGGGACCTTGCTCGTTCCGGTGAAAAACGCCGTCAACGTAGGGCTGCGCACTATCTGCGACAGCGACTATGGTTTGCAAATCTTGGCTTTCATGCAGGACTGGACGGATTTCCGAGGATATGCTGGACAGAACTGGAACCGAAGGTATCGGGAATATTCGGAAAAACTGAAGACCGGGAAGCTTGAGGATGTGGCCTATGTTCTCAAGGAACTGATCCTGATATCCCAGGACAAGGAATTGTCCTTTGGGGAGCGAAGGCTCATGGAGCAAGCCATGGCCTTGATCACAATGGAGTTGGCTTGCGCCATGGGGCGGGAGCAAAACGAAATTCAGGGTGAAATCGAAAACATCTTTCATGACGTTCTCAAAAAAAACGAGTTGTGACAGAGGTTGGCTCGGCTTCCCAAGCGAACCGCAAAGCTCGCATTTCAGGCTTTTCCGATACGTTCTTTGCCCCTTCACAGCTCAACAGTCATGCAAGCCCCAACCATTGACACAAAAATCCACACTTCCACGTCATAAAATAGAGTGAATTCCCGTTCGCTCGTTCCTTGTCGATCTTTGGAGCCACTGCTGATTGCAGGGCATGACCGGCAGGTGACTGAGCCATTTCAATCATGCAGGCGCGAAATTGTCCATGCATCGGTATGAGCCCTGTCGTTTTCAAAACAGAGTTATTGTTGAACAAAAACCCCTTTGATGGAGAGAGCGCAGTATGGAAAACAATTCCATAATGAATCTGTCGGAAATGAAGAAAAGGTCCATGAATGAACTCATGCAGCTGGCTGTTGAGTATGAGGTGGAGAATCCCAGCAACCTGCGTAAGCAGGAACTTATCTTCTCCATTTTACAGGCCTGCTCATCCCAAAATGGAAACATCTACGGGGAAGGGGTGTTGGAAATTCTTCCAGATGGTTTCGGTTTCTTGCGCTCTCCCATGTACAATTACATGCCAGGCCCGGACGACATTTACGTTTCTCCTTCCCAAATCCGAAGATTCGGATTGCGCAAGGGGGATGTGGTCTCCGGGCAAATACGCCCTCCCAAAGAGGGAGAACGCTATTTCGCCTTGCTCCGGGTGCAGCAAGTGGGCTTTGATCGGCCGGAACAGTCCAAGCGCCTGGTGCTTTTTGACAATTTGACCCCGGTCTATCCGGACGAGCGCTTCGTCATCGAGAACGGGGCGGAAAATTATTCCTCCCGGATCATTGATCTGCTCACCCCCATCGGCAAAGGGCAGCGGGGACTCATTGTCGCCCCTCCCAGGACCGGAAAAACCATGCTCATGCAGACCATAGCCAATTCGGTGAACAGCAACCATCCAGACGCCTATCTCATTGTTCTGCTCATTGATGAACGTCCGGAAGAGGTTACGGATATGGAGCGGACGGTAACCGGAGAAGTGGTCAGCTCCACATTTGATGAGCCCCCCCAACGTCACGTGCAGGTGGCCGAAATGGTCCTGGAAAAGGCCAAACGCTTGGTGGAGCGGAAAAAGGATGTGATCATTTTGTTAGACAGCGTCACCCGTCTGGGCCGGGCCTACAATGCGGTCACTCCCTCCTCCGGTCGGGTCCTGTCCGGGGGACTGGATGCCAATGCCCTGCAACGACCGAAGCGATTTTTCGGGGCGGCCCGGAACGTGGAGCAGGGCGGAAGCTTAAGCATTATCGCCACCGCTCTGATTGATACCGGCTCGCGCATGGATGAGGTCATATTTGAAGAGTTCAAAGGAACCGGCAACATGGAGATCTATCTGGATCGGTTCCTGGCTGACAAGAGGGTCTTCCCGGCCATTGATCTGACCAGATCCGGGACTCGAAAGGAAGAGTTGCTCCTGGCTCCGGATGTCCTCAACCGGGTTTGGATCCTGCGCAAGCTCCTGGCCTCCATGAATTCTATTGACGGGATGGAGTTCTTGTTGGACAAAATGCGGGGCACCAAGAGCAACCAGGAGTTTTTGGATATTATGAATAAATAGGCTGGAGCCTTTGTGTCCCGCTGTCTGCATATTATCGTCTGCGCCCTGGTCATTGCAGCCCTTATTCTCCCCCCCGGTCCGGCGGCCGCTTTTGGGGAGTTTGGGATCAAGGATGAAGCGGAACTGGGGGAGAAGTTCAAGATCTTGATGCAGGCCAAATTCCCCCTGATCAAGGATCCCTATGTCCTCCACTTCGTTGAAGATATACTTGACCGGGTTGAACAGGTCATGCCCCCCCAACCTTTCCATCTTCAGGTCAACGTCCTTTTAGATTCTTCCATCAACGCCTTTGCCGCTCCGGCCGGATACGTGTTTGTGAATTCCGGCCTCATTGTGTCCATGGACAGGGAAGACGAAGTGGCTGCTGTTATTGCCCACGAATTGGCCCATGTCACGGAAAGGCACCTTGCGCAGCATATTCAGCAATCCCAGATGATCAGCATCGGTACCTTGGTCGGGGTGTTGGCCGGGGCCTTGTTGGGTGGTGGTGGCTCAGCTTTGGGCCAGGCCCTGGCCGTGGGTTCTCTGGCCGGAGGGCAGGCGGCGGCCTTGAAGTTCAGCCGGGATGATGAACGGGAGGCAGATCAACTCGGACTTCGTTTTTTGACCCAGGCTGGCTATGAACCGGAAGCAATGATGCGCACCTTTGAACGTATGCTGAAAAAAATGCGTCTCAGCGGCAGCAGTAATCCTCCGGCTTACATGCTCACCCATCCCGGGCTCAATGAGCGGGTCGGGTCCATTCAGGACCTGGCTCAACATTTCCAAGCCCAACCCCCACTGGCTCAGCAGGACCCGGAAGTCTTTGCCCGAGTCAAGATGCTCTTGTCCACCAAATATGCCCCCAACCCCGAGCAATCGTCTGTGGTGGGCCAAGCGGACGAAGACCTGGATTGTCTACAACTCTTGGGCAAAGCCATGGCCTTGGCCAGACTGAACAGGATGGGTCAGGCCGAACACAGCTTGCAAAAGGCCTTGGCCTGCAATGGAGACCATCCTCTTTGGCTCCGGGAGGCGGGATGGTTCGCTTTTCAAAGCGGGGAGTACCGCAAGGCCAAAAAAATTTTGGATCAGGCCCTGAACAGAGACCAGAGCGATTACCTGGCCCGCTATTACCGAGCCCGGGTCCTGGCCGAGACTGGTTCCAGGGCCAGGGCGGTGGAGGATCTGAGGCGGGTACTGAAGTCCGTGCCTGAAGATGGGCAGGTTCACCGGACTCTGGGCCGGATCGTAGGCCAAAGCGGGGATCACTTCCTGGGGTATTTGCACTTGGCCTATTCCAAGATGTATGCCCATGATCTGGAGGAAGCGGACAGGTATATGCAACAAGCACGTGACCTGGCTCAAACCCCGGTCCAGAAAGAAAAGGTACAAAAACTCAAAGAAGAATATTCCCGGCGCAAAGAGATCCTGTGAAGGGCGTAAAAACTTGACAGGACAGGGATACAGCAGGTAGTGAGCAGCAGCTGTTACGGTGTTTATCCATTTTTACCCTTGCCAAGGAGGCGGTATGCTGATGGAAAGTGTTGCCCATGCCATGGGCCAGGGGGCCGGCGGAGCCGGGGGACAGGGAAATCCCTTGGTGGCCTTTATGCCTCTGATCATTTTGTTTGTCATTTTTTATTTTCTCTTGATCCGGCCGCAGCAGAAAAAAGCCAAAGAGCATAAAGAGATGCTGAGTAATCTCAAACGGGGAGATTCGGTCATTACCGGTGGCGGCCTATACGGGCGGATAAACTCCATCAATGAAGATGTGTTGACCCTGGACCTGGGCAACGGTCAAGAGGTCAAAGTGAACCGCGGATATATCGCCACGGTAACTGATAAGAAAGTAGTGGATTCAGGGAAAAAAGAAAAAAAGGCCAAAGCGGAAGAATAGCCTGGTGAAATTTGCGGTGGATTCCGGCCCCCGGCTCGAACAGTGAAAGGATATACTATGACCGGTTTGCGTTGGCGAATTGTGGTGGCCGTATTGATCCTCGGCCTGGCCCTGATCTATGCCCTGCCCTCTATTGTACCGGATAAGGGGCCTGTTTCAGCGGTCCTGCCGGACAAAGAAGTCAACCTTGGCTTGGATTTGAAGGGAGGGATCAATCTCATCCTGGGTGTGGACATACAGACTGCGGTGCACAACACCCTGGACCGGATGGGAGAAGAGCTGCGTTCGGAAGCGCGGCAAAAAGAGATCATTGTTTTGAGCCCCCAGGTACGTTCCGACTCCACATTGGAGTTTGTGCTTTTGTATCCTTCCAAGACCGAGGCTTTGGACCAACTTATTGACCGCTATTATTCCCAGCAGTTGCGTATTGCTTCCAAGACCACCGAGGAAAACAAGGTCAGGTATCAGTTGGCCATGACCTCTGATTACCGGGAAAAATTGCATAAAATGACCATTGATCAGGTCTTGAAGGTCATTCGCAACCGAATCAACCAGTTCGGAGTTACTGAACCGGATATCCGCAGGATGCAGGACAATCGCCTGCAAGTTCAACTCCCGGGAATGGAAGACGCCGGCAGGGCAGTGGATCTGATTCAGAAGACAGCCCATCTGGAGTTTAAGCTGGTGAACGACGAGGCGGATGTGGAGAAGGCCAAGCAGGGAGTTTTACCTCCGGGGAACGAACTGGCCTATTTGCAAAAGCGGCAGCCGGACGGGTCGTACACCCAGCAGCCCATCGTCCTGAAGAAAAATGTTTTGCTCAGCGGTGAATACATAACCGATGCCCAAGTGGCCTTTGATCAATTTAATCAGCCCTATGTGGGGTTGAGTTTTGACCGCCAAGGAGCCCGGATTTTTGAACGGGTGACTGGAGAGAATGTGCACGAACGTTTGGCCATTGTCTTGGACGGCAAGGTGTATTCCGCACCGACCATTCAGGAGAAGATTGGCGGTGGGCGGGCCAGCATCACCGGCCAGTTCAGCGTGGAAGAGGCTCATGATTTGGCCATCGTGCTCCGGGCAGGTTCCCTCCCCGCTCCAGTGGAGATCCTCTCTGAACGGAGTGTAGGGGCCTCCCTGGGCCAGCAATCCATCGAGCAAGGTATTCGGTCCATTGTGGTTGGAGGGCTTCTGGTCCTTGTCTTCATGCTGGTCTATTACCGGATAGGGGGACTGATCACCGATATCCTCCTCTTCTTGAATATCGTTATCATCATGGCAGTCTTGGCCGGTTTCGGAGCTACCCTGACCCTACCGGGTATTGCCGGGATCATATTGTTGATCGGAATGGCCGTGGACGCCAGCGTCCTCATTTATGAACGGATCCGGGAGGAGCTGCGCAAAGGATTGAGTCCAATGAAGGCAGTGGACGAGGGTTTTGCCCGCTCTACCTTGACCATTGTGGACGCCAATGTGACCACTATTATCGCCGCTATCATTCTCTATCAATTCGGGACCGGTCCCATACGCGGGTTTGCGGTCACCCTGTCCATCGGGGTCATGGCCTCCATGTTCACGGCCATTTTTGTCTCCCGCGTATTCTTCGATCTCTGGCTCAAACAGCGCAAGCCGGGGTCCAGCCTGAATCTGTAATTGGAAGTTCATACAGAGACATTATAACATAAACACATTGGAAATTTGCCAGAGCAAATTTAAACAGGGAAAAGTGCTCTATGGGCCTTCGCATCATTCATCCGGATACCACCATTGATTTCATGAGCAAGCGGGTCCTGGCTATGTATGCCTCTTTGCTCCTTTTGGTCCTGGGATTGGGGGCCATTGTCGTTCAAGGCGGCCTGAATTATGGCATCGATTTCGCCGGGGGGATCAATATCCAAGTCAAATTCGACCGGGGCGTCCAGGCCGCAGAGGTGCAAAAAGCATTGCGCACAGGGAATCTTCCGGAGATTCGGGTGCAGCAATTTGGTTTGGAGCAAGCCCATGAGTATTTGCTGCGCATCTCTGCTGAAGACGCCAAACCCGAAGAGATGCGAACCGCTGTGGATAAGGCCTTAGCCCAGGGCATGGAGGTCGGCCACACCATCCAGCGCCTGGAAATGGTCGGACCGAAAGTGGGTGCGGATCTGAAGAACAAGGCCTTGCAAGCTTTGTTCTATGCGGTTTTATTCATCTCCATCTATATCTCCGGCCGTTTCGAGCAAAAATGGATGACCGCAGGGATCATGGCTGCCGGATTACTCACCGGCCTCTATATCCTGGGCCTCTTAGCCGTTCCCTTGGTTTATCTGATTGTGGCCGCCTTGGCTATCACCTTGGGACTGACCTGGTATCTTCAACTGAACTACGCCTTGGGGGCGGTGGTGGCCCTTATCCATGATGTGTTCATCACCGTGGGTATCTTTTCTTTGTTGGGCAAAGAGTTTGATCTGACCATTGTAGCTGCGCTCCTAACCATCATTGGGTACTCGCTGAATGATACCATCGTGATTTACGACCGCATCCGGGAAAATTTGCGGGCCAAAAAGGTTCTCCCCCTCTATCAAACCATCAATAAGAGCGTGAACCAGACCTTAAGCCGGACCCTGCTCACTTCAGGTACCACAATTTTGGTCGTCCTGAGCCTGATTATCCTGGGCGGAGGGGTGATCCATGATTTTGCCCTGGCCCTGCTCATAGGTATCTTGGTGGGGACCTATTCCTCCATTTTTGTGGCCAGCTCCCTGCTCTTGGGCATAGGCCCCACCCCGGAAAAGGAACCGGAGGAAGAAGCGGTCCAGGCGGCCTGAGGATAGGACAGAGGACAGAAGAAAGAGATCAGTACAGCTGCTGGCCGCAAACGTCCAGGTTGATCGGGGAAGAAACTTACGGACTCTCTTTTCGGTCATTGCCCGGCCCGGTTCATCCGAGTACACCGAGATCAGACTTACCGGGCAATCTATTGGTAAAATTACAGAACTTAAAACAGAACAGAGCCACCATCCATGATCCGAATCAATGAACACTATTTCAAGCTGCAGGCCTCCTATCTGTTTGCGGAGATAAAAAAGAGAGTCGAGGAATACCAGGCTGCCAATCCCCAGACCAAGGTCATCAAGCTGGGCATAGGAGATGTAACCCGCGGGCTTCCCTCTGCCTGTGTGCAGGCCATGCACCGGGCGGTGGATGAAATGGCCGTGGACCAGACTTTTCGCGGCTATGGCCCGGAACAGGGGTATGAATTCCTGCGCCAGGCCATCGCCGAGCACGATTTCCAGGCCCGGGGGGCTGAAATCAGTGCGGATGAGATCTTTGTCAGCGACGGGGCCAAGTGCGATACCGGCAATTTCCAGGAGATCCTGGCCCAGGATGTGAAAGTGGCTTTGCCGGATCCGGTTTATCCTGTCTATCTGGACACCAACGTTATGGCCGGCCGAACCGGGCAGGCTGTCGACGGTCGGTATCAGGGAGTTACCTACCTGGAGTCCACCCGGGACAATGGGTTCACTCCGGATTTACCCCAAAATGATGTGGACCTTATCTACCTCTGTTTTCCCAACAACCCCACCGGGGCCACTATCTCCAAGCAAGGTCTGCAGAAATGGGTGGACTATGCCCGGGACAATAAGGCCCTTATCCTTTTTGACGCCGCGTATGAGTGTTTCATTCGGGATGAGGACCTGCCCCACTCCATCTATGAGCTCCCCGGGGCCAGGGAAGTGGCTGTGGAGTTCCGCAGTTTTTCCAAAACCGCTGGTTTTACCGGCACTCGGTGCGCCTATACAGTGGTCCCTAAAGATTGTCGGGCCTGGACCGCCGAAGGTACCCAGGCCTCTTTGCACGATCTGTGGTTTCGGCGCCAAAGCACCAAGTTCAACGGAGTGTCTTACCCGGTGCAGCGGGGGGCCGAGGCGGTGTATACCTCCGATGGTCAGGCCCAGGTCAAGGAGCTGACTGATTTTTATCTGTCCAATGCAGCCATGGTCAAAAAGGCCATGACCAATCTGGGTTTTGAGTGTGTGGGCGGGGAGAACTCCCCGTACATCTGGATTTACGGAGGGCGAAGCTCTCGGGAGTTTTTCGAACTTCTCTTGAACCGGGCCGGAGTGGTCTGTACTCCGGGAGTCGGATTTGGCCGCTGCGGAGAGAACTTCATCCGTATCAGTGCTTTCAACAGCCGGGAGAACGTGGAGGAGGCCTTGCAGCGTATAGGCCAGGCCCTCTAGTCCTGCTTCAGAGGTTATCGGCACGAGTCCTTTCTTCCTCTGATTCCCCTCCCTGCCGCCTGGAAGACAGGCGGCAGGGAGGGGCCAGGGGAGGGTTCTTTGTTGGCGACACGTGAGATGTGACAATGCACGAGCTGCATCCGAAGGGCACTTTTAGCGGAGACATTGACCATGCGCCGGACAAGGGTTTGGGATGCCTTGCAGGCCGAAGGCCCAAGGGACGATATTGTGGTCAAGGGCTGGGTCCGCACCAAGCGGGACTCCAAGGGCTTTTCCTTTCTGGAAATCAACGACGGGTCCTGCCTCAAGAACCTGCAGGCCGTGGTCGATCATCATATTTCCGGGGCCCAGCTCTTGGAAAGCATCCATACCGGGGCAGCGGTCAGCCTGCAGGGAAGCCTGGCCGAGTCACCGGGCCAAGGGCAGCGCTGGGAGCTCAAAGCCGAGAGAATCAATATCCTGGGCCCGGCCGACCCTGAGACCTACCCCTTACAGAAAAAGCGTCATTCCGACGAGTTTTTGCGCACCATCCCCCAGATCCGGGCCCGGACCAACAAGTACGGGGCCTTGTACCGCATGCGGTCTGAGCTGGCCTGGGCCATCCACTCTTTTTTTCATCACCGCTCCTTTCTGTACGTCCATAGCCCGATCATTACCGGCTTGGACTGTGAAGGGGCCGGTGAGCTCTTTCGGGTCACCGCCCTGGATCTGGACCGTGTGCCCCCACCGCAAGAGCGGGATGCTCAGGATTTTTTCGGGCAAAAGGCCTATCTCACGGTTTCCGGGCAGCTCACCGCCGAGGTGTTGGCCTGCGCCCTGGGCAATGTGTACACCTTCGGACCCACATTCCGGGCTGAAAACTCCAATACGCCCAGACATGCGGCTGAGTTCTGGATGGTGGAGCCGGAAATGGCCTTTGCCGACCTGGAAGAGGATATGGATCTGGCCGAGGACCTGATCACCACCTGCATCGGGCATATCCGCGAGGAGTGCGCCCAGGATCTGGAGCTTTTCACCCGCTTTGTGGATAAGGGTTTAAGCGACACCCTGGATCTGGTCACTGCCGGTCCCTTTGTCCGCCTGCCTTATGCTGAAGCGGTATCAATCCTGCAAAAGGCCCACCGCAAGAAGAGGTTTGAGTTTGAACCCGCCTATGGGCAGGATCTGCAGACCGAGCATGAACGCTTCCTGGTGGAGAAACACTTTCAACGTCCGGTCATTGTCTACGACTATCCTCAAGCCATTAAGCCTTTTTATATGCGCATGAACGAGGACCGGGAAACAGTGGCCGCCATGGACGTTCTTCTGCCCCGGGTAGGAGAAATCGTGGGGGGCAGCCAGCGGGAAGAACGTTTGGATGAGCTGGAGGCCAGAATGCAATCCATGGGCCTGGATACCCGGGAGTACAGCTGGTACCTTGATCTTCGTCGCTTCGGCACTGTGCCCCATTCCGGATTCGGTCTGGGCTTTGAGCGTCTCCTCATGTTCATTACCGGAGTGCATAATATCCGGGACGTCCTCCCTTTTCCACGGACACCGAACCACCTGCATTTCTGATCAGCCCCCTTTTTTCTCCATTACTTTGCCCCTTTTGCTTTAGTTTCCATTCGTGATACATCCATTATTGTGAAGAACAGATCAAGGGGTGTGCGGACGCGATTCGTGCGTTCAGGTTGCTACAAGGTCTTTTTTCCATTCAGCACAGAACAAAGGAGGGAGACTATGAATCCAGGACAAGAGTTAGCCATTGTTGGTTGCGGTGGCGTAGGAGGCCCTGCGGCCATGCTGGCCAAGAAGCTCATGCCTGAGGTCAATGTGACCCTGCTTCGGGCAGAAAACAGGTTTATCGTCAGGTGAGCATTGCCCCATGTAGTGGCCGGTCTGGCCTCTGGGCAGTCTATCGTCAATCAGGACAAGATGTTTGCGGACAATGGCATTCATATGCATGTTGATCGGGTGGAGGAGGTGGATCCAAAACACAAACAGGTCAGAACTGCCCACGGCAAGGTCTTGACCTATGACAAGCTGATTTTGTCCACAGGATCCGAACCTGTCGTCCCTCCTCTAGAAGGTCGAGATCTCCAGGGAGTCTTTACCTTACGGTCGTTGTCCGATGCAGAAAAAATCCGGGGCTTTATGCAGGAACGCCAGCCCAAAAAGCTGGTCATGGTCGGATCCGGATTTATCAGCCTGGAAACAAGCGCATTGCTCCTGGAATCCAATCCCCAAGAATACACAATCGAGGTGGTCGAGTTCCTGGAGCAGCCATTGCCCTTGATGCTGGATCCGGAAATGGGACAGATGATCCAGGATTATTTGGGAGACATGGGTCTTTCCATGCGCATGGGCCAGAAAGTGGAAAGGATTGTGGGCCGGGATGGAAAGGTTACCGGGGTTGAGCTCTCCAGCGGCCACAAAGTGGATGCGGATATGGTCTTTCTCAATGTCGGGGCCCGTCCCAATGTGCACTTGGCTGAACAGGCCGGGCTTGAGATGGGGCCGTTCGGTATCCAGGTCGACGAGTATTTGCAGACCTCGGATCCGGACATCCTGGCCGGAGGGGACTGCATCACCAATACGCATTTTATTACCCGCAAGCCGGCACCTACTCAGCTGCGGGTTCCGGCGGTAATTCAAGGCCGGTATGTGGCCAAGCGCCTGGCCGGATATGACTTTCCTTTTCCCGGTGTTTTGGGGGCCAGCGCAGTGAAGCTTTTTGACAAATATATCGCCGCCACCGGGATGACCGAGGGCATGGCCCGGAGCGAGGGATATTCAGCGGTGAGCGCAACCGTTCAATCCCGCAGCAAACATGCCATGATCCCCGGGGTCAAACCTTGGCAGATCAAGCTGGTCTTTGACCGGGACTCCCAAAAGCTTTTGGGCGGCCAGATCATCAGTGACAGTGAAGGCCCGGTCAAGGAGATCGATACAGTCAATGCATTGATTCTGGGCGGTAAGACGGTGGCCGACGTGACCACCCTGATGTGCGCGGGCAACCCGGACTGCTCCTCAGAGCCGAGCATGGAGCCCATGGCCATTGCCGGAGAGCAGGTTCTGCAAAAGCTGCGGGGATAAACACGGGAGTCAAAATGATATTGAGGCTTCGCGTTGGGGGCGAAGACAAGCTTCGCCCTTACGACTCAAACCACGAATGGAGTGAAAACTGTAGAGGAGGGCTTTGCCTGCCTGGTAAGGCAGCAGATTTATAAACCGCTGAATACGCTGAAAGCACGGAAAAGCTGAAAA
>CAZUER010000043.1:0-27002 GCA_964619345.1 uncultured Desulfohalobiaceae bacterium
TCCGGATATACCGAAACCTGCTTGCGACCCTTGCCGGCGCCCTCGAACTTGACGACCACAATCCAGTCTTCATTCTTTATGGCTCTGGCCAGAGCAGCGGTCATTCCCGCTCCACTGGAAGATACCAGCTCGTAGCCAGCATCAGAGAGGCCGTATTCCTCCATAGCCTTTTCAGAAGCCTGCATTAAACCAGCCCCGGGATCAATGCCGGTAATCTTATTGTTCAGTTTGGCGGCAATATCCTTATCAGCCAGGTCATCTATAGAGTCCACTTTGTCTGTAGGTACATAGTCGGGGACAACCCAGCCCAGCTTGGCCCTGGTGTACAAAGGCCCGAGATTGACCACGTCATTAGCAAATTTCTTCCAATAATTTTGGTGAGTAACCGGAAGCCAGGACATGAGCATAACATCTATGTCCCCGGTTTTCAGGGCCTGGTACTGAACACCGATATCGGACATGACCAATTCCACGTTATAGCCCATTTTTTCTTCCAGGATCAATTTGGCGATCTTGGTGATGGCTTCTGCATCCGACCAAGCAGTCCATCCGATCCTGATTGGTTTGTTGTAGTCCTGAGCCTGGGCAACGGGTGAGAAGCATACTGTCAAAAGAGCAACAACACACAGGGCCATAGCGATTTTTTTCAGACTGTACAACATAGCTCTCCTCCTTTCTGGTTTGGAGAATGAAAGATCAACCGGAAAATCCAGATGGATTTCCGCTGAGCCCCAATTTTGAGGCCAGAGAATACAGAACTGCCCTATTCTTGGATCCTGCCTGCTGGCCAGATCATCGAATCCCCCCTCTCTCACCCTAAAAAGGATCATAACAGAACTTGGACAGGAATCAACACTTCCAGGTGCCGGTTTTTGTTTTCTCGAAATGGATTGCAGAGCTATTATTCTCCAGTCACCCAGTAATGAATCCGTTTCGGATTCTCTTCAATGTATTTTTTGGCTGCATCTGCATAGGAGCTCTGTCTGGCCTCGTACATAATGGCTTCCAAATCGTCAGCAGGTATGAAATACCTGGTCAAGAATTCGAACACTTCATAGGGCACTTCCTGATAAAAACCCTTGCGGGCAATACAGGACGAACTTTCCCTTCCCCCTAGAACCTGCTCAGGATCATCGATGTATCGCAAGTCCCATTTGGCGAACTTCCAATGCGGACTCCATCCGGTAACGACAATCCAATCTTTATTTTTCACTGCCCGGGCCAATGCAGCTGTCATCCCGGCTCCACTGGAAGATATCAATTCATAGCCGGCGTCGCTGAGACCATATATTTCCATGGCCTTTTCTGATGCCTGCATAAGACCTGCCCCGGGGTCAATTCCCATTATCTTTCCATCCAATTTCTCCTTCACTTCCGGGTCGGTCAAGTCGGTAATCGAGTTGACTTTCTCTTCCGGAATATAGTCTGGGACCACCCAACCCAGCTTGGCTCGAGTAAATACCGGCCCCAAATTGACCACCTTGTCCGCCACCTTGTCCCAATAGGCCTTATGGGTTACAGGCAGCCAGCACATGAGCATGAAATCGATATCTCCGTTGGCCACTCCCTGATACTGAATGCCCACATCGGCCATGACCAGCTTTACATCATAGCCCATAACGTCTTCCAAAATGGCCCGAACCAGCTTGGTATTGGCCTCTGTGGAGGACCAGGCTGTCCATCCAATTTTGATAGGTTTGTTGTATTCGGCCGCACTGGCCATTGCTCCCCCAAAAAACACACCACAGGCCAAAATAACGATTGCAATCCAGATAACTTTTCTCAAAACGTCCTCCATGGTTACAGTGACAACGCGTGGCGGGCCACACGATTTCTGGCCCGAATAACCTGAACAGCCGACGCGTCGATATAGAGCTTTATCCCTATCCCTGGCCCATCCGTGAATACACGCATCCGGCATTGCCAAGGACCCCGCTGGCTCAAAACAAATGAGGAAGGATGCCATTGACTCAAAGGGGCACTGAAGATTTTCCAGCCCCTTTCCTGTCCTGCCTTGAGATTATAGACGAAGAGCTTAATGAATATGGTGCCAGGGCCGGCCGAGAGTCGGCCCCGGCAATGGCGGGGTTATTCGAATTCTCCGGTCATCCAGTACTTTATCCGTTTGGGGTTGTTCTTGATGTAGGCGTTTGCAGCTTCTTCATAGGATGTGTTTCTGGCTTCAAACATCAGGGCTTCCAGATCATCGATGGGGATATTGTAGCGCACGAAAAACTCAAAGACCTCATAGGGGACATCTTGATAGAAGCCTTTGCGGGCCAGGCAATGAATACGTTCCTTGCCGCCCAGCAAACCTTTGGGGTCTTCCAGATAGCGGAGGTCCCATTTGGCGAACTTCCAGTGCGGGCTCCATCCGGTGACCACAATCCAGTCGTCCCGCTTGATGGCCCGGGACAAAGCGGCAGTCATGCCCGCCCCGCTGGAGGACAGGAGCTGATATCCGGCATCTTCCAGGCCATACTGTTCCATGGCTTTTTCCGAGGCCTGCATCAATCCGGCTCCGGGATCGATACCGGTGATTTTCTTATTCAGCTTGTCGGTCACCTCCGGATCGGTCAAGTCAGTGATGGAGTTGAGCTTATCTTGGGGCACATAATCGGGTACAGCCCATCCCAAGCGGGCCCGGGTATAGATCGGACCCAGGTTCACCACTTTGCCGGCAAACTTCTTCCAGTAGTCTTGATGGGTGGTGGGCAGCCAGGCCATGAGCATGATATCGATGTCTCCGGTAGACACGCCCTGGTACTGAATACCGATATCAGCCATAATCATTTCTACGTCATAGCCCATCTTGTCCTCAAGAATGGCCTTGATCAGCTTGGTGTTGGCCTCGGCTGTGGACCATGCCGTCCAGCCTATTTTGATCGGCTTATCGTAGTCCGCTGCCTGAGCAGCCGGGCCGACAAACAACCCACATACGGCTAAAACCATCAAAACCATGCATACGCGTTTCACTTTTAACATCTCAGCCTCCTCGGTTACAAATTGAACATAGTTCTTTGAGCACACACCTTATTCCTGTGGATGCAAAAGGGAAATATTTTCCTGAGCTACGATGAACCGAAAAGGTTCTTTAGTCTGGTCATCAAACTTGGCCCCTGTCCCTGCCCAAAAGACTGCGTGATCCGGTCCAGGATGATGGCCAGGATGACTACTCCCAGGCCGCCTTCAAAGCCCAGGCCGATATCCATACGTTGAATGCCGCTTAAGACCACATTTCCCAAACCACCGGCCCCGATCATGGAGGCGATAACCACCATGGACAAGGCCATCATAATGTTCTGGTTCACCCCGGCCATTATGGAAGGCATGGCGATGGGGATCTCCACCTTACGCAGCATCTGCATACCGGTGCAACCAAAAGCCATGCCTGCCTCCCGTAACTCCTTGGGTACTTGGCGGATGCCCAGGTTGGTCAACCGCACAGCTGGCGGGGCGCAAAAGGTGATGGTGGCCACCGCCCCCGGGACCTTGCCCAGGCCGAAGAACATGGCCGCAGGTATGAGATACACAAATGGAGGCATGGTCTGCATAAAGTCCAGAATGGGCCGCACGATACCTTCAACAGTGTCGCTTTTGGCCATCCAGATGCCCAGGGGAATGGCCACAATCAAGCTGGCCACTGTAGAAGCGGCCACCAGGGCCAATGTGGACATGGTCGCATCCCACATGTCCATACCCACGAGTAAAACGAGGGCGACCAAAAAAACCAGGGTATACCGCCATCCCAAACGCCACAAAGAAAGGGCAACAATCAATACAATCATTACCCAAGCCGGCAGGCCCATCAAAATACCTTCCAAGGATGAGGCCAGCCAGCCGACAACTGTGGAGATAAAATCAAACAGCCATGTAAAATTGTCCATCAAGAAATTGACGAAGCTCTCCACCCATCGTCCCAGTGGTATATCAAAATTCATGGTTTTTATCCTTCACGTTTGAGGGTTTTCAAGAAACGGTTTTTGGATATGGCCCCTTGGTACACACCCTTGTCGTCCACAACCGGCACCGGGCAGTCAAGTTGAGTGAGGCTGGGCAGGATGTCTTGCATTGGGGTATCTGTAGATACAGTTTGCACATTCTCCAAAAAGGCCTTTTGCAGGGTCTCATTCTCGTCGCCGGCGGCCTCAATGGCCGAACGCAGAGAATCCACTGAAACCACCCCCAGAAATTTCCGGTCGGCATCCAGGATATAGCCGAAACTGCGGTCCTTATCCATGAGCCGTTCCATGGCCGCCCGAGGTCCACCCCCTTTGTGGCGAATAATGGTCACCTGGTTGTCGCGAACCACATCACCGGCTTTCAACACGTTGGTCGGGTCCACTCCCCGGAAGAAGGCCTTGACATATTCATCGGCCGGTTTCTTCAAAATTTCCTCCGGTGTCCCCACCTGCACAATCCGGCCGCCTTCCATCATGGCGATACGATCGCCAATGCGCATGGCTTCGTCCAAATCGTGGGAAATAAAAATCACTGTCCGCTGGCTTTCCTGTTGCAGCTTGATCAGCTCGTCTTGCATTTCTGTGCGGATCAAGGGATCCAAAGCGGAAAAGGCCTCGTCCATGAGCATAATGGTCGGGTCCACGGCCAGCCCCCGGGCCAATCCGACCCGTTGCTGCATACCCCCGGACAGCTCCTGCGGATAACTGTGGGCATAGGCCTTCAGTCCGACCTGTTCCAGGGCGTTCATAGCCCTTTTGTAACGATCATCCCCGGTAATCCCGGCCACCTCCAGGCCAAAACCCGCATTCTGCAAAACCGTCATGTGTGGCATGAGGGCAAAAGATTGAAAGACCATGCTCATCCTTCTGCGCCGAATCTCGATGAGCTCGTCTTTACTCATCTTGGCAATGTCCTTGCCCTCCAAGTAGACATTGCCGGAAGTAGGTTCAATGAGTCGATTCAGCATGCGCACCAGGGTGGATTTGCCGGACCCGGACAAACCCATGACCACAAAGACCTCCCCTTCGTAAACCTCAAAGCTCGCTTTCTGCACTCCAATGGTTAGACCAGTCTCTTCCAGGACCTCGTCTTTGGACTTCCCCTGCTCAATGAGCGCGAAGGCCCGTTCCGGGTTGGGACCAAAGATTTTGAACAAATCCTGGACCACAACTTTTGCTTTTTGTTCTTCCATGGGCATTTCCTATTTTTGATGAATTATTCAGGTAGGGTAAAAGAATGACGATGCGACCATTTCAAATAATAGCCCAAAATATAAGGGATTGTCAAACAAGAACAAAAAATGCTTTGAGAAACAACAATCACTCTCTACAGAATTCCCTGGGGCCATCCGGGGTGAAAGAAGAACCGATAAACATTGTGGTGAGTATAAAAGATCCGCTACTCATTTCATGAGGGATTATAGGATCAAAAAAAGACGAAAAAATGTCAAGCTCAAAGATGGACCCGCTGACTCATTTCACCGTCAGCTTTGCCTCCGGCAAATCTGACCCATTTTTGGCCCCAAAGCGGGCAAAAATCGATGATTTGCCAGATTGATCAATGAAGAAACTTACAGCTTGGTAAGTAGGGGCGAATAATCATTCCTCCTCTTTGGCCAGGCTAGAGCCTGGCGATCCCGGTCCTTATAGCCAGGGTCGCATAAGCTAACCTTGAGTTTCATAAGAGCATTCAGCACTCCTGAACGGATACATTTCACCTTTTCAGGGCTCGTCTCCGAGACTTTGAAGAAATTCCCGGGTGATATTCAAACATTCCTTGACATCTGATCGCAATTCTTTCAGCTCCCTGTCTACACCTTGCTCCAGGGCCTGGATTCTTTTTTCCAAGGCCAGGAGCTGCTGGGACATGGATGAACCAGGAGCCACGGCATCATGCTCTGTGAGCCTTCCCCCGCTTGCCTCTTTGTGGGCCCGCCAAACGTGAACCAATCCCTTCTTCAGCCGTTCCTGTTCTTGTCTGAGCCTGGAAAACTCTGAGGCTAAAGAACTGTGACCAGCCAAGGCTTGAGCCAGATGTTCCAAAGTCCTGGATTGGGCCTGAAGGACTGAAAGAGAAGAATCATCTGGAGCATGGCCTCCTGGTGCTGCAGCCATGAGTTCATTTGTATCGCCGGCAGTCTTCATATCATTTCCATCATCCATATGAACAGTGCGGGGAAACATGCCGGCCAGCTCTGCAGCAATTTGTTCGGTATTTTTTTCCTCCCTGTATCCTTGGATGATATGGGAAAATACATCAACCGCCTCTTTTTTATATCTTCGCCTCCGCCCCTCTCCCACGCTGGGTATGTAGTCTTCAAACCTGTCCCGATAATAGCGGATATTGCTTTCCGGGACCTGGAGTTGTTTGGCGATTTCCTTGATGGTCAAAAAGATGGTCATGGATACAGCTCAGAAGGATAAGATACGCCTATACTACAAAGCCCCTGGGTCGGGAAACCCAGGGGCTTTGTTTGGCATTTGTTCAATGCGGGCAAACAGCCAGCAAATTAAAGGGCCGGTACTTGTTGGCCGGGTCCAGGGCATAACGGCAGCCCATGGATCTGTTGTCCTCCCCCTTATTCTCGATATCGGAGGCCGAACCTACAAAATGCGGACATTTATTGTTAAAGCAGACCAGGATTTCTCCCCATCCGGAATCCGGTGGAGCCAGCCAAGCCTGAAGTTCTTCTCCGCAGTGGGGACACTCAAACCTTTTGTCATCAGATCCCATAAACACTCCTGTATCATAGTAGATGAGTAGCAATACCCTGATTCAGGGCCGATGTTTCCAAACCAGTTATGAATGTAAAACCATATGCACAGATGTCAAGCTGACCAGCTTCGCTAAAAAACGTTGACAAGTATCCACGGATTTGTCTACATTGTATCCATGCACACACAACTCGACCACTCTTCCTTTTTTAGCTATTGGGTTTGGTTTTATTTTACCCAGAGGGAAGTCTGTGGTCTGAGTGGTCTCGTCTAACTCTATATAACACGAATACCACCAAAAAGGCCGCAGGCTTCCAGCCAGCGGCCTTTTTTTATGGTCCGCTGTCCAGCCTGCCCGAAGAAAACCACTCACGGGAAAGTATCCAAAGGAGGCATGGCATGCATTTGGGCAAATCCATCCGCATTGAGCGCATTTTCAACCGCAATACCGGCCGGACCATTATTGTTCCCCTGGACCACGGGGTGACAGTTGGTCCTATCCATGGAATCACCGACCTCAAGGCCATCGTCAACGATGTGGCTGAGGGCGGAGCCAATGCCGTCCTCATGCACAAAGGGCTGGTCCGCTGCGGACACAGGGAACACGGACGGGATGTGGGGTTGATCATCCATCTCTCGGCCAGCACCTGCCATTCTCCTTTTCCCAATGCCAAGACCTTGGTCGGATCAGTGGAAGACGGAATCAAATTGGGAGCGGACGCGGTCTCAGTCCATGTCAACCTCGGGGATGAAAGCGAACGGGATATGCTCCGGGACCTGGGCCAGGTCAGCAGTGTGGCCAACTCCTGGGGAATGCCCGTCCTGGCCATGGTCTACGCCCGGGGGCCAAAGATCACAGACGGTTTCGATCCTCAGGTAGTGGCTCATTGCGCTCGAGCCGGGGAAGAGCTGGGTGCGGATGTGATCAAGGTCAACTACACCGGAAGCATGGACAGCTTTCAACAGGTAGTGGAATCCTGCTGTGTCCCGGTGGTCATCGCCGGAGGACCCAAACTGGACAACCGAGAAGACCTCATCCGCATGGCCTCAGAAGCCGTTCAGGCTGGAGCTGCTGGCTTGTCCATCGGCCGCAACATCTTCCAGGATCACGATCCAAGGGCCCTGGTCAACGCTCTTCATCAGGTAGTACATGAAGAGGTATCGGTACAAGAGGCCATGGCCATGCTTTCCTCACCTCCAACTGCCAAAGGGGAGCCCCATGGGATGTGAGATCTATATCCGGGCTCAACCCTTTGACAAATCCATGGTCACCCAGGCCCTGGAAGCCGGAGCAGATGGAATCTTCACCGACGAGGCCCACGCTTCGGAGGTCTTAGCTTTAAGCCGCACTCAGGTCCTGACCCCGGCGGATATAACCACCGTTGAACTCAACGGACCTGAAGACGAGGAACAAGCCCTCCAGGCCCTCCGGGCCGGGCAGAAAGTCCTTTTGAGTCATGGCTGGGAAATTATACCGGTGGAGAACCTCCTGGCCCACAATGCCCCCGGGCTTTTAGGCCTGGAAGTGTCTGATCCGGAGCAAGCCCGGCTGGCCCGTGGCATCCTGGAGCGGGGAACCGATTTTTTGGTCTTTGGACCCCAAGATACAACCGGGCTCAAACCAATGCTCCAGGAACTCAAGCTCAGCCAGGAATCCATCGGACTGGAGGCGGCGGAAGTGACCGAGATCAAGCCCGTGGGTTTGGGGCATAGAGTTTGTGTGGACACCTGCTCCATTTTACAGACCGGCCAGGGGCTTTTGGTCGGGAACTCAAGTACGTTTACTTTTTTGGTCCATGCCGAAACCGAGTCCAATCCTTATGTGGCAGCCAGGCCCTTTCGGATCAATGCCGGGGCGGCCCATGCCTATGTCTTAGTACCCGGCGACCGGACTGCCTACCTCCAAGAGTTGCAGGCGGGCCGGGAAGTCCTGGTGGTCGATGCCCGGGGTCATAGCCACTCGGCTACAGTGGGCCGGTCCAAAGTGGAAATCCGCCCTTTGCTTTTGATTACCGCCCAAACCGGCTCCCAAACCGGACACATTTTTGTGCAAAACGCAGAGACCATCCGCATGGTTCGGCCGGACGGTTCACCGGTCAGCGTAGTCTCCCTTCAGATATCGGATCAAATCCTGTGCCGCATTGATGCGGCCGGACGCCATTTCGGCCTGCGCATTCAGGAAAGCATAGAGGAGAAATAATGACAAACGGCCCATCTCCTGCCCCCGGCTCGGTCCATGATTTGGATTTGGATCAGGTGCGCACAGAAATCAATCAGTTGGATGCAGAGCTGGTCCAGCTCCTGAACAAACGGGCCCGGTTAAGTATTGCTGTAGGCCGGCTCAAAGACTCGGGCCAGGAAAGTGTGTTCAAGCCCTTTCGGGAAAAGGATGTCCTGGACAGAATTTTGCAGGCCAATCCTGGCCCCCTGCCGGCCGAACATCTGCAAGCCATTTACCGGGAGATCCTCTCCTCTTCCCGCAGCCTGCAACGTCCGCAACGCGTTGTGTACCTGGGACCAGAAGGAACCTTTTCCTATTATGCCGGACTTCACTACCTGGGCCAGGCCTCCTCGTTTACCCCTTGCCCGGGCCTGGAAGAGGTCTTCCGGTCCGTGCGCACCAGACAGGCTGAGCTGGGAATTATCCCTTTGGAAAATTCCCTGCAAGGGTCTGTAGGCCAAAGCCTGGACCTCTTCCTGCGCTTTGAGGTCTATATCCAGGCCGAAATCTTCTGTCGTATCAGCCACAGCCTGCTGTCCAGTGCAGAAAATCTGTCCGACATCCAGGTGGTCTATTCCCACCCTCAGGCCCTGCAGCAGTGCACCACCTGGCTCAACAGCCATATCCCCCAGGCCCGGATCGTGCCCATGCCCAGTACCGCGGCCGGGGCCAAACGGGTTCAAATCGAACCTGGGGCCGCGGCCATAGCTCATCCCGGCCTGGCCCGCAGTCTGGGGCTCAAGGTCCTGCGCACCGGCATTGAAGACCTGCCGGAGAACTGGACCCGATTTCTGATCATAGGTCCAGACCACCCTCCCCTGGGCAACCGGGACAAAACCTCCCTGGTCTTTACTCTTCCGGACCGGCCCGGGTCCTTGGCTGCCGTCCTCAACCTCCTGGCCCGGGAAGGGGTGAATATGAAAAAGCTGGAATCCAGACCCTCGCGGGGAGAACGCTGGCAGTACGTCTTTTTTGCCGATGTGGAATGCGACCTGTCCGGCCAGGAGTATGCCCAACTGATGCAGGACATGGAACAGGCCTGTCACAGTCTGCGCATTCTGGGCAGTTACCCCAACGGCCCGAGCCTGGACCTGGCCTCTTTTCCGGCAGAGGAAGAGCCAGATGGACAGAAATAATCGGTTGTACAGGTATCATCTCGCTTTGTAAATGCACGAACCAGCATAGGACCATTTATGAGCATTCATATAAAGGCCCCGGCCAGCAAATCCGTCTCCCACCGGGCGGTTATTGCCGCTTCCCTGGCCCCGGGAACCTCCACGCTGACCAATGTCTTGGACAGTCAGGATCTTGATTGTACAGTAAACTGCTTGCAGGCCCTGGGGGCCAAAATCGAAGGTTCATCCCCAGGAACTCTGATCGTGGACGGCATCGACCCCAGACCGGCCGCAAAAAAAGAGCTCACCTATCTGGATGTGGGTGAGTCCGGGACCACTTGTCGCTTGATCACTCCAGTGGCTGCCCTGGGCCAAAGCCCCTGCCGCATTTTCGGTCGAGGCCGCATGCACCAGCGGCCTATTCAGGAATTGGCCCGGGCCCTGACCAGTCAGGGATGTGAACTGGAGTTCGAAGACCTCCCCGGATGTCCACCCTTTGTCCTTACCCCCCACGGGCTGGCCGGAGGCAGAGTGGATATCTCTTTGGAGCAGTCCAGCCAATATCTCTCCGGATTGCTTCTAGCCGCACCCTATGCCCGGTCCCGGTTGACTATACATGTCAGCGGACAGACAGTTCTTTCCTGGCCCTATGTGGCTCTTACCTTGCAAGTTATGCAGGCCTTTGGTCGTGAAGTTCAGGTACAAACTAGCCCTGACAAGGGAGAATGGGTGGATACAAGCTGGACCGAATTGACCCGGATTATTCCCGGTCGAACCCGGTTTATTGTCAGCCAGGGGCCTTACATTCCAGGGCCGTATCAGATCGAAGGAGACTGGAGTAATGCCTCATATTTCCTGGCGGCCGGCCTTCTCCACTCCCAAGGGGTCATGGTCTCCGGTCTCGATCCGGACTCCAGGCAGGGGGACCGGCAATTTATAGATATCATCAAAGACATGGGGGCCAAGCCCCGGATACATAATCGGGTCATCAGCATCTCCCCGACCGAACTTCAAGGCTTGGAAACGGACATGGGGTTCTGTCCCGACCTGGTGCCCACTGTGGCTGTTCTGGCCGCCCTGGCCCACTCCCCGACTCAAATCAAAAATGTAGCCCACCTGCGACTGAAAGAAAGCGATAGGGCCCAGGCCATGGCAACGGAGCTGGGGCGCATCGGCACCCGGGTGGACCTGCAGGCTGATGGTTTACGCATTTATCCCCAGCCCCTGCCCAGGTGGGAAAAATTTCAGTTTTGCACTTATGGGGACCACCGGGTGGCCATGAGCCTTTCTCTTTTGGAACTAGCCGGCATAAAGGTGGAGCTTGATCACCCGGCCTGTGTGGCCAAATCTTTTCCCGGTTTTTGGGACGCCTGGCGTTGCGTTCAGGAGAGCATGCAGTGAGACAGGATGAAAATACCATACATAAGGTCAGCCTGATCGGAGCCCAAGGCGGTATGGGGCAGCTTTTGAGTCGCTTTATGCGACCCTGCAAAATCATGGTGTTCAAGTATGACCGGCCTTTGGGTTCGGACCAGGCCGCCGTGGATCTGGCCCAGTCTGATCTGGTTCTTCTGGCCGTTCCCATTGGGGCTCTGCCGGAGGTTTTGCAGACCATTTGCCCCCTTATTTCCAGCTCCACCCTCTTGGCCGACATATGTTCGGTCAAAGAACGTCCCCTACGCTTAATGTTAAGCAGCCATAGCGGTCCAGTGGTGGGCACCCATCCCCTGTTTGGCCCCCAACCGGAGTCTCAGACCGAACTGAAAGTAGCTGTTGTTCCCGGCCGGGACGATAGAGCCTGTACCCGCATGCACGCTTTCTTTCGTTATTTGGGATTTAAGCCTTTTGCCACATCGGCCCAGACCCACGATCAAGCCATGGCCAAGATCCAAAGCTTGAATTTTGTGACCACCATTTCCTATCTGGCTGCCGTGGCCCAGGACCAGGAGGTTATGGATTTTATCACCCCCTCTTTTCAGCGCCGCCTGCAAGCGGCCCAAAAAATGCTCACCGAAGACGGGGCCCTGTTCCAGACCTTGTTTGAGGCCAATCCATACAGCCAGGATGCGGTCCGGTACTTTCGACGTTTTTTAAACCTGGCTGCAGCCGGAGAACTGGATCTTTTGCAGGATATGGCCGCGTGGTGGTGGAGGGATGACAACTCCGGATGAGAATTGTACGCATTCGTTTCGGTCACTGAACCCAGTGAACCAGATGCTGCAAAAGAAAAAGTGTCAGCGCTGCATATCCGCCGGCCAATATATCATCCAACATGATCCCGTAGCCGGAAGGAAGCCAGGATTCCGAAGCGCCTACCGGCCACGGCTTGCAGATATCAAAGATTCTGAACAATACAAATCCCGCTCCCAGCTGCCAGCCGGCAGGATGGGTGAAAAAACAAAAAACCAGTAATTGACCGCAAAATTCGTCAATGACCACCGATCCCGGATCCTTTTGACCCAATATGCCTTCAGCAGCATGAGAGGCCCAAGAGCCGATAAAAAATACAGCCACAATGAGTATCAGCCGCCAAATGAGGGGCAAGGAGCCAAGCAGCCAAGGAGCGGAAAGGACAGCCACTAAAGATCCCCACGTTCCCGGAGCAAAGGAAATTCTTCCCACCGGCCCCAGAGTGGCAGCATGAAGGAGCCAAAAGCTTGCTTTTTTCCCCAAGATACTCAATCTCCCCTCCCCTGCAATTCTCACGGGGTTAATATCATGCCTCTTGACTCGTAAGCATTCAGCCCCCTTGTCCATATGTTCAGGAGGCTTTTGCCGGCGAGGCGGTGACCAGCACTTCAGCTCATAACGAATCAGAACCTCGAACTTTACTCGTGACCTTGCCCATATCTGGAGCGGCAGGTTGCTGGCCTTGTGTCGCCCCGGCAATTTCACCTCCTGGTACATATCTTGTCATTGGTCAATTGTCATGAACCGAGCACGGAAAGTCAAGTCAACAACCTTAGGACGACTGGGCTTTTGTACTGCTTCCCATGGTCAAAAGTTTCAGCTGACTCCCCCTTTGACATTTTCGCAAACATGTTTACTATTCAAAGAGTAAAAGTAGTGTTTTGAAGGTCTATGAACAGCTGATGAGTCGAAGTCCATTCTCTCATTTTCATTACCCTTCAAAGCAGCGGTTCAAGAATTCCAGCACCCCTCTGCCGCTCCAAAGAGCAACATTTCCTTGGTTCGAGGCCAGATGTCGACAGGTCAACCCCAGCTTCGACCATCTTCCTGACCGCTTTTGGAATCCCTTATTACCGGATCAAATTACTCATAAGCAAATGTTTTGATGATCAAGGCCTCAGCAAAGGCCGGGCTATAGTCGTGGTCGATATGTACGGCAGGGCTGGTTCTCCACAGCTGAAAAGGCTCCAAAAACAATTCAGGTTTACCGCAGGTCCCGCCCAACCGTTGGGCTCATAGAAACAAGAAGGAACTCCGATTGGAGAGAGGTAAATATATGCACGATAATACACAATTCACCGAATATACACCAGAACAGAGCCACGAAGAGTCCCCCTGGGAGAGGGATTCAAAAACAGTTGATCAGAAAACCGGCCAAGTAGAAGAGTCGGAGCAGGAGAGCGGATTTGGTTCTGACTTGGTGTGGATATACCTTCAGGAGATGGATCGGGCCCTGCCTCTGGACAGGCAGGGAGAGATCCGCATAGCCAAAAAGATTGAAGATGCTGAGCTTGACTTTCTGCATGCAGCAGCCGAGCTCCCTGTTGCCCTGGAGTATCTCATTGATATCGGCGAAAAGTTGAAAGAAGGTAGGGTCAAGCTCAAAGATGTGGTCGTGACCATTGAAGAAGATGATCCAGAGGAGGAGGTCAGCAATCAACGAGAAAGGGTTCTCAGTCTATTGGAAGAGGTCAAGGACCTCTACCGAAAAAAAAAGAACATTTTTTCCAAGCTGGACCAAACAGCCACCTTGTCCCGGAGGGTCCGGGGCATACAAGACCTGGTCCTGCAGTACAAGCACCATGTGGTCAACAGCTTGAGTGCGGTCAAGTTGAACAAGAACATTCTAGAGCAGCTCATTGAACACATTGAAGGCTACGTCCGCCGGATGCATTTTTTGCACATGGAGAAAACTGAGCGGCTCAACCTCGTGTGCGCCTCTAAAGAAGAACTGGACGAAATATGCAGCCTGATGCTGAATCCGGACTCGGATCAGGCCTCCCTGGCTTCCTCCTGGGGTATGACAGTTCAAGGACTCTTTTCCTTAAGGGACATTGTCACTGAGGAAGAACAGGCCCTGGACAAGCTGGAACATCAATGCGGCCAGAGCATGCAAGATGTTCAAGAGATCCTGTGGAGGATGAAGCAGGATATCCTCCTGATGAAGCAGGCTAAACAAGAGCTGACCCAGGCCAACCTGCGCATGGTGGTCAGCATCGCCAAGAAATACGCCCATAAGAGCCTTCATTTCTTAGATCTCATTCAGGAGGGAAACGTGGGGCTGATGAAGGCTGTGGACAAGTTCGAATATCGCCGCGGATACAAATTTTCTACCTATGCCACCTGGTGGATCAGGCAGAACATCAGTCGGGCCATTGTCGATCAGTCCCGGACTATCCGGATACCTGTCCATACTATGGAAGCCATGAATCGGCTTGCGCGGACCAGCCGGGAGCTTCTGCAGCAGCTTGGACGTGAACCGCGTCTGGACGAGCTTGCAGAGGCCATGCAAATACCTGAGGCCAAAGTTAAAGAGCTGCGCCGAATATCAAGTAAGCCCGTGTCCCTGGATGCACCGGTGGGTGAAGACGGTGACACCAGTCTGGCCAACCTGATTGAGGATACCGGAGCCCCTGCGCCGACAGAGGAAGTGGAATACCTGAAGCTGCAGAGCCTGATTCATGAGGCCATATCTGAACTTTCGGCCAAAGAAGAGATCATCCTCAAGAAGCGCTATGGTCTTGGTGATGAACATGCAGAGCATACCCTGGAAGAAGTGGGTCGGCAGTTCAACGTGACCAGGGAACGGATTCGGCAATTGGAAGCCAAAGCCTTGAACAAGATCAAAAAGAAATTCAGCAACCAACTCTTCTCGTTCTACTCGGAAAGCAGCAGTAAGTAAGATTGGCAAGGACCGCGCAAAGAACCAGATAACAAATTATGTACCGGAGGCAAAGCTAACTTGGCCGAAGCTGGCATTTTGAACAGGCATATCCCCATCGCCCGGAGATCCTGATGCGGCTCAGCTCTGATCCGCACACTGGACATTTCCCCCCTGTATGTCTGTTGGGAATGAGGAATCGGGTAGGCAGCAGATCGGGGTTTGCGCCCTTTTCTATAGCAGTTTCGATGACCATATGCATAGCATGATATATACGACTCCAATCCCTGCTGGTCAGGTTTTGCACCTCTGAATGGGGATGAATGCCTGATTGGAAAAGAATCTCGTCCGTATAGATGTTGCCGAGTCCGGCTATGATTTTTTGATTCATTAACTGAGTCTTGATCTTGCCCCGTCTTTCGGAAAACAATTGTTCGAATCGCTGCGCGGTCAAACCGGGATCCAGGGCATCCATCCCAAGTCCCTTTTCCCGGAGGTAGGCTGTCTCGTCTTGAATCAGCCGGACCTCGCCCAGCTTGCGGGTCGATTCATAGGCCAAGTGTGAGCCGTCTTCAAAATCAAAGCGGACTGAGTCGTGCTCAGGGTCTTGCGTGGGGTCTGCAAAGCAACTGAAGCATCCAGTCATACCAAAATGGAAGGCAATCCAGTCTCCCCCTGCCAACCCGGCCAGCAGATACTTGCCATGCCGTTTTGTGTGCACAAAACGGTCTCCTTCCAGGGCAATCCGCAGCTCTTCGTCATCAGTTTTCGCCAAGACCCTGTGGTCAAAGACAACCATACTGCTGATCTTTTTGTCTATAGCTGCTGACTCAAATCGCTTCCTCATGACTTCAACATCAGGCAGTTCAGGCATGGCTCACCTTCCTTTTGGAGTAATCCGTGAATTTGTATATCTGTCTGGTGCAGCGCATTCTTATTGTATAATTGCCTGAGTGCCTCTTGATCAAGCCCTTCCGAGTGAGATATTGGTTTGGAAACCGGTTGTTCGAAGATGGACTGCAAATGCACAGGAAGATGGAAGGTAATCAATGAACAGGCAAAAATACTGGCTTTTCAAATCGGATCCAGAAGTTTTTTCCTGGAATGATCTCAAGCATAGCCAGGATCAGACCACCTATTGGGACGGAGTCAGGAACTACCAGGCCAGAAATATGCTCAGAGATGAGATACAAAGAGGAGATCTGGTCTTTTTCTACCACAGCCGGGCTAAACCGCCAGCGATCATGGGTATAGCCCGGGTAGTCAAGCCAGGATATCCCGACTTTACGGCCCGGGAAACCGAGAGCGATCATTTCGATCCCAAAGCGACCCCGGAGAATCCGAGATGGTACATGGTCGACATCCGTCTGGAAGAGGAATTCAGCTGGCCTATTCCCCTGGATGAGCTTCGCCGGATTCCAGGGCTAAAAGATATGGAACTCTTGAGAAAAGGCTCCCGGCTCTCAGTACAGCCGGTACGGCCAGAGGAATTTGAGATCATTTCCGGGTTGAACAAGACCAGGGGAAGCTGAAACGATTTTTGGAAAAAAGGGCATGAACATTCATTGGAACGATTGCGCTTTGGAGTAATGCGAAGACATCATGCATGAGGCTTCCGGCTGGTGGCATCATCCCATAAGACAGTTCATCCATGCTGACGACATCGAAAAGCCCCCAGAAATACGGCCTGATTTTGGCCACTGTCCTGCTGACCCTGCTGATCTGGCTGACCAGCAAATGGTATTATCTGGACTGGTTTGCCAATCCGTACAAGTATCCGGCTAAAGCGACCTCGCTGACCGCCACGGTCCTGATGTGCTGGGCCGTAGTCCTATCCAGCCGCTGGAGGTTCCTGGAGAGACATTTTGGAGGCCTGGACAAGGTCTACCAAGTCCATAAGCACATCGGCAAATGGGCATTTTACATCATTCTGGCCCATCCGCTGTTCCTGGCCCTGGACCGATTGCCGGACCTGGGCCGCTTTCTGGGCTTTATGTGGTTCCAGGCCCCGCAGAGTGACCGCTACCTCTGGGGGCAGAATCTGGGTGTGGCCGGAATCCTGCTGCTGACCGGCATCATTGCAGTTACCCTGTGGATCAGGCTGCCTTATCACATCTGGAAGCGGACCCATGAGTGGCTGGGATTGGTCCTGGTCCTGATTGTCGGGCATATCTTTTTGGTCCAGGCCGACGTGGCCGCCTATCCGCTACTGGCCCTGTGGATGTATGGATGGCTTCTGGCAGCCTGCGCCAGCTTTGTCTTCATCCGTTTCCTGTACCGGTTCTTCGGTCCCAGGCACGAGTATATCCTCGCGGAACGGGAACGGATCGGCGAGATACTTCATCTGACCTTTGCGCCCCGCCGCAACCCCATGGACTTTAAGCCAAGCCAGTTTGTCTACCTGGTGGCCAAGCGGCCGGGCATCACTCAGGAGGCTCATCCCTACTCCATCGCCTGCGGCTATAACCTGGCAGCGCAGTTCAAGCTGGGCATCAAGCAGGTCGGCGACCATACACGAAGCTTAAGTCGGCTCCAGCCCGGTGATCCGGCGACTGTTTATGGTCCGTACGGGCTTTTCAGTGCTCCGTTTCTGACCGCAGAACGGGACTGCATATTCATTGGCGGCGGGATCGGCATTACCCCCTTTCTGGGCATGTGGCATGTAGCCCTGCACTCGGAGGAGCGGATCCCTGAGCAGGACGCGCCATGGGAGCTAAAGCGCATGCATCCGGAGATTATCCGCAGTTGGAAGAGCCCCAGAGTCAGTCTGTTCTATGTTTGCCGGCAGGCAAAGGAGGCCAGCTTCGACTCTGATATCCGCCGGGAGGTCGAGTCAAGCCACTTTCATGGCTTCCCAGCCATGGAAAAGCGGGGACATCACTACGAACTCTACGTCAGCTCGGAGCAAGGCAGAATCACGGCCGAGACCATCCGGGACCGGGTGGCAGGTGACATTCAAAGCAAGTATGTCTTCCTCTGCGGACCAGGACCAATGGTGGACGGGCTGGTCGAGCAATTCCTCGGCCTGGGCGTACCGCGCCGACAGATCGTTGTCGAAGACTTCAACCTGGTTTAGCCAGACGCGCCTGCAAAATGTCTAAACTGCAGGCGCAGAGGACTGATGACAGAGGACAGAAGAATCAATGGCTTAGGGCTTTATATGTTGCTCCAAGTTGACTTTAATCGATATTTTGCAGTTCCGTCTTGGTATTGGGTACTTAAGGCAGCTGACCGGATGTATGCCCTTACAAAACCAGCAGGTACCATCATCAGGATGAGCCTGTCACAGTCACATGTTCATGCCGTATTGAACCGGGTGAAGTACCCCAAAGCGCACCACCTGTATTTCTCAAGCCGCTTGACCACCCATTCCGGATGAGGTTTATTCAATTCTACCCGGCTATGCCGGAAACCGAAGGGCTGATTAACTGGGTAAACCGCTCTCCCCATAAGTAGCCTTTTCGGTGGATGTCCAGGTCCGGCTTGAGCACAGCTATCTATTGGGCAAGGCCCCAGAAGCGGCCGATATAGCGCATCGCGCAAATACCCGTATCCGCAATGTATTCGCTCTCTCTGCCGCACTCCAGTTCCGAATTGGCAATTGGCAGGGCGTGTCCCACCCCGTGAATTCGATAGGTTTCTACCAGAGCAGTTCCCTCCTGGTCCTCATATTCCCTGTGCGTTGTCTTCATGCCCGGCCCCAGTTGCTCCTTGAGTTCGGGTTCGGTGTCTATGCCGTGCAGGGCGGTCCATTGCTTAAGAAGCTCCTGCTGCGCCTGCGGTGCGACCCGAGTATCTTCTGAGCCGTGCCAGATGGATATGCTCGGCCATTTTCCATTGTACTCCCCAAAGCCGTGGGCTTTGACCAGGCTGCGCCATTCCGAGGCTTGCTTGTCTAGACCGTCCAGGCAGCGATTGGTTTGCATGGTGCTCACAAAGTTGTTCCAGAGACCGAAAACATCCCAGAAATGGCGCTTAGTCACCGCGCAAAAGGCTGGCCCACCGGCTATTGTCGCTCCTGCGGCGAACAGGTCCGGATAGCAGGCCAGCATTACAGCAGTCATCCAGCCTCCGGCGGACAGTCCCTCGATATAGATGCGGTTTTCATCGATGGGATACCTGTCCAGCATGACAGCGATCATCTGGCGGATGGAGGCAGCTTCGCCGCGGCCTCTGGCAATGTCCTCGGCCCGGAACCAGTTCCAGCAGCCAAGGGGGTTGTTGCTCTGGCTTTGTTCCGGGAAAAGCAGCAGAATGTTCCACTTTTCCGCCAAATCCTTCCACCCGTTGCCGGAGTAAGTTGCGGCGTCCTGATGACAGCCATGCAGTGAGACCACAAGCGCAGCCCTAGGCTGAACTTGCTTGGGAATGTAGGTATACATGTCAATCATTCCGGGATTGCTTCCGAAATCCTCTACCTGCTGCAGCTCTCCCGACGTGGCCCGGGAAAAGCAAAGCAAAGGCAGCAGCAGGACGAGCCCAAGGAACAGAATTCCTGGTCGCGGAACTAGATTACTGCTCATAGGTAGCACTCCTCGGATAAACCCATGCACCTCAATTTCAAATCAGGGAGTACATGCAGTGCTCCACCATTCGGGAATATTTCCTGTCCAGTATGAACTCTACAAGTTAAAACTGTTCACCCGATTCCGTCTTTGCTCTTTGGCCTGATACATTGACGTATCCGCCTGACTGAGCAATGTGTCCCGAGTTGATGAATCATCTCCTTTAAATGTAGCTACCCCCAGGCTGGCAGTAACAAAATTTCTAGATGGAGAGTCCACATTGGGTATGTCAAGTTTTTCAATGTCTTTTCTGAGATCAAACGAACCGTCTGCGGCCAGTGGCGGCACTGATTGTGTTGTTATGTGCTCACCCGACTTCAGAATCGTGATCATGGCGATGGTGAATATCCGGCCGGTGGGAGTGAGTATGGTGCGTTGGAGCATGCTCATGCCAGTGTGTATGCCGAACCCACGGGGACAAGTCGGGATGCATATGGGTATGGTGGCCGTCGTCATGACGGTGAGAATGCTTGTGGGGCCCAGCTTCGTGAAAATGCAGGTGAGAGTGGGATTCAATGAGCAGAAGGACGACGCCGATGACGAGCATGGCTGCCGCCACAGCATGCACGGCAGTGAAAGTTTCTCCCAGCACGAGTACGGAGAGCACTACTCCGAAAAATGGTGCAGTCGAGAACACGACCTGTGCACGTGTGGCTCCAATCATTTGTGCGGATCGAATGTACAGCATAATGCTGACCCCGTACGAGAGCGCCCCGACGACCAAAGCGAAGGTAAAAGTAATGAATCCCGCCGCGAGCGGCGCCACAATGAAACCAATAGCAATGTTTACAAAGCCCGCTACGGTTCCTTTCCAGAATGTGCTTTGGCTCGGGGTAATCCCGTCGATAAGCGCCGTAAGATGATTGTCGATGCCCCAACAGATGCAGGCCAGCAAAACCAGTGCGGCAGGAACAAGACCAGTGGCTATAGGTCCCCAGGCGAGCACCAGAGACCCGAGCAGAGCGCTCGCCACCCCAGCCCAGCCGACACGCGTGAGATGATCGCGAAACAGGACTACGCCGAGCACCGCTGTGGCGGCGAGCTCCAGATTCAGCCAAAGAGAAACCGATGACGCCTGCGCGAGGCGTAATCCGAAGAGCAGCGCAAGTGGCCCCAACACGCCGCCGGAAAGTACTGCACCGAGCAAACGATAGCGGTTCCGGCGGTCGCTGCGTCTGGGAAGCGCTAACCCGCCTTGACGCAAAGCACCCGCTGCCACGGCCAGCGCAGCTCCAAGGTACAACAATCCGGCCAACTGGAAAGGAGTAAAACCCTCGAGCAGCAACTTGCTCGCGGGTGGAGCGGCGCCAAAAAGGACCGCAGAGATCAACGCCATTCCTATCGGCAGCTTATACATGCAGTCTTGGCGCAGCAGCTTTTCGTTGACGTTTTCAGATTGACCTTGAGCATAGATCAAGCCTCTGTTGACGCTGCAACTCTAAGACTTGACCTCCACTGACCGATCCACAAGCAGCTCAGTTATCAAGTCCTTTGCTTGTGCTCTCTTCACGACTCAAGGATATCGTTCGCCCAAGACAGAGCTGCGGCCACATTGGGATAGCCAATGGTCGAAATGAGCAGAATCAGGGCATGGCGAACTTCCTCAGGACTGGCCCCTGCTTTAAGGGCCCGTCTGGTATGGCTGTGCACGGAACCTTCAGAGCGCATGGCAGCAGCGGCCCCAAGCTGGATGAGCTGGGCCTGCTTATCTGTTATTGGACCAGCATCACTGGTGGCCTTGCCAAGCTCATCTACTGCTTGCATGACACCCGGATAGTCATTTTGCATTTTCTGATAGAATTTGGGTATATTTTCCATATCCATTACTCCTTCTTTTTCGCATTTTGATCGGATGAGGCGGTAGCCGATTTCTCTTGCTCAAAACACATGGGCCACATATGGACATTTCAGCATACATGATCTGCAGATGCAAGGTGCAAACGAGCTGTCGTCAGTTATAGGCTCGTTATCCCCTTTTTCGCCTTTATTTATTGACTCCTCCTTATCCAGATAATAAACTGAGACCAGAGTATGATCTCAATTGCCCCTGAGAGATTGAGCGGATACCTACTTTGATGTACTACGCAGATTTCGTAAGTAAATATGTTATGAGCATGTTGCCGCACATGATCTTTCTAGATGGACAGCTGACCTGGCCGACTTCTCATACCCAAAAAGGAGGCAGCATATGTTTCTGGAGCTTTTGCAGAAAAGAAGAAGTATTCGGACCTATACCGACAAACCGGTTGAACAGGAAAAGATCGATCAGCTCATAGAGGCCGCCCTGCGTACACCAACTTCCAGAGGTTTGATGCCCTGGGAATTTATAGTGGTGACGGATGAAAACCTCATCCAGGAGATGTCCAAGGCCAAACCGCATGGAGCGGGGTTTGTGAAGAAGGCCAAGCTGGTCTTTGTGGTCTGTGCCGATCCTTCAGTCTCGGATGTCTGGATCGAGGATGCCGCTATTGCCACTTTCTCCATCCACCTTATGGCAGAATCGCAAGGTCTGGGAAGTTGTTGGGTGCAGATCAGGGAACGGATGCACGACGATAACCAGACAGCTGAAGCCTACCTGTCTGATTTGTTAGAAATCCCAAAGCAGATGAAGGTGCTCTCGATGGTCAGCATCGGATATCCTGCCGAACAAAAACCTCCTCATAGCCGGGATCAGCTCCCGTTTGCCAAGGTGAGCCGGAACCAATACGGACAGAAAGGATAAGCTACGCAAAGACCTAAAAATTCAATCGTAATGATGTGTTGATCATTATGCCAGGATAGCCATCCCTGCCGGAGGCAGGTCGATTCGAACTGTGGCCCTCCCGTCAAAATATTCGACATGGACAGTCTGGTTGTGAGCTGGATCCTGAAGTTCCGTATCAGTCCAGTCGCTTCGATAATAGACTGTCATGTATGACCCTGGAGGGTGGGCCGGGGCATGGACTGTGACAAAAGCCCCGCGATTTTCCCGGCCCTGGGTGTTCAATGCGATAAGGACCTCCTGGCGGTCCATGATCCGCGACCAGGCGGTCAGCTCTCCCGGTCCAGGAAAGGTGAAGACGTCACCGAAGTATTGTGTTTCCCGCAGGTATTGCCTGCCCCGGCGCAGGGCCAGACCGATCATGTCCTTGCGGTTGCGAAGCCGGGCAATGGCGGCAATTCTCAGGTATGACGGATGGTCGTGGTTGAAGAAATGGCACCCTTCGGTTTCAAAGGCCCCGAAAGAGCCTCCAAACATCGCCTCCCGGATGTAGCGATCTTCGAATGGAGGCTTTCCGTCTCCATCCCTTGGCTCGATCCCGTCGTCATGGTAAGCGGTGGATCCGTCAAAAGCCTGCTCCGTACCATAGTACAGACAGGGTATCCCCAGGGTGGTGAGCATTGTCCCGATGGCATGAGCGGTCTGGGCATACCTCTCCGCATCCTGGTTGCCCGCAGCAAAGCGCTTTTTTTCCCGTCCGACCATGTCGTGGTCATCGAGAACAGAAAGGTGATACCGGCCTGTCTCCCGGTGGCTGCCCAGGATATCGTGTCCGGTGAATTGGTCGAAAAACACTACCGGAGATGTAAATCCTTTGACCATATTGGAGAGATTTCCGGATGGACCCCCGATATCCAGGACGGCATCCACATTCCGGCCGAATATATCCAGATAGTTGCGGGCCATTTGCCCTCCCCCGGTCACCTCGCCGACCAGAATAAAGTTCTCCTTGCCTATGGACTCAGCATATTCGTGGATGGCCCCGCAAAAGTTCTTGCAGACCTCAAAGGAGGCGTGTTTGACTGTATCGATGCGGAACCCATCGACATCCGCCAAGGCAATCCAATACTTATAGACTGCTATAACGGCTGATAGGGCGCTGCCTTTGTGATCCAGATTGAGGTCTTTCAAATCATAGAAATCGCCGCGCCTGAACTCATTATCTGGATGCATGGGATCTTCCCAGGGTTCGGGATCCCATTTGCCGATCTTTCCCGCCCGGGTGTACCAGTCAGTGTTCTGGAACTCCGCGGGCCAGACACCTTCTTCAAGGCTTGTAATGGAAGTAACCGGTTCCCCTTTTCCTGATCTCCAGCCAAAAACATCGTACGGCGGCTGGTAGCGGTAATCGGCCATTGCATGCGGGTTTTCCCCTATATTGTAGTACCAGTTGTTTCCAGTATGATTGTAGATTATGTCCATAATGACATATATTCCCTGGGCATGAGCTTCATTGACCAGATTTCGCAGGTCCTCCCGAGTGCCGAATCGAGGATCGACTTCCAGAAAATTCTGGATTCCATACCCATGGTAGGTATCCAGGTCCTTCCTCTGCTTCCAGATAGGACCGAGCCACAGGGCCGTGATGCCCAGATCCCGCAGGTATCTCAGCTTGCTTTTGATCCCCTGCAGCTTCCCCCCTTGAAACCTCTTGCCGCCCTCCATCCACTTCTTCTTGTCCGTTGTTTTGAATTTTTCCGGATTGTTCAGATCAAAAAGTGTGTTCGGGGCCTCCTGCCCGTTACTGAACCGATCCGGCAGAAGAAAGTAAAAGAACTGATCCCGCCAGTCCGCGGGACTGGGGGTTACTTTCCCATAAGGTTTGAAATGGAGCTGCTTCAAACTGGTTGGTGTCGTATTTCGCAATGACATAGGCATGACCGGCACCTCATTGACGGAACTGCAAAAGGTCGCTTTCCATCCATTTTATGAATCAAAAGACAGTTTCATCATTACTTTATAAGCTTAGGGCAGGATCATAAAAGAATCAATAGCTTTTTTCCAATTTCTTCATCAGTGAGTTCCGGCATCAGGGCTCTGAGGGCATACCCGGCATTCAAAAAAAAGCATCATTTCTTTGGTGAGTTGCCGACTTTGGGAACCTTAACCGCTATGGCTAAAGGGATCTGGCCGTCGGTTGTCGGTTGGCCTTATAAAGATAAACCGGTGAGATGTTGAAAGCGAAGATTGATGAACTCTGGCTCTCGGCACAGGGGTCGAAAAGGCTGTTGAAGGCTGTGTGCGGATGGATGGGATGTGATTGTCTATCATGCCCCTTTACTCACTCCATAGGAAAGCCCCATGCCATCGGGGACCATGAAGATGATGTTTTTGGCCTTCCATTTGCTGTGATTGTTCAGATGCTCTTGAACCTCGGTTGCAGCCTGTTGTTTGAATTGATTGAAGTTCTGCGCCTCGGCCTGCGAGAGGCCCATCGCGCAGACCACAAATACGAAAACCGTCATTGCAACCGCAGACGTAAACCGTGTCGATCGATCCATGATTCCTCTCCTGTTTGCTTAAATGGTTTGTATATTCATCCGCCAAGAAGGCAGCCCGCCCAAAAAAAGATTCAGGTGACACGAAAAGGGGTCGCAGCCAGCACTTGCCGATCGAACCTGTATGAGCGAATAGCAATCAGGATTGAACAGGAAGAGGTGCAGATGGAGAGGGTTGTGCCAGCATTGATTCTCGGGTTCTTTTCCGACCCGTAACAATCATGTTTTTAGGAAAGACTTCGAGGAAGGAAACGGCTTTCTACCTTCACCTGAAAGTCAGCAGCCCGGACAGTTGACCGCTCCCCTGGGCCTTTTGCCCTGCAGGGCCTCACGGATGTTCTCGGCGGCTTCCAGGGCGATGTTTTTTCGGACCTCGTCTACGGCCGAGCCGAGATGCGGCGTGAAGAGAGTCTTTGGCTGATTCAGAAGTTCCGGAGAGATACCTTCAGGACGGTCCTGGCGCAGCCAGTCCTCCATCTCAAAGACATCGGCCGCATAGTCCTGCAAATGGCCTGTGGACAAGGCTTTCTGCACGGCTTGCTCGTCGACCACAGAGCCTCTGCAGCAGTTGACGAGAAAGCTGCCCGGCTTCATCTGCGCGATACGTTCCGCGTCCAGAAGGTGCTTGGTCTCAGGTTTCAATGGCACAAGGGGAAGGACGTAGTCGCTGGCCCGCAAAAGCTCGGGCAGTGATACTCTGGTCACACCGTAATCCATCTCAAATGATGCGGGCATTTGGGCCGAATCGCTGTATACAATGGAGCAGCAAAAACCCTGTAAACGTCTGACCACCGCCCGTCCAACTGCTCCGAGGCCGATGATGCCGACGGTCCGTCCGGCCAGTCCGGTACCGTACAATCGCGGCTCCCATCCGCGAAAGGCGCCTGAACGGATATACCCGTCGTAGGCATTCAAGACTCCGTCCTGGGCTTCGATCCGTCTGATATCCTCGCTGGTGCGGACATCGTGAATCTGCCAGAAATCGAGGCTCTCGAAACCAAGCGTTTGGAGGGTGTTGTCCAGGTCCTTCTGAATCTTCCTGGCGCTTGACGTTATTAAGGTGCGGCCTTATGAATCTATCGTGGTCAGTCTTTCGGAGATGAAGAAAGTGTTCAGTTCATTTATAACCTGAGGAGCACGTCTATGAATCTTGAACAGGCTATAATGACGGCCTTGCAGTACGAAAACAAGCTTGTGGATATATATCTACAGGGAGTACAGGACACAAATGACCCGAAAGGAAAAAAGATCTATCAAGCCCTGGCGGATGATGAACAAAACCATGTAAGCTACCTGAAAGTGAAGTTGCAGCAATTGAAAGCAACCGGACAAATTACGGTGGAACAACTGGAATCTGCCATTCCGCCTGCAGAAGTCATCCGGAAAGAGGAAGCAAAGGCATCTTCCTCTATGTCTAAAAAAGACAGTGGCCTGCAGGAACAACATTTGAGCAAAGCCCTGGAAGTAGAGAAAGAAACCAGCAGGTTCTATCAACAGCTGGTGTCAGAGCTTCCTGAAGATGAACAAGCCTTGTTCTCTAGATTTCTAGAGATTGAAAACGCTCACATTGAGGCGGTGCAGTTCGAGCTGGACTACGTCAGCCACAGCGGGACCTGGTTCGGCTTCGAGGAGTTTAACTTGGAAGTGGAGTGATCAGCTCGTATGAAACAAGATTTACCTTGAAGATGGCCAGCCCTTCGGAGAAGGGCGGCTTACCAAGCAACCTGGCCGTGGGCCTTTGTGTAGGGCGGCCCTCTCCGAGGGCCTGCCTTCTTAGTAACCAGTTTCATCCCGGATCAAACTGGCTGCAGCCGCCAGAGGCGGCGCTGAACCAAAATACTCATGAGGTCAAAAATTTAAAACAAAAGATTGTCAAAAAACCTGTACCTTTATCCGGTTCTTTATCCGCTTTATCCGTACCTGATAATCTGCGTTCAGCAAATCTTGCCTTCCGCCCAGCTTATTGAAATCTGAACTGAATAATCTACAAAGGTCCTGTCTCGGGTTGCGCGATTCTTGCCCGTAGCGATTCAATTTTTTGGTTCTTCGACGTTTGATGTGGAATTCACAACTTTTCTTTAAGGGACCAAGCCC
>CAZUER010000044.1:0-26508 GCA_964619345.1 uncultured Desulfohalobiaceae bacterium
TTCCAACATTGGTCAAAAAAAGCCGGGGCATGCCCCGGCTTTTTTTTTGGCTTGAAATTTCAATGGAAATATGCTTTATCTAAAAAAGCTTCAATGAAATTTCCAATATTCTATAACTTTATATTTGCTTGGTCCTTTGCTAGGTACCGAGCCGGACAACGTAATGCACAACGGCTGGCCACCGAGTGAATTTTTATGTGTCTCAGGCTCGCACTTAATATACCCCATCTTGCTTCTGGGAGGTAAGCGGCCCCCTGGTTTCCAAATTGTGTCGCATGGAGTGTTTGGTCCGTAGTGGAATGACCATACCATCAACAAGGAGGTCCGTAATGTTTAAGAAAAGTGGTATCTGCTTTCTGGCCCTCGTTCTCACCCTGGCCTTTACCTTACAGATCACCCCGGCCCAGGCCGCTAAACGCCAGTTTGTGTCCATTGCGGCCGGCTGGGTGACCGGGGCCTACTTTCCCATGGCCGGGGCAATTTCCCGTGTCGCTTACCTGCAATTGCAGGAAGAAAACATCAAGGTCACTGCTGAATCCTCCGGGGCCTCGGTAGCCAACGCCAACCTCATCGCCTCCGAAAGTACCGACTTTGCCATCCTGCAAAACGACATCGCCTCCTATGCCTACAACGGCAAGGAAGGAATGTTCGATGAACCGGTCAAGAACCTCCTTGGCTGCGCCAGTCTGTATCCGGAACATATTCAGGTCATTGTCCGCAAGGACGCCGATATCAAAACCGTTGCCGACCTCAAAGGCAAGCGGGTCGCCGTAGGCCCCATCGGTTCCGGGACCACGGAAAACGCCAAGCAGATCCTGGAAGCCTGGGGTATGACTCTGGATGATCTGCAGGCTGAGCAGCTCAGCTCCCAGCAGGCCGGGGACTACATCAAAGACGGCCGTCTGGACGCCGCCTTCTTCACTGTGGCCGTAGGCGCTGCCGTAATCACGGATACGGCCACTGTTGTCGACGTGGAAGTTCTGCCTATCGAAGGCCCGAATGTGGACAAGCTCATGGACAAGTATCCCTTTTATGCCCAACAGGTGGTCCCGGCTGGAAGCTATCCGGGATTGGAGAAGGACGCCCCCACAGTCTCGGTTATGGCCATGCTTACGGCCAGAGCTGATCTGGACCAAGACCTGGTCTACAAGATCATGAAAGCCATGTATTCCGAGGACGGCCTGAATCGGATTCGAGAAGCCCATGCCAAGTTCCGGGACCTTTCAGTCGACCAGGCCATGGACGGCATGAGTGTACCCCTGCACCCGGGAGCTGAAAAGTTCCTGAAGGAAGCAGGTGTGATTAACTAACTGATCAGGTGTTTTTTTTGTGGACCCCGGAATCATTTGCCGTTCCGGGGTCCATGATCTGATACAACCCTCAGATACCGTCCGCGGAGGTACGGACCCAGCTGACAAGGAGAGCCCATGACAGAGTCCAGGAATTCACAAACCTCTGCGCCATCTTCGACTCTTCCTCAAGAAGGGAGCGGGCAGCAGCGCCAACTGACCGGACGGATAGCAATGATCGTCATCGCCTGCATAGCAGTAGGCATGTCCATCTTTCAGCTGTACACCGGTTTTTATGGGGAAATGCCCGGGGCCAAACAACTCTCCATCCACCTGACTTTCGCCCTTGTGCTCTGCTACTTGAGCTATCCCTTTCGCCAAAAGTGGGCCTCGGGAAAAATTCCCTGGTACGACCTCATCCTGGCAGTCCTGGCCGGCGGCACCGCCATCTATATGTTTCTCAATTACGAGCATGTGGCCTATTCTGTAGGCCGGGCGGCCTGGTACGACCTGCTCATCGGCGGATCCCTCATTGTCCTGGTTCTGGAGGCCACCCGGCGCAGCGTATCACCCATGCTGCCCATCATCTGCATTATTTTTCTTGTCTATGCCTATATCGGCCCCTACATCCCGGGTGATCTGGCCCACCGCGGTTTCCGGGTCACCAGGATCATCGACCATATCTACATGACCGGGGAAGGGCTGTGGGGGGTGCCTCTACGGGTCTCGGCCACATTTGTCTTTCTCTTTGTCCTCTTTGGGGCCTTTTTGGAAAAAATGGGGGCCGGAGAGTACCTGATCGATCTGTCCTTTTCCAGCATGGGCCGCTTCCGGGGCGGTCCGGCCAAGGCGGCGGTGGTGGCCTCCGGGGCCATGGGCTCCATCTCCGGATCATCCATTGCCAATACCGTAACCACCGGGTCCATGACCATTCCCTTGATGAAGAAGGTGGGATTTAAGCCCCATGCCGCAGGGGCGGTGGAGGTGGCCGCCTCCACCAATGGACAGCTCATGCCACCGATAATGGGCGCAGCCGCCTTCATCATGGCCGAAATGATCGGGATTTCCTATTTTGAAGTTGTCAAGGCGGCCATCATACCGGCTATTTTGTCCTACACAGCCATTTTTTCCATCGTCCACCTGGAGGCGATCAAGGAAAACATCCGGGGTTTGACCAAGGAGGAGACTCCACCGCTCATCAAAACCCTGTTCTCCGGCATCCACTACCTTATTCCTTTGTTCGTGCTTATCTGGCTCCTGCTGGTCTGGTTCTGGACCCCGACCACCTCCGCAGCCTGGTCTATTTTGACTGCCATCGGAGTCATCGTCTTCAATAATCTCTACCGCCACTACGTCTCCTACCCCCGTAAAGAAAGAGGCGGAGATGAGGTTGTGCAAGGATCGGCCTACGAAGCCTATCAGCAAAACCCGGTCAATTTCGCCTTGCGCCGTACCGCCTATGAAATTTTCGCTTCCTTGGAGGCCGGAGCCAGAAATATGGCCGGTATTGCCGCCGCCTGCGCCTCCTGCGGAATCATCATCGGCGTGGTCACCTTGACCGGTCTGGGCCTGAAAATGGCCACTCTTATCTCGGCCGCGGCTGGAAACAGTCTGTTTTTGGCCCTCCTCTTTTCTGTGTTTGCCTGCATCATTCTGGGCATGGGTCTGCCTACCACGGCCACATACATTATTATGGCCGCCATGACCGCCCCGGCCATCCTGCACATCAGTGACAATCTGGGTCTTGGGCTGCCTATCATAGCCGTGCATCTCTTTGTCTTCTATTATGGGATCGTGGCCGACGACACTCCCCCGGTGGGTCTGTGTGCCTATGCTGCTGCCGGAATCGCCGGATCAGACCCCATCAAAACCGGTCTGAAAAGCTTTCGCCTGGACCTGGCCGCTTTTACCCTGCCCTTTATGTTCATCTACAATCCTAAGCTCCTGATGATTAACACTAACGCCACGGAGCTGGCCTACCTCCTTCCTATGTGCATTTTGGGAATGTTCTGCTGGTCGGTCTTCATTCAGGGCTACTGGCTGGTCAAAACCTTTCTCTGGGAACGTTTCATCTACGTTATTCTGGCCTTTTTCTTAGTCAATCCCACCGGGGTGACTCTGGCTGGAACCCACTTCCCGCATTATGCTGTCAACTTCGGCTCCCTGGCCATCATGGTCCTGCTTTTTCTCTGGCAGCGCAAGCGCAGAGACCAATTACACACAACGGTTCTCGTATAGGGCCGGGACAAAAGACTTTTTCCTGATAATAATTATCACGTAGAACAACGCTTCTCTGCAATGAAAAAGACCATGTGCCTGGTCATCCAGGCTAAAGAATGAGGCCTATGAGGAGGCAGCACTTCTTTTTCCCGGCAGCTGGAGCACTTATCCTAGTGCTCTGTCTGGTCCTTTTCAGCTGGGACTTTCTGGTTCTGCGCATCAGCCTGCCCCATAATGAAGGACAGATTGTGTACCAAAAGATCGCCTCCCCCGGAACCGAGCTGCGTATGCGCTACATCCATTCCGTGGAGCGCACACCGGTGCAGGGCATTTTCGCCCTTGATTCCCAGGGCGGTTTCAAAGCCGTGCGTACTTTGACCACGGGCACAGGCACGGGCCTGCCCAATGTGGTCGACGATCAGCACGTCTCTATGCAGGGCAAGTGGATGGTGATCGACGAAAAAAACACCCTCGTGCCCCGGATCCCTTTTTATTATCTCCCTTTGAACAACCTGCGCATATCCGTCGGGGATCAGGAAGTGGATTTAAGCCGGGTGCCGCCTGGAAGCAGGCTGCTGATCTCCAATGAAAAAAAGACACTGGCTGAGGCCCTGGCAGGTAGGCTGCCATTTTAAAACCTCCAACCAAGAGATGTCCGCCATGCCCTCCATTCCCAAGCTCTCGTTTGAAGATACTATAAAGCACTTGCAAGACCTCCGATGTGAGCACCACAATCCTTATCTGTCCATGTACTCCTCCTGGTATGGGGGTATTGTCACCGACCCGGCTTTGATGCTCGTACCCATCGACGACCACCAGGTCCATCGCGGGGACGGCATTTTCGAGGCCTTCAAGTGCGTGGGAGGCCATATCTATCTTTTGGATGCCCACTTGGATCGTTTACAGCGCTCGGCCGAACTCATCGATCTGACCTGGCCCATGAGCCGCAGCGATTTGCAAGAGGCCATTAAGGAAACCATTCGGGCTGCAAATGTATCGGACTGCCTTATACGCCTGTACGTCTCCCGCGGGCCCGGGGATTTTTCTCCCAACCCCTATGCCAGTATCGGCTCCCAGCTCTATATTGTCGTCACCTCCATGTCTGAACCCGATTCTCAACTCAGGGAAAGGGGCTGCACCCTGGCCTTGAGTAAAATCCCCCTGAAGCCAGGCATTTTTTCCACGGTCAAGAGCTGCAATTACCTGCCCAATGCCCTGATGAAAAAAGAGGCCGTGGACCTGGGAGTGGACTACTGTGTGGGACTTGATGAAAAGGGCTACCTGGCCGAAGGACCGACGGAAAATCTGGGGATTGTCACCCGGGAACACAAATTCTTGGTCCCCAGGTTTGACCGTATCCTGCGTGGAACAACTCTGGTCCGGGCTATGCATTTAGCAGAAGAGTTGATGGACGCTGGCGAACTTACCGAAATACAGGAAGCAGACCTCACCCCTGAGGATATTTATCAAGCTCAAGAAGTTCTCATGTTCGGAACCACCTTCGATGCCCTGCCGGTGGTCTCCTGTCAGGGGCAACCCATCGGAGACGGCCACCCCGGCCGGATCAGCCGCAGCATCTATGACCTCCTGCGCCGGGACCAGCTGGAAGGTTCTGATGTGCATACAGCGGTCTTCTGATCTCTGATTCTCTGTTCTATCATCTGCAGGGTCTGCTGCTTATTCAGGGCCCACTTCGGGGCCACCAGCTCCTCTCGGTGCGGGTCGCCGGTCAGCCGCTGGATGATCACCTCCCGGGGCAGGATATGCACAAACCTGGCCGCCAGGTCCGCGTACTCCTCCTGCTCCAGGCAGCGGTACCCACCCTGGGCGAATAAACGGTGCAGAGCCGTGCCCTGGACCACATACAGAAGATGGATCTTCACCGCCTGAATATCCTGCTCAGCCAGGTACCTGGCCGTATCCAGGATCTCCTCCTCCCCTTCTCCGGGCAGACCCAAAATAACATGGACGCATATCGGCAGCTCACGCTGCCTGGTCCGGCCCACCGCGTCTTCAAATGCGTGCAACCCGTGCCCGCGATTGATGCGCTCCAATGTCTGCTCGTGGGCTGATTGCAGACCATACTCCATCCAGATGTCCTTCTCCTTGGACATCCCGGATATCATATCCAGAACCTGATTGGGCACACAATCCGGCCTGGTCCCGATGCACAGGCCCACCACATCCGGATCGGCAACAGCCTGGACATACAATCCCTGCAATGTGTCCACCGGGGCGTACGTGTTGGTATAGGACTGAAAATAGGCCAGAAACTTTTTGGCCTTGTACCTCTTGCGCAGGGGCTCCTTGGCTTGCTCCAGCTGCCGGGCTATACTCATTCCGGAAGCGGCCTGTCCTGTCCCTGACCCTCGCGGGTTGCAGTATATACACCCCGCTCTGCTGATGGTGCCATCCCTATTGGGGCAGGTCAGTCCGGCATCAAGGGTTATTTTTTGCACCCGACACCCATAGCGCTGACGGAGATGGGAGTTGAAATCCCGGTACGGCTTATCCTGCATTGACGCTTTCTTCCCTTAGAGGTTACAAAAAATTATGTATGACGTCATCGTTGTTGGCGCCGGTCATGCCGGCTGTGAGGCCGCCCTGGCCTCGGCCCGAATGGGCTGCCGAACCCTGCTGGTATCCATATCCTTAAACAGTGTGGGCCACATGCCCTGCTCCCCCTCGGTGGGAGGTATAGGCAAAGGGCACCTGGTCAAGGAAATCGATGCCTTAGGCGGGGAAATGGCCAAGATTGCCGACCAAACCGCCATCCAATACCGGCGGCTGAACACCCGGAAAGGACCGGCTGTCCGCGGAACCCGTACCCAAAATGACAAGGTCCGCTACCAGACCCTGATCAAACACGCCCTGGAGCGTCAACCGGGCCTGGAACTCAAGCAGGCCCTGGTCACCTCCCTGGTGGTGGAAAATAGCTCGGTGCAGGGGGTACAGGACGACCTGGGAGTCGTTTTCCAGGGCCGCTGTGTGGTCCTGGCCTCGGGCACTTTCCTGCACGGCTTGGTGCACATCGGCTCCACGCACATCCCGGCCGGACGGGCCGGAGAGTTTCCCTCCAACGCCTTGCCCGACCAATTTCCCTCCCTGGGCCTGTCTCTGGGCCGAATGAAAACAGGTACTCCGGCCCGCCTGCACCGCCGGAGCATCGATTTTTCCCGATTCGAATTGCAGACCGGAGATGAGAGCTGCCCCCCCTTTTCCCTGACCACGGACAAGCCAGTTTTGCCCCAGGTCCCCTGTTACTTCGGCCGCACCCATGTGCGGACCCACGAGATCATCCAGAAAAATATCCGCTTTTCCCCCCTATACGACGGCACAATCCAGGGGGTGTCCGCCCGCTACTGCCCTTCTCTGGAAGACAAGATCATGAAATTTCCGGACAAGGAGTTTCATCACATCATCCTGGAGCCCGAAGGCCTGGACACGGAGGAGATGTACGCCAGCGGAACCGGCAACTCCCTGCCCTATGAGGTCCAGACCCAGCTCATCAGTTCCGTGCCCGGCCTGGAAGAAGCCGAAATCATGCGCCCGGCCTATGCCATTGAGTACGACTACATCCTGCCCACTCAAATGCAGCCCACCCTGGAAACCAAGCAGATCCGGGGCCTGTACTTGGCTGGACAAATCAATGGGACGTCAGGCTATGAAGAGGCCGCAGCCCAGGGTCTGTGGGCCGGGATCAACGCCGCCTTGCAGGTCCAACGACGTGCCCCCTTCATCTTGGATCGGACCCAGGCCTATATGGGAGTAATGGTCGACGATCTGGTTACCCGGGGGGTGAACGAGCCTTACCGCATGTTCACCTCCAGGGCCGAATACCGCCTCCTGCTTCGAGAAGACAACGCCGATCTGCGCCTTTTGGAGATCGGTTACCACCTCGGTCTGCATAACCGGGACCGGCTTCTGGAGTTGCAGGAACGCCGCCATGCGGTTGAGGCCGAGCTGGACCGGCTGCAGGCCAAACAGATCAGCCCTTCGGAGACGATCAATGAGACCCTGTCTTCCTTCGGCTCCCAGCCCCTGTCAGCGGCTGTGACCGGGGACAAGCTGCTCAAGAGACCAGAGCTCAGTTATGCCCAGGTCATGAGCGTTCTTGGAGAAACAGAAAGTGATCTGGATCCCAAGGTTCAGGAGCAGGTGGAGATTCAGTGCAAATACGAAGGGTATCTCCGGCGTCAGGAGTCGGAGGTAGAGAAGTTCAAAGATTTGGAGCAGATCCTCATTCCAGAGGACCTGGACTACTCGCAATTAACCGGTCTGTCCAACGAGCTGCGGGAGCGCTTGAGCGCTATACGACCCAGATCACTGGGCCAGGCCTCCCGCCTGCCGGGCATGACCCCGGCCGCCCTTTCCCTTCTGCGTATAGCCATCAAGCGAGCCCAGAGCGGCCGGTAGACAAGAAGAGAGAGGTCAGAGGTCAGCTTTGCCTCCGGCAAATCTGACATAATGGGTCTTGTCACCAAATGGCAGAAATGAGTGGCAGCAAGACAGGTTCTTATCCCTGGCTTGCTGCATTATTCTTCACATCTGTGTCAATCTGTGTGCATCTGTGGACAAAAGCTTTCTGGCCCACAAAAACCTGAAGAATCAAAAAACAACCTCTACCTTTTCCTCATCCTGATCCCGTTTGGCTTCTGTCTGTCCGATTTTCCAGGCCGTCTCTTTCAATCCTTGCAAACGCAGAAGAACGTCTTCAGCTACCCGTTCTTCGACAATAAGGACAATGCCCAGGCCGCAATTGAACGTCTGCAGCATCTCCGGCCAGGAAAGCCCTGAAAGACTGTGCAGCCATTCAAACACAGGGGGCTTGGTCCAGGAAGAAAAATCAACGCTGGCCTTCACTCCTCGCGGAAGCACCCGCGGCAGGTTGTCGTACAGCCCACCTCCAGTGATGTGGGCCATGCCCTTTATCTCAAAATCGCGCAGGACATTGAGAATCGACTTTACATAGATCCTGGTCGGTTCCAAAAGGACTCGACCAACACTTTGATCACTCTCCGGCAGAGGCTGATGAAGATCGATATTTTGCTCGGCAATGAGCTTACGGACCAGGGAAAACCCATTGGAATGCAAGCCTGAGGAACCAAGGCCGATCACAGCCTGTCCCACGCCCACACTGGAACCGTCCACTATTTTATCGTCATCCACGATTCCCACACTAAAGCCGGAAAGATCATATTCCCCGGGCTTATAAAACCCGGGAAGCTCCGCTGTCTCACCTCCCAGCAGGGCACAACCGGCCAACTGACACCCTTGGGCTATTCCGGCAATTACCTGTTCCGCCTGGTCCACATTCAATTGATCGGCTGCAAAATAATCTAGAAAAAAAAGAGGCTTGGCCCCGTGAACAACAATGTCGTTCACGTTCATCCCCACCAGATCTATGCCGATGGTGTCATGGATATCCATGGCCAAGGCCAGTTTGAGCTTGGTACCTACCCCGTCAGTGGATGACACCAGAACCGGCCTGCGGGTATCGCTCAGATCCAACTTGAACATGCCCCCAAAAAGCCCGATATCACTGAGCACCCCTTTGGTGTGTGTTGAGGAGGCCAACCTCTTGATCCTTTTCACCAATGTGTCAGCCGCCTCCAGATTCACTCCAGCCTCTTTATAGGCTTTGCCGCGATCCTGCATGTACCTCACTCCTTTTTGGCCTCATCTTTTCCCCGGGGGCAAAAGTTCCCCAAATCAACACCGACTGTCTATTGACCCATATTGGGAATCTTCCGCTCACAAACAGTGCTCTTTATAATTTTTCATCTTAGCCGGAGAATCGCGGCTTGGCAAGCTTAAGATGGATCCCCCCTCTGGATTGACACCCTGCTTCATGGATGCTTAGTATTTAAAAATCAATGCAGTCCCTCACTTGCTGATTCCTGATCCCCAGGAGTATCAATCAGCCAAACTTTTTTAGGTTTTGGCACAAAAAAAATTTCAGATTTGCCGGAGGTAAAGCTGAAAAGGAGGCCCCCATGCACCCGGCTAAACTTTGGATCTCCCGCAAAAATCAGGCAGTTCAATGCCGTTTATGCAGCCATTATTGCCGGTTGGAAACCGGAGAATATGGGCTGTGCGGTGTACGCTTCAACGACAAAGGAGCCTTGTATACCCTTGTCTACGACAAGGTGGCCGCAGCCAATGTGGACCCTATAGAAAAAAAGCCATTATTTCATTTTCAACCCGGCAGCTGGAGCTTTTCCATCGGAACTATGGGCTGCAACCTGGCCTGTACCTTCTGCCAAAACGACAGCTTGTCTCAGGGGCCGAAAAAGTCATCCCATCGGATTACTGGCCAGACCATAACTCCGCAACATATTGTCCAATCAGCCGTCAAACACGGCTGCAGCAGCATTTCCTATACCTATTCCGAGCCAACGATTTTCTTTGAGCTCATGTACGATACATCAGTCCTGGCCAGGGAAGCCGGATTGAAAAATGTCTTGGTCAGCAACGGATTCATGACCAAGGATTGCCTGCACCAGATGGATCCGTATGCTGATGCTATAAACGTGGACCTCAAAGCATTTCGCAATGAATTTTATACCTCCTATTGTCAGGCCAAGCTCCAACCGGTCTTGCGAAATCTGAAAACGATTAAAGAACTGGGCTGGTGGCTGGAGGTAACTACCCTTATTATTCCCGACCTCAATGACTCCCAGTCCGAACTCAAAGAATTGGCCTCTTTTCTGGTGAATGACCTGGGGACCGATGTTCCATGGCATATCTCCCGGTTTCATCCCGCATATCTCATGCAAGACAAGGGTCCAACCCCAATGAGTACTCTGGAAATGGCCTATAATCTGGGGAAACAGGCTGGCCTGAAGTATGTCTACCTGGGAAACGTCCCCGGGCACAACAGTGAGACCACCTTATGTCCTGCCTGTGGGCAGCCGGTGATCAAACGCCGGGCTTTTACCCTGGGGCAAATCAACCTGGATGGAAACAAATGCAGCCACTGCGGAGCCGAAATCGCCGGGGTATTCTCTTAGTCAAAAGAAAATCTCCTTGCTTTCAAATCTCCTTTTAGCTAGAATCGACACCGTTCGTTTGAACGGAGTTGGGTCTTGCCCATTTACACAAACGGTATTTGCGCGCTTTGGCGCAAAAAATATTTCAGACTTGCCTGAGGCAAGGCTGAACGGGAAGTGGCGCAGACTGGTAGCGCACCTGCCTTGGGAGCAGGGGGCCCCCGGTTCAAATCCGGGCTTCCCGACCATTTCAAAAAGGGGTTCCGGTAGCGCGGAACCCTTTTTTTGTTCATCCATACCTTATACTTCTGGCCATCTCTTTATGGATCATCCACAAGTTCAACCCCAAATAATTGAAAATGAACTCCATCTCAGCCTCAGTGGGGACTGGCTTGTCTCCAGACCAGTGCCCGATATAGCCCAAACGTTCTCTGTTTGGGAGAGCCATCCGCATATTACCCGCATATCCTTTGACAGCTCCCAACTAAACAACTGGGACAGCACCCTAATGACGTACATATTTCAGATTTACTCCAGGGCCCAGTCAAAAGACCTGGAAATCGATCTGTCTTCTCTTCCCCGGGGTGTGAGCCATCTCTTGCAGTTAGCTACCTCTTCTGCCCTGACTTCCCCCTCTGCACATACCCAAAAATCTCCGCCCTTCACCGCCCGATTCGGGGCCATGGCCCAAGGTTTGCTGCAAGGCGCCTTGGAAGGTGTCGACTTTTTGGGCCAGGGCCTTCTCTCTCTGCTCCGCTTCGTAAGCCTGCAGTCCGTTTTTCGGACTCGGGACCTTTTGGCCCAACTCTATTTTTGCGGGGCCCAGGCCCTGCCCATCGTTTCCCTGATCAGCCTCCTGGTCGGACTGATCCTGGCCTTTGTCGGAGCTGTTCAGCTCAAATACTTCGGGGCCCAGATCTATGTGGCCGATCTGGTAGGCATTGCCATGACCAGGGAAATGGGGGCCATGATGACCGGGATCATTATGGCCGGGCGGACCGGGGCAGCTTTTGCCGCCCAGCTGGGCACCATGCAGGTCAATGAAGAGATCGACGCCTTACATACTTTAGGCATCTCTCCCTTTGATTTTCTGGTCTTACCCCGCATTTTGGCCCTGGTCTTGATGATGCCTTTGCTTTGCCTTTATGCCGATGCAATGGGCATAATGGGCGGAGCCATCGTTGGCATGGGTATGCTGGACATATCCCTGCCCCTGTATTGGAATCAGACCATGGCCGCCATCACCCTGCCCTATATTTGGCTGGGAGTGATCAAAGGCTGCGTGTTTGGATTCATTATTGCTTTTGTCGGCTGCCTGCGCGGATTACAAGCTGGAAGGAGCGCCCAGGCTGTGGGTCAGGCGGCGACATCAGCTGTTGTTACTATCATAGTGGGCATTATTGTCGTCGACGGCCTCTTCGCCGTTATCTGCGATGTGATCGGAATATAATATGGGGACGATGATCATGAATCCAAAGCCTTTCTTGCTGCAATGAGATTTTGAATGATGAATACACCTACAGCGTCCTCAAGCTCTGCTTCCCGATCCCCGACTTCTGATTCCACCATTATCCACATCCAAAATCTCACCCTGGCTTATGGTCGAACCGTGGTCATGCGTGAGTTGAGCTTTGATGTAAATATAGGTGAGGTGCTCATCATTATGGGAGGCAGCGGCAGCGGCAAGAGTACCCTTCTCAAATCCCTCATCGGACTCTTTCCCCCGGCGGCCGGAAAAATTCTGTACGGGGCAACTGATTACTGGTCTGCCGGAGAGGCAGAACAAAGCAGCATCCGGCGGCGCATGGGCGTATTGTACCAACACGGGGCCTTGTGGAGCTCTATGACTCTGGCCGAAAACATCGCCCTCCCTCTGGAAATCTATACCGGGCTCAAATCGTCTCAGATAAAGGACTTGATCTCTTTCAAGCTCAGTCTCGTCGGCCTGGCGGGACAAGAAGGGGCCTATCCAGCGGAGCTCAGCGGCGGAATGCGCAAGCGGGCCGCCTTGGCCCGGGCCATGGCCCTGGATCCGGAGATTTTATTCTGTGACGAACCCTCCAGCGGCTTGGACCCGGTCAGCGCCCGCCGTCTGGACGAACTTATCCTGGAATTGCAATCCAGCCTGGGGACCACTATGATTGTAGTCACCCACGACCTGGACTCTATTTTCTCCATCGGCACCCGGGCCGTCTTTCTGGATGCAGGCCAGAAAACCATGACTGCAATCGGTGACCCCCGTGAAATGCGGGATGCCAGTGACAATCCAACTGTGCGGGAGTTTCTGAATCGGGGAAAAGGGGAAGACAGAGGTCAGAGGTCAGAGCATAAATCATCATGATCGATATTCATTGCCATATCCTGCCCGGGCTGGACGACGGAGCGCACACGGAAGCCGAAGCCCTGGACATGGCCCGCATTGCAGCCGACGACGGCATCACAGACATCGTTTGCACCCCTCACTATCTGCCCGGTCTTTACACTGCCGGTCCGCACACAATACAGGCTGCTGTCTGCTCTTTACAGGACAGCCTGAGCGCGGCCGAAATTGCCGTCACTCTCCATGCGGGGATGGAGATCCACGTCAGCGCCGCTGATCCGGAAGATCTGGTCCAAGGCAGGCTTCTGGCCTTAAATGCTGCAGGGAACGCGGTCCTGATTGAGTTTCCCCACCAATTCATCCCCCCCAATATGGACACCTTGTTCTGGTCCTTTCTGTCCCAGGGCATACTGCCTGTCTTAGCCCATGTAGAACGCTACCCCGGCTTATTCTCCGATCCTTCACTTTTGGAAAAGTGGGTGCAGATGGGGATTATGACCCAAGTAACAGCCTCCAGTATTTTGGGACGTTTTGGTCCGGAAGTCGAAGACTTTGCCTGGCGGCTTATGGAAAATAATCTGGCCCATATCCTGGCCACCGACGCCCACAGTCCGGATTTTCGCAAGCCGCAATTAAGACCAGCTGCGGCGGCCATAGAAGAGAGGCTGGGGCTTGATGCCGCCCAGGACATGGTCCAACGCCGACCTCAGGCCCTTTTGCAGGGAAAAAGTATCGATCTCCCGGCCCCTCTGCCCTTGACAGAGCTAGAGTCCCATTCCGGTTTTATCCGCCGGATTTTGGGATGGGTGGGTAAATATTGAGGTTTGTGCATACAACCATACTGTATCCTCCAACTTTATTCATTCCACCACATCGAATCATCGAATTGGGCAAGGCTGGAAACAGCAAGTATGGGACATAAAGGCTTGACAGGATGACAACCAGGGGATAGTTTTTGTTTCTGTAATTTGAACTTGATAGTTGCATTTGCTCAGGAAACATAACATGCATTCAATTATTATAGAACACAGCAAGTTGTGGTCATGGTGGTGGCGTACTCCACAAGTGGGGTATGTCGGCGCATTCTTTGCTTCCTGAGATCACCTTCCATCAGGCCAAAGATCAAGGACCGCGGGCATACCTGCTCGCGGTTTTTTATATATTCCCGGCCGCGAGCAAAACTCGCGGCCGTTTTTTTTTGGATAAGAACCAGAACATCGAAATTCCCCAATTGCACAAAAGAGAGGGCTGATCATGCTCATTGTCATGCAGAGAGGCGCGAACCCGGAACAAGTGGACAAGGTGGTGAACAAGATTGAATCCATGGGCATGACCGCCCGCCCCATACCCGGAGGTGAGCGGGTGGCTGTGGCTGTGCTTTACAACACCGGGACCGTGGAAGAATCCGCTTTCCTGGAACTGCCTGGAGTCAAGGAAACCATAGCTGTGACCAAACCTTACAAACTGGTCAGCCGGGAAACCCAGCCCCAGGATACAGAAGTCCGGGTTGGAAATACGGTGATCGGCAACAGCGGTTTTACTGTCATCGCCGGGCCTTGTGCCGTGGAAAGTGAAAAACAGGCCTTGGCCACCGCCCGGGCAGTTAAGGAGGCCGGGGCGACCATCTTCCGCGGCGGAGCCTTCAAGCCACGGACCTCGCCCTATGCCTTTCAGGGGCTCGGACTGGAAGGACTCAAAATCCTGGCCCGAGTACGCGAAGAAACAGGATTGCCGGTGGTCACGGAAGCAGTGGACCAAGAATCCCTGGAGATGATCGAAGAATATGCGGACATGATTCAGATTGGAACCAGAAACATGCAGAATTTTAGTTTATTGCGCATGGCCGGCAAGGCTCGCAAGCCGGTCATGCTCAAACGGGGCATGTCGGCCACCATCGACGAGTGGCTCATGGCCGCGGAGTATCTTATGGAAGAAGGCAACCACCAGGTTGTTCTCTGTGAAAGGGGCGTGCGCACCTTTGCCCGGCATAGCCGCAATACCCTGGACTTGTCAGCAGTCCCTGTGGTTCGCAAAGAAAGCCACCTTCCCATCCTGGTCGATCCCAGTCATGCGGCTGGACGCCGGGACCAGGTCATCCCCTTGAGCCGGGCATCCTTGGTAGTCGGGTCCCACGGGATCATGGTCGAGGTCCATCACGATCCGGAAAAGGCTTTAAGCGACGGAGCCCAGTCCCTGTATCCGCAGCAATTTACCCATTTGCAAAACCAACTGCAGACCATTGCCCAGGCTTTCAAGAATACAGAAGAATTGGTAGAAACATAGACTGGTTTTTCCATAAAGAGAACACGTTGATAGAGAGGAGCGGATGAGACTGGCCATCATTTCCGATATCCACGGCAACCTGGAGGCCTTCCACCAAGTCCTCAGGGACATCTCCAGCCAGAAGGTCGAAGGATGCTATTTTCTGGGTGATGCCATAAGCTATGGGCCACAGCCCGACCGTTGCGTCCGTCTCCTGCAAGAGGAAAACATCCCTTGCATCCTGGGCAATCACGAGTTGGCCCTGATCCGACCCAAAGCCAAGGCCTATTTCAATCAAAGCACCAGGGACCATTTTGCCCGGACCGAGACCCTGCTATCGGACTATTCCCGGGAATTTATCTCCACCTGGCCCGCCACCCGTAGGGAACACGGGATGCTTTTGGTCCACGGCTGTCCACCGGACTTAGTAACCAAGTACCTTTTTGAGCTCACGGAGGGGGAACTGCAACAGGTCATGCTGGATATGAGTACTTATACGGCCTTTGTAGGCCACACCCATGAACTCCGCCTGGTACAAAGCAATGGCCAGAACGTATACCAGGAAGACATTACTGAAGGCACCTATTCCCTGTCCAAAGCCAAGGCCTTGATCAATGCAGGGAGTGTCGGTCAACCCAGAGACGGGGACAACCGGGCCAAATATGTGCTCTGGGACCCTGTCGATAGACGGCTGCAGGTTCGCTGTGTACGGTATGATATCCAAAAAACGGCGCAAAAGATTCTGGACTTGGGTTTTCCCAGATTTTACGCCGACCGTCTGTGGTAATCCATGCGCTTTATAGGAAAATATAAGATTCTGGGTCTCTTGGGCCGGGGAGGTATGGCCAGGGTTTACAAGGTATTCGACCCTGAAAAGGATCAGCTTCTGTCCCTGAAGCTCTTGTGGCCCCAACCGATCTTAAGCAGCCAGCTGGGTCAGGAAGAAATCCAGCGTCGGTTCCTGGCCGAGGCTCAAACTCTACATGGGATTGAGCACCCCCATATCGCCAGAGTCATTGAGTGGGGGCAATACTGCGGGTTGTCTTATATGGTCCAGGAATATCTGTGCCTGAATCTGAGCCTGCTTCTCGGCGAAGGCAGGGAAATAGAGTTGCCCAGCAGGCCCATCTCACCGTTAAAAGCCTTACAAATCACCAATCAAACCTTGCTGGGTCTGCAAAAGCTGCATCAGACGGGCATAGTCCACCGGGACATTAAACCAGCCAATCTCATGCTCAACCTCCTGGAAGAGGTCAGGATAATCGACCTGGGCCTGTCCAAGTTGCGGGGAGAAGTCCAAACCCATCCCCAAGGGATGCTGGTGGGCTCACCCTATTACGCGGCCCCGGAACAAATGGACAATCCCGACCTGGTTGAACCCAGGGCGGATCTGTACTCCGTGGCCGCAGTCCTGTATCGAATGATCACCTGTCAACTACCGGACAGCACCCATTGGTCATCCAGGGAGGATGGACTGTTGGGACGGCAATGGAGTGCTTTTTTGCACCAAGCCTTGGCCCCGGATCCTGGACAGCGCTTTGCAACGGCCTCAGACATGCAGCAGGCCTTGCAGGGCTTGGAAAAGGAATGGAGCCAAAGGCGAGAAGAGATTTGCCGGATGCCCGAACCCCAGATTTACACCTGGGATTTGGGTGGCAAGCCCCTGCGCAAAGAGCCACTGTTTACCGGCAGCACCCAGCCCGCCTTTGAGCCCCTCCTGGACAGGCTGTTGCAGCCTCAAGGCTACCTGGAGAATGATTTCCATGCCCATCAGGAGGGCGTATTGGACGCAGCCACCGGCCTGGTTTGGAGTTATAGTCTCTCCAGGGTCCCTTTAACCCAGCAACAGGCAGAACATTTCGTTACCCACCAAACCACACATTCCGCTTCCTGGAGGCTACCCACCCTGGAAGAATTGCTCAGCCTGCTCCAGCCCAGGCAAAGCCTGGAAGAAGTGTGTGCCCCGCCCCTGGAGCAGCTGAAGGGCATAACCAGGCTTTGGAGTTCAGACCACCAGACCAAGTCCAAAGGCTGGATTTTGGACCTGGAACAGGGAGCAGCCCTGGCTCAGGACAAGCTTTGCAAATTCCAGGTCATACCGGTGCGGGACGCTTAACGCGTCCACTTTTAGGCGGTGCAGGTCTTGCCTTTGACCACTCCGGCGGCAGCCAGGACCTGCTGCCCGTGGCAGATGGAGGCGATGGGCTTATTCATTCGTCAACGAGTCCTTGCAGGCGAAAAAAGTTTCCGCCCAGAACAGCTTCTTCCATTCCAGGATCAAGCTCCAGGCTGCGCACTTTGCTCAGTTCACGACCCGGAGAGCTGAATGGAAAGTCCGAGCCGAACATCAGCTTTTCAGGTCCATACCGCCGAATATACTCCACAATGGTCTGCTCAGAGGCCAAGGCGGTATCCGCCCAGACATTTTCCAGATCCCATATGCCAGCCCGGGCCAGGGTCTGAAATCCTCCGTTGAGCAGGCCCAAATGGGGTATGATCACCGCTATTCCTGCCGCCAGCTCTTGAACGAAATACAGGGTGTTTTCAAACTCCTCTTCCAGGACCACTGGCAAGTTTTTTTGTCTGATCACTTCCAGAGCCTGGTGACATTTAGGATCCTGGTAGTTGTAGACCGGCTCCTCTGGATGCCGATGCCATTTAATCCCCCGGTGCTGTGAAGAGAGCTGCTCAACGGCAAAATCATTCCAGATGAAAAAATAGGGATACACAGTCAGATCCTTTGGATCCAGGGACAACAGATATGCATTGCTGGCCTGTCTACGGGAACGCCACTTTGAATTGTCTTTAAAAAAGGGATCGTTCCGATCATATATCTCAGCCACTGGTGAAAAAAGAGCTGCGCCCTGAATACCGGTACCGGACAGTTCCCGGGCGTAGTCATCTATGCCCTGAGACGGATTTTGGTCCATGATCCCGCAGTGGGCGTGGGCGTCTATAACAGCTGGTATGGGCATGGCTCCTGCGTCCTCCTTGACTTTTGCTGCGAATTGGGGCATAAGCTGTAAGTAATATAACTTGACAAACACAAAACCTACCCAAGGAGCTTAGCCATGACCAAAGCAGACCTCGTTGCCAAGATCGCCCAGCAGGCCAACCTCACCAAATCAGCTTCAGAAAAAGCCCTGAATGGATGTCTAGACGCAATTCAGGAATCGCTGACCGCTGAGGGGAAACTGACCCTGACCGGCTTTGGAACCTTTTCTGTGGCCGAGCGCAAAGAACGCAAAGGCCGCAATCCCCAGACCGGTGAGGAGATAACCATCCCGGCCGGCAAAGTGGTCAAGTTCAAGCCGGGTAAAGGATTACAAGATGTCGTTGCCTCATAGATGCGCCTGCAATAGAAGCAAAATGCAGGCCAAGAGGACAGATAACAGAGGAAAGAAGAATCAATGGATTAGGATCCCACATATTGCTTCAAGTTGACTTTAATCCATATTTTGCCGTTCCGTCCCCACAGCCAATGGTGATACAAATCCCTGCGAACTAAAAATCATAACCTGTTCGTCGTGGTGGATCGGAATCGATGCTGACCAGATATTTACTATGCTGGTTCTTGCTGGCCATCGTGGCCATTGCGAACGGTGTGCTCCGTGAGACCACATACGGTAAACGCGTTTCGGAATTGTCGGCGCATCAAATCTCCACGGGTACGGGCATTCTCCTCACCGGCCTTCTCGTGTGGGTTCTCAGTCGACTGTGGCCGATCGATTCGTCCGGCCAAGCATGGCTCATAGGCGCTTGCTGGTTGCTTGCCACCATTGCATTTGAATTCGGATTTGGCTATTTCATTGCGGGTCATACCTGGAGTAAGCTCTTGGCTGACTACAAGGTATTGAATGGACGGCTATGGTTGCTGTTTCTCATCTGGATCATGGTAATGCCGTATGTATTCCATAAATGGCTATAAATAGCCTAACTATGGGTATCTCAGAGAAGGGAAGATTAAGGAGAAGCTCAATCTTGTATTACCGGAGAACTCGAGTCCTGCTCATCATCTATGGCAAGGTCTCAGCCTGTTGGCGATGAAAAATCCCTCAATAAGGAATCAATAAAAGAGCATGGAACAGATTCTCGTATATTCCGATAGTATTACCTGGGGAATTATCCCCAATACAAGACAACGTCTCCCATTTAATAAAAGATGGCCAGGAGTATTGGAATTATCTCTGATTGCAATAGGCAATAATGTCCGCGTAATTGAGAATTGCCTGAACGGACGAAGAACCGCTTGGAGTGATCCATTTAAAGATGGCCGAGACGGCTCTCAGGGTCTATCGCAAGTTATTGAAATGCATTCTCCACTAAAGCTGGTGATTCTAATGCTTGGCACTAATGATTTTCAGTGTATGCATTATAATAATGCTTGGTTGTCAGCTCAGGGAACCGCTAAGCTTATAAATCACATACGTCAAGCCCCGATAGAACCGGAAATGCCTATACCTGACATAATGGTTGTTGTGCCACCTAAGATATTAAAACCTAAAGGCGAAATAGCAAATAAGTTTTTCGGGGCTGAGAACAGAGACATTGGTCTTGGCCCTGAGCTTAAAAAAATATCGGAGGAATATTCAACCTATTACTTCGATACATCCACTGTGATCGAAGCCAGCCCTGTCGACGGTATTCATTTGGACGAACATCAACATTTGGTTTTAGGAAAGGCAATTGCGCAGGCGGTTTCCGAGGTGATCGCCATCCGGAAAGTACCACCTGGGAAGATATCCAGGAGCGTATAAATTTCATTGCCGGTGTACGCAAAGGTCTTCGTGAGCTCGGTCAAGGCAAGGGAATTTCCCATAAGAAGATACGAGAAGAGTTCAGCGAATGGCTTTCAAGCTGATCTGGTCTCCCTCTGGCCATCAATTCGAGCAAAAGTCTGTTTCTGATAGTTTTTGATTGTTTTTTCCCCCAAGTTGACTCTTTGAAAATCCATAAAAATTTGAACGTATTTGGAAGTGTCCATGGCTGCCTCCTTGGATGTAAGTTGACTTCGAGAAATGTGCTTGGTCCGAGTGTACACAATATCATTGGCATTGTTCAATTTTTGGAGATCATCGGACTATCCTTGGAATTGGCACGTAAGCTTGTCTGGGCTAATCAAAACACAAAATTACTTACGAGAGACGAAGTTTGGCTTATCATTACAATTGAAATGATAACCGGAAACTTGAGAATATCTTGTGAGGGATACGCCAGCCGAAATGGAGGATGGGACTTGAGCATGTTCGTTGAGAAAGTACGCGCGTTGATACATGCCGGCGATGTTCGTATATCGGAGCATGGATACATGGTATGAAACATTACGCGGAGACGTTAACGATTGAAGCACCAGTTCTTTTTCCGTGCTCAGAAAAGCCTTGGGCTAACCTTTCTGCTGCACTCTGACCGGTGTTCCTCTGGCGCTCACACCGGCAGGTGAGCAGGCTGTTCGCCACGAGGAGACTTGACATTCGTCAGCCCTTTGTGTAATGAGATATAATACAACAATGGCAGAAGAAAGGGGGTAGAAGCCATGAGGAGCACACTCACCATCAGCATTCCAGAAGATATCCGTCAGGAACTCGATAGGACGGCGCAGGAAGACGGCGTTTCTCGGAGCGTGATTGTCCAGCAATCGCTGCGTGACTACCTGTTCCTACGACGATTCAGGGATCTGCGAGGCAGAATGGTCCAGAAGGCGGCCGAACGAGGGGTCTTCACAGACGAAGATGTATTCGAGAAGGTCTCTTGAAGCTTGTCATCGACACCAACGTCCTCATTGCCGCCTTCATAGCTCGCGGCACCTGCCATGAACTACTGGAGCACTGCGCTCTCAGACACACCATACTCATCTCAGACTTCATCCTCAACGAGTTCGAGACCAAACTGGTATCGAAGTTCGGGTTCACGGCCGAAGAGTCTGCGGCCGCTACCGCGCTTGTTCGCACCCGCGCGGTTCTTCATTCTCCGGAGCCGCTGGCTGAGCGAGTCTGCCGTGACCGCGATGACGACAACGTGCTGGCGCTAGCCGTAGCAACTTCAGCAAACTGTATCGTTACTGGTGACAAGGACCTGCTCGATCTCGCAGAATACCGAGGGTTGCCTATCGTTGCTCCTGGACAGTTCTGGCAGTTCGACAGCTACATGCGATAGAAAATGGCCAAGAACATGCACCACATGATTACAGAAAGTACAGAAATGGTTTTTAGAAAAAATAAAAAGGCTAACCCGCCCCATCTGTGTGTGTTTTCCGCTCCGGTCTTCCCCGCAGACGGCTTAGCATTCCTTAGCTCCTGACATGGACTACTCCTTCTGCCCCTTGCAAGTGCCTTTTCCACCTCACCCGAATAATGCATTCTATCCGTTTGGACTTTGATTTGCCGGCCACAATGAGGGACACTGCGGCCAGGGAGACCTGGGCTTTTTCCGCGATCTTCTTCTGGGTCCGTTAAATTGAAACGGAAACTTGACATTTCATTGAATTTCAGGAATGGAGAAAGATAATTTATTTATTACGTGAACCTTCTCAATCTGTTAACCCAATATATGAGATCCTGATAGATTCTCAGATCAAGGGAGATCAATCAAAAAGAAAAGAGTTGCAGAGAGTTCCCTGTCGCTGCATCGTTAACTTTATGAAGGGAGGGTGGGGTCGGACCTCTCTATGCTGCCTAAATGATTGTATAACTGCTCAAAATCAGGCCCTGTGGATGTCTTAGAATCATCATTTTAGTTCCAAAAACGTACATCTAAGTGTAAGGAATGGCAGCACAACGGCTACCACGAAATAATAAATCCTCCCCGGCGATATCGGATATTAGCCAGGGATCGCCTACTGCAATTACTCGATTTTAATTAAAGACAATTGATTGAAAGTTATCCGCACTGATTCAACCCCAATGAAACCCTGCCAAAGACAGGAGCACCTTCAGTTCGGTGCTGTTTCATGGGGCAAGCGATTTGGTCCAGAAAAAAACGACTCGGGAAAAGGCATGGACATAAGCATTGGCAGTAGGTTGTTGAGCACAGGAGAAACACTATGACGTCCACAATAGACCTTCAAAGTGAAATCGCATCTCTGCCTCCGAATCTGCAAAAGGAAGTGTGGGACTTTGTTCAATTTGTCAAAAAACGCCATGGCTTGCCGTCTGCAAAGACAGAGGCTTCCCCTGTGGCTGCTACCGCTGATTCCCCGCTTTATCAAGCACTGGAGGAAATTGGCTTCGTAGGCTGCATTGAGAGTGATGAACACCTGTCCCAGACCTACAAAAGCCGGATGGATTTTTCAAACAAATGCGGGGGGAAACCATGATCCTGGTGAATACCGGTGCATGGCTGGCCTTGATGGATTGTCGTGATGCCTATCATCAGCGCTGTCGTGATTTCTTTCGCAACAATCGCGAACATCTCATGACCACATGGCCCGTGCTCGTAGAGTGTGTGCACCTTATGTTTGGACGTATCGGCGTCACAAAGACCCTGGCCTGGCTGCATACTCTAGAATCATATGGAGTTGGTTTATTTGTCATGGACGCCTCTCATTTTCCCCGGATCAATATATTGATGCACCAATTCCGTGACTTACCCATGGACTTGGCCGATGCATCACTTGTGCTCCTTGCTGAAGAGAGCGGTGAAGGCCGCATCGTGAGCACAGACGAACGTGATTTTCATACTTACCGCTGGAAAAACCAACACCCCTTTCGGAATTTGCTCTTGGAGCAGGCATAAAGGTTTTTGATTTAAGAACGACGAATCCTTTCTTCTTCAACCATGAACCTCTTAATAACCATGAACCGTGAACCCCAAAACCGTGAGCCAAAATGACTAACCAATCCCGCATACAAAAGCTCATCCAATACGGCGAAGGCTTGAACCTGGAATTCAAGAAATGCCGGGACAAGCTGAACCAGGATGTGTACCAGACCATCTGTGCCTTTCTGAACCGGTATGGCAGGGAAAATCCGCAGATGATCGAGGACGATGTATTCCGGATTATCGTCAAGGTCCAGGAATATGGAGCTGTTGAAAAGCCTGCGGAACAAAAAGAACCAGAACAAGCTCACCAGCAAGGGGGCCCAGTCAGGGGCCCAGTCGCAAAATATACTTCAGGCCCTTGCCCAAGAGTCCCTTTCTGCTGTCAGTTTGGCAGAAAGACTGGGACTACACAATAAAAGTGAGGCGCCATAGTTCAAGTGAGGTGCCAACAATGCCTCGCACACGGACGGGGGATTCCGCTGCGCTCCACCCCCGCCGGTGAGGGCCACGTTGGACCCAAAAAGGAAAAAGCATGCTTGACCTTGACGAACTTTATTTCAATTCGGCCCGATTTCGAACTTTATTAGAAAAAATCGGAAGTGAAATAAGACAGGAGGATATAACAGAGAGATCAAACGACTCAATTGCGTCCAGCAAACATGGTCTAAAAATATGGGATTACCTATTGAAGTTAATGAAAATGGCTGAAGCCCAATCTATTTACGAGTTAGATGTTGGGGGGGCGACAATATACGATATGCTTTATTGGGCGTCTACTTTTGCGGATAACCTCCATAATGCGAGTATAAGAGATAAATCGTTTGAGAAACACAAACTTTCTTTTTGCGAAGCATATGTGGAAATGCACCACGGAATGCTTGACAAAGATGTCAGAAATCTCGGCAAAATTCGTATTTCATTGGCTGAATGCTACTTCAAACAAGGCAAATCCGAAAAAACAGATGATCTGTTTAGGGAATGGCTCGGTATTGAACCGGATTGGGGATTCGGATGGATTGGATGGTCTGATTTATACTGGCTATGGAATTTTGGCATAGCAAAAGACTTTAAAAAGGCTGAAAAAATTTTAAAACAAGGCCTAAAAGTCCCCAACGTAATTGATCGAGAACATATTAAGGAACGACTTGCTGATTTGAAGAAAGCCAATAAGAGCAATATTCGTCCAACCGGTTGAACTCGGACTGGAAAAAGCTGGCGCTTTTTCCATCTGGTTATCCGAAGCTGTCGGCAGAGAGACGGAGATTTTATGCTGCTTGATGAGCTGGTCCACAAACTGGCGGACCTTACTGAGGTGGAACGACCCGACATTGTCTCCGGCTTGCGCGACACTTCGGACCTGCGTCTCGGGACGTTCGACGGTCATTGGGTCTCTCAACTGGAGAATATGATACTCGCGTTACTGCCCAGCTTTTCGGATTTCGACAAGATCGAAGCCTACAACGAGCTTGCTGATGCCGAGGGTCTCAATCGATTGGATGCCGACGACCAAGACATCGACTTCTGGATCTACCAGTCCTTCATAAACCCAGTACTTGACATGTTGGTCGAGACGGGTGCGCCGAACAAACAATCTGAGTCGACTCCATAAAGTACGCTGACGGCCTTCACGGAAAGCCTCAACGGTGGTGTTAATCGTGGCATAACGGCTATAAGGCCCTATGAATAAATTCATCTTTCAAGTGAAACATACCATATTATTCCCTTTTAAGGGGAACCCAACATAAATCCTCAAATCCACGAGAGATAGCTCATGCCTCCAATTCAAACCAGACCATTCGGTTCAGCCGGTCACCTTAGCACCCGGATTTTATTCGGATCATTTGCCGTCAAGGATGCCGATCAGGACCAAGCCGCCCGAGCTCTGGATCTGCTTTATAAATACGGTGTCAACCACATCGATACCGCACCAGGCTATGGTGACGCCGAGCTCAGGGTCGGTGAATGGATGGAGCACCATCGGAAAGATTTCTTCCTGGCCACCAAAATCGATGTCAGTGGTTATCTACAGGCCAAGGAACAGCTGCAGCGGTCCCTGGATCGTCTCCGGGTGGATTCTGTTGACCTGCTCCAGCTCCACAATCTTACTGACGAGACCAAGCGGGAGTTTGTCATGGCCGAGGGCGGCGCCCTGGATTATATGGTTGAAGCCAAGGCAAAAGGCCTGACACGCTTTATCGGGATAACCGGGCACGGTTTTCAGGCCCCCCAGCGCCACATGGAGACCTTGCAGCGGCATGCCTTTGATTCCGTGCTGGTCCCGTGCAATTACCCGCTGATGCAGAATAAGCAGTATGCGGATGCATTTAACGAACTGCTCCAATACTGCCGGCTGAAAGAACTCCCCTTGCAGGTCATCAAATCCGCAGCCCGCCGGAAGTACCCTGGACGGCGCTGGTCTCATGCAACCTGGTATGAACCCCTGACTGACCCAAAAGCAATTGAATCGGCCATACAGTGGGTCCTGGGGATACCAGACGTCTTTGTGGTCAGCACGGGGGACCTCTCCGTTCTGCCGCATATCCTTGATGCTGCAGCCCGCCTTGAACAATCGCCTCCAGAGTCAGCTATGAGCCAGTTGGTAGCTGAACAGGACATGGAGCCTTTGTTCACCTGATCGAGAAAACCACTTCGCTTTTAACTCCCGCTCCACAAGAGGTGAAGTATATCCTATCTATGATCAAGACCGGCAACCACCGAGTCGATCTTGCCACCACGCCAAATGCAGACCACAGTCGTTCTTCGCGGATACCCCGGGTACGGAAAATGAAGGGGCTTTGAGTCCCGTTCCATCTACTATTATATCTGAAGCCCCAGCCAAAACTGTTCATTTATTTCTTGCCAATCCACCTGGTACCCACAAAAAAAAGCTCTCGAAATGAGACCACGAGCAAGGATTGCGACTAGGCTAAATTGCCGCTTGCGACCCTTTTTGCGATCAGGGTTTACCCCATGAAATGTAGCCGGGGGCTACCCTGCTGCGCAGGATTTCATCGGGGTTAGAAAACAGCCTTGCATAGTATTGTTTTCTTGATATGTGAATAACTTACGTAAGTCAAACCTTGAAAACAGGTGTTTGACACCTGACACGTTGCAGGTTATACGTGTAGTCACATGATTCAAAAATTCAAACATAAAGGGCTAAAACACTTATTCGAATCCGGTATCTCAAGCGGTGTTGATCCCCAACAAGTAGTTCGGATCAGGAGGATACTCGCTCTCCTTGAAACAGCTGAAACTCTTGAAGATATGGATTTGCCAGGCCTTGATCTCCATCCACTCAAAGGAAATCGTAAAGGAACTTGGGCGGTCAAAGTTAGCGGGAACTGGCGAATTACATTCAAGATTCAACAAGGTGATGCATATAATGTCAATTATGAAGATTATCATTAGGGGGAAAAATGGCTATGTATGATCCGCCTCATCCAGGCGAAATTATAAGAGATTTTTGTGTGGAACCACTTAATATCAATGTCACGGAAGCGGCAAGAGCGCTTGGCGTAACTAGAAAGACTTTATCGGCACTATTAAATGGGAGATCAGGAATTAGTCCTGAAATGGCATTGAGATTATCAAAAGTCTTTGGCCGATCACCCGAAGGTTGGCTCAAGCTTCAGCTCCAATATGATCTCTGGAAAACAAAACAGTC
>CAZUER010000045.1:0-26495 GCA_964619345.1 uncultured Desulfohalobiaceae bacterium
TTATTTTTCCATTTCTGTACCTTCCGTCCAAACGCTTGGCCGCAGCCGCCAGATCGACTTTGGGAATCTCCTTTTTCAGCTCCTTGACCGTTTCCTCCACCTCCTGATCCGGGGAGGTCTGCGTTTGGGTCTTGGCTGAAAACTTGTCCACTGTCTCTGCATCCAGCTTGGGGCATTCGCTTAAGTCCTGTTGCCCCCGGAATACGGATGCGGCAAAAGCCATACAAGTCGATTGCCCACACTGCCGGCAATTGGAATTATCTAAAAGCTTAAATATCTCCAGGGGGTTGGTTAGCTGAGTCATGTCTTCTCCTTTGTGCTCTCAAATAGCCCGGCCTATACATAGCCAAGGCTCAACTCCTTGCATTTCCGACAACTCCTTTTTTCACGCTCGTTCTTATCTCCTAATTCATGCTACGAACATGTCAAACTTGTTACCAAAATCACATACGAGCTTTACGGGGAGTACAGACCGGCTGACATAGGTAAATACAGGGAGAGAATGGGGAAAAAAGATAAAATGATCAGGATGACAACATCCGCCAGGACAAACCAGATGGCCTGCTTGGCCAAGGAATCGATATCTCCTTTGATCAAATTGGCGGCAGTGAACAGGTTCACCCCCACGGGTGGAGTGGCCTGACCAATAGCCAGAGCGGAAATAAAGATCACCCCATACCACAGGGGATCTATGTCAAAAGCGGCCAAAACAGGGATGAGGATGGGCATGATCAGATAAGATATGGATATGGCGTCCAAAATCATGCCCAGTCCGAGGAGGAGGAAATTGACCAGGATGATCATGACCACTTTATTAGGGGAGACCTGGACTATGAAATTGGCCGCCAGATCGATGATCCCGGTCACCGAGGCTACCCAGGTAAAGATCCCGGCAAAAACCACGATGAACATGATCACGGAGCTGGTAATGCTGGCCTCCACCAGGATATCCAACAGATCGGAGAAAGAAACTGTTCTGTAAACGAACAGAGCAATGAACAGGCTGTAAAACACAGCCACCACAGCGGCCTCAGTGGGGGTGAACACACCGGTGTATATGCCGCCCAGAATGATGATCGGGGCCAGGATGGCCCAAATGGAATCCCGCAGACCCTGCAGGATTTCCATGAGGGTTCCTCGTCTGGAAAGTCCGCGATATCCCCGTTTCCTGGAGATGATATAGGCCACCAGCAAGGTGGCCAGCCCGGTCAAAAGGCCGGGGATGATCCCGGCCACAAACAGGGCGCTGACCGAGACACTGGTTATGTTTCCATAGATGATAAATGCGATGCTGGGCGGAATGATGATAGACAGATCGGCGGCATTGGCGATGGCCGCTCCGGCAAAATGTTTGTCATAGCCATGCCTGATCATGGGCGCGAGCAATATCAGGCCTACTGCGGCAGTTGTGGCCGGCCCGGATCCGGACATGGCCCCCCAGAACATGCAGGTCAACACGGCCACCATGGCCAGACCGCCTGTGGATTTGCCCACCAAAAGCTCAAAAAACCGGGCGATAATGGCCGCCAGACCGGCCCGCTGCAACAAAACCCCGGCCAGGACGAAAAAGGGAATGGCCAACAGAGGAAAGGAGGCGATGCCGGAGGAAAAATTCACTCCCAGCATGCCCATTCCCAGATCAAAGGTATAAATGGTGATTACCGCCGATATGCCCAAAGAAGTCCCGATGGGAACTCCCAAGAGCATAAGGAGCACAAATGTGCCGGCGATGACCAGGACATCCATAGGTCAGCTTTGCCTCCGGAAGAAAGGTTTCGTGCCGATACCGGACAATACGCATATGATCCGGTACTAATCATCAGGCTCCTTCAAAGCTTGCAGCCGGTTGCGGGCATCCCGAACGATTCCTCGAAATACGAATATGGAAAGGACAGGCACTCCGGCATAGTAGATCCACACCGGGATGCCCAGCCCGGCTGAAGTGGCCTGAAACAGGGTGATTTCGTCGTAAATGGCCTGGATCATGTACACGTCGACCAACAGAAAAAGAATCAAAGCCAGGGAAGAGCTGAGAACCACCACGCCCTTTTGCATTGATCCAGGCAAATGGTTGTATATGGTGACCATGCCTAGCTGACCGCCCCGCTCAAAGGCCAACCCCGTACCCACCACAGTCAGCCAAACAAACAGGTTGATGGTGATCTCTTCAGTGGAAGCAAAAGAAAAGTGAAAAAAGAACCTGCTGATGACATTGATAAAAGCGATCAAAGCCATGGTCCCCAGCATGATGGCAGCCAGACAGTGATCGATTCGATACTTCCCTTTTCCAGTCATAAGCAACTAACCTTTTCATCGCCGCCAAATGCGGGGCTCGTATGAAAAAATGCTTAACCTTGAAGATGGCCTGCCCTTGGGGCAAGGGCGGCCTACGAATAGATCCGGTTCTTACTGGAGGGATGCTTCATCCCCAACGCAAGCCTTTCTTGGCAAAAGGCAACAGATTTATGAACCGCGGAATACACAAAATGCGCGGGAGAATTTCAAGCATATTTTTAAGAGAGTATCCCGCGGTCACATCTTGGTCCGCAAGCTTCTTCCTCTGATTCTTCTGTCATCTGTCCTCTGTCATCTGTCCTCTGCGCCTGCAATTCTGACTTTTTGCAGGCGCATCTATCGCCCCATATCCTCCTGAGCCTGCTCATAAAGATCCGTCCCGATTTTGGGCACCCATTTGTCGTATATGGGCTTTGTGGCCTGAATGAAGGCTTTTCTTTGCTCATCGCTCAAGGTGTTCACCGTCATTCCTTTGCTCTCCAAAAACTGCAAAGGATTGGGAACTTCCATGCTATAGTTGAACTCCTCCTCCAGGATATGTAATGACTCTCCGTCATCCAATCCGGCCCGGCACAGGGCCTTTTCAAACCTGGCCGCCTCAGTGGCCGCTTCTTGAATGGCCTCTTGTATATCTTCAGGAAACTCGTTCCACTGCTCTTGGTTCCAGTAAATGATCAAGGGATCCACCAGATAATTCCACATGGTCACATAGTCGTGGTACTGATAGATCTGGACCGGGACCAGCACGCCGACAGGGTTTTCCTGTCCATCCACCACGCCCTGCTGAAAGGCAGTCACTGCATCGCCCCAGTTCATATTTACTGGATCGGCTCCCAACTGCCTGTATATATCAATGAAAATCGGACTGCCCACAACCCGGATACGCAATCCATCAAGGTCTTCTGGTTTTTTAACCGAATGCTCACTGTTGGTCAGCTGGCGGAAGCCGTTTTCCCCCCAGGCCAATCCAACCAGGCCCTTGTCCTGCATGGCCTCAAATATGGCCTCTCCGGTCTTCCCGATTTCCAACTTGTCTACGTTCTCAAAGGTGTTGACGAAAAAGGGCAGGGAAAAGATGTTGCATTCCGGAATGACGGGGGAGATATTGATGGTGGATTCAAAGGCGCAGTCAATGACCCCTTTGGACACCAATTGGGCGGACTTGAGCTGGGCTCCCTTGAGCAGAGAGCTGCCGAAATACGGTTTGATATTGATCTTCCCATCTGTCTTTTCCTTGACCAGTTCGGAAAACTTGGTGGCCCCCATTCCCCAATAAAACGTGGGCCCGACATTGACCTGCATCCTGTATTCTTTTTTGAACTTTTGGGCCTGGAGAGGAAAACAAAGGCCCAAGACCAGAAGACAGCCCATCCCTGTAACGGCAAGACACTTAAGCATTTTGACTGGTGCACACATCTTGGACTCCTTTGGTTGGGATTGTACGTTCGGACTCCTGATCAGCGTTTATGGATACCTGTTTATGCAGTCCTCAAGAGTTCTTCAGGAACAGATAAAAAAGGTTGGGCTGCCTGGATACAAATTACAGCAAAAGATATTTTCTTTTGATCTCATCGTCGGCCTGCAGCTCCTCCACTGTTCCTTGATATCGAATCATCCCGTTATCAATGATATAAATGCGCTGGCTTAAGTTTAGAGCTATATGGCAGTTCTGCTCGGTGAGCAAAACCGTCATTCCCTGTTCACCCAAGGCCTGAATTTGCTGTTCGAGGGTTTTGACCACCTGGGGGGCCAAGCCTTCCATAGGTTCATCCAGGAGGAGAAGCTTGGGGTTGGTCAATAAGGCCCTGGCTATGGTCAGCATCTGCTGTTCCCCGCCGCTGAGGTAGCTGGCCTTGCGGGAGGCGATCTCTTTGAGTACTGGAAAAAACTGAAATATTTTTTCCTGATTCCAGGAGTTGTCCCCGGACTTTTTTCGCTCGGATATCTCCAGGTTTTCCCTGACGCTGAGATCGGCAAAGACCCTCCGGTCATCGGGAACAAACCCGATCCCTTGTCTGGCGATCAGGTGGGGTTTCAACCCGGATATGACCTGGCCCTGGAAACGAATAGTACCTCTTTTGGGGGGAGCCAGCCCGATAATGCTCTTCATGGTCGTGCTTTTTCCAGCTCCGTTTCTGCCCAACAGGCAGACGATTTCCCCTTGAGCCACCTGCAAGGATACCCCAAACAATATATGGCTTAAGCCGTAATAGGTGTGGATATCTTCGAGCTCTAACATGCTAAGGCCTCTCCCAAGTAGGCTTCCTGGACCTGTTTGTCCTCCCGGATATTTTGCGGAGTATCCTGGGTTATGCTCCTGCCTTGATGCATGACCATAATGCTGTGGGCGATGGAGAATACAAAGTTCATATCATGTTCGCAGAGCAGGATGGTCAGCCCCAGATCGCTGCATAGACGTTGTATCAAGGCCATGGCTTGGGCCGTTTCCTCCGGGGACATCCCGGCTGTCGGTTCATCCAGGATGAGCATTTTGGGATCATTGCCCAAGGCAATGGCCATTTCCAGCACCTTCTGGTCGCCATGGGATAAGGTGGCACTTATATGTCCAGCCTTGGCATTCAGTCCCACTTTTTCCAGAATGTCCCACGTTTCTTGAACATACATCTTGGCGCAGGAACGGAAAAGATTCATCGTCCTTTTCTCCCGGGAGAGGACTGCAACCTGCACATTTTCAAAGACACTCAATCTATTGAAGACATTCACAACCTGAAATGAACGGGCCAGCCCTTTCCTGCAGATGCGATGAGGAGCAAGAGTGGTTATATCTTCCTCCTGGAAAAAGATCTTTCCCTGATCCGGCCGCAACTGGCCGGTAATCAGGTTGAAAAGGGTGGTCTTTCCGGCTCCGTTCGGGCCGATAGTGGCCACAATTTCCCCCCGGGATACCTGCAGGTTGGCTTCCTTGACCGCCATGAACCCGTCAAAGGTCTTTTGCACCTTTTCCACACGCAGCATCTAAATCTCTCCCTCCCGCACCTCGTATTTTCGGCCTGAGCTCAGCTTATCCACAAGGTAGCCCAGGACCCCTTGGGGAAGAAAGAAGATGAGCAGGACAAGCACAATACCCATAATCATGGTCCAGTACTCGGTGTATGTCCCAACCACTGTTCTCAAGCTGACAATAATAGCTGCTCCCAAAAGGGGGCCAAGAAAGGTGAACCACCCTCCCAATAAACACATGATCAGGATTTCCAAGGACAGGGTCCAAAACAGCAAGTCCGGAAAGACCGAGCCTTCCACAGCGACAAACAAGATTCCGGCCACTCCCCCGAAAAAAGAGGCCAAGATCAGGCCAATCAGCTGATGTAAGCGGACGTTGACCCCAACCGCTTGGCTCCGCTCCGGATTGTCGCGGATGCTTTGCAGAGTCTTGCCGAAGGGGGACTGAATAATTGTATACATGAGAAGGATGCAGAGAGCTGCTACGGCCACGGCAAAATAATAGGCTCCTGAAGTGGAAGAAAGGGCCGCTGGAACAGGAATGCCATGGATCCCGTTGTCTCCGCCGGTAAATGAATACCAGCGAAAGACAATAGCCCAGACCAGCGATCCCAGGGATATCTGGAGCATTCCAAAGTACAGCTTGATCAAACGCAGACAGATCAGCCCCATTATCAGCCCCAGAAAAGCGGCCAGGACTGGCCCGGAGAGAAAGCAGAGCCAGGCCGGGAGATCGGTTTTAGTGAACATCAGGGCGCAGGTATAGGCCCCCACACCGTAAAACACCGCGTGATGAAATTGGTACATCCCGCCAAAGCCGAGGACCAGATTCAGACTCAGGGCCAGGAGGCCGGCTACGGCGATGAGTGAGAGCAGATAAACGTAGTAACGGGGTATAAAAGATGGCAGGAAAAAAAGAGCCAGAAGACACAGGGCACTGAAAGCTGTTTTTTTCATGGGAAATTCACGCAATGTTGACATACATTCATCCTGTTATCGATTCTGCTCCTTTTACCACGTGGCCTTCAAAAGACCTTTCGGCCGAAACAGCAGGACTATCACCGTGGCCAGGTAAGGCAGAACAATGGCGAACTGAGGTATAATCAGCATACCCATGGAGTGGGTCAAACCAAAGATCAGGGCTCCCAGCAAAGATCCCCAGATATTGCCCAGCCCTCCCATGACCACGATGAGAAAGGCCTCGATAATGAGAGTGTGATCCATTCCTTGGGTGATATTCTGAGTCGGGGCTACCAAGGCCCCGCCCAGTCCGGCCAAAAAGCAGCCGATGACAAAAACGGCAGCAAAGACCCAGCTGACGTTAATGCCCATTGCCGCCACCATATCTCTGTCCACTGCCGCTGCTCTGGCAATCTTGCCTATTTTGGTCCTGTGATTGAGCAGCCATAAACCGAGTGCAACCAAAGGCCCAACTCCCAGCAGGAACAGATTGTATTTGGGAAAGGGCAGTCCGCCGAAGACATTTATATATCCGGCCAGCATGTCCGGGGGGGACATGGATCTGTATTGCGATCCCCAGATCAGTTTGACCAGATCGGCAAATATGAGCATAAAGGCAAAGGTGAACAAAAGGAGCATAAGGTGTTCCCGGTCATACAGCCGGCAGAAGAGCCCCCTCTCCACAATCAGGCTGATCAGGGCCACCCCCAGGGGGGCACCGACAACAGCCAGCCAGAATCCGGCCGTACCGCCCCCCATGGCAACAGACAGGGAATAGGCTAAAAAGGCTCCGATCATATACAAAGAGCCGTGAAAGACATTGGGAATGCGCAGCACCCCCAGGACCAGAGTAAGCCCCGAGCAGACTGTGAACAGAAGCGTGGACCTGCTCAAACCAACCAGTAATTGTTGCCCCACAGGGGCTAGGGAAGCCATTGATATGTCCATTACCCTATCCGCACTTTGCGTTTCTTTGCAACAGAGCTCAAAATATAAGCCTTTGTTTTTACTGGCCACTCGTGTGAAACAGGATTATAAGGTTTCAGGTGTCAGGAAAATCAAGAGAGTATGAGGAAATCTTCTATTATTAACTGAAACCAGAAACCTGACACCTGAAACCTCTGGTAAAACCGTCAAATCAGATTGTACGTTTCATCCCAGATCAAACTGGCGGCCGCCGCCAGAGGCGGCGCTGAAGTCTGACCACCGGCATCATTCTCCCCGGGCTTCCTTTATCTCCTCCAAGGAAGGAACAACCTGGTCTGCGGGAATGGTCACAATGTCCTTGGCCACCAAAAAGTCGTACTTGGGGTCCTTGGTGGTCTGGCCCATGAACATGGGAAACATGACTTGATGGTCGTAAGCCCGCAAAGACAGCTCACCCACCGGGCTGTCCACGCTCATTCCTTCCACTGCGTCGATGAACTTTTCGGTATCCACCTCTCCGGCCTTTTTCAGGCCTTCAACAATGAACTTGGCCGCAGTATATCCATACAAGGCTCCCACTGTGGGATATCGATCATAGTTGTCCCGGAATGCTTGCACAAACTCCTGGTTTTTTTCTGACTCCGGGTGATAGAAAAAGTAATTGGAGGTGCCCAGGACACCCTCCGGAGCCTGGTCGCCCAAAGGTTTCAAAGTGGCCAGCTCTGTGGCTGTATGCATATAAAAAGGGATTTTTTGGGCAAAACCGGTGGACTTGGCCGATTTTAAGAAAGGCACGCAATCTGCGCCGCCGGTGGCGATGATGGCTGCATCGGGCTGGGCCGAGAGCATGGAGGTAATATAAGGGGTGAAGTCGGGTTCGCCTACTTTCCACCAGGATTGACCCAGGAGCTCTACTTCTGGCTTCAGCTCTTTGAGATTGTTCCAGACGCTTTCGGCTATGGCGTGGCCGTACTCATAATCGTCTCCCCCGATCCAGTAGGTGGTGAAGGGCATATCAGCCAAAGCCACAGCAGCCGCCTTTCCGGCCATCGCCGTGTTTTCGTTCATGCCGAACACATACCTGTGTCCTTTGCTCCCGGTAATCTTTTCGCTTTTGGCAAAAGTGGCCAGGAAGGGGATTTTTTCCGTCTGGGCCAGGTCGGAAATGGCCAAGGCCAAAGCGCTGTTGATGGTCCCCATCAAGATGTCCACATTTTCACGCATGATCAGCTCCTTGGCCGCACTCAGGCCGGTGCTGACCTGAAATTTGCTGTCCCTGGTGGTGTACTCGATTGTTTTGCCTAAAACCCCGCCCTGGGAGTTGACCTTCTCCACCTCCTGAATGAAGGCGTCCCGAACGTCAATGGTATAGGTGCTGGGCGGTCCGCTGTAGCAGTCGACAATACCAACTTTGATGGAATCCGCAGCCCAGACAGGGGCTGCAAACAAAATGCCCGCCAAAAACAAAATACCGCACATAATTGGCCAAATACTTCCGCGCATACTGTACCTCCTGCTTAACAAGGATTGTTGTGGCGATCATTCGCCTTCCTTCATTGAACAATCGTATTCATTTTGCAGTCATAGAAACACAGACTCTCAGGAAAATCAAGCTGGGCAGTGATTCAGACGGGGCCCTTTGGTTCCCCTTGCAATTTTCTCCAATATCTATGAGTCTGCTCACTTCGAGTTAGAGACATGCAGTGTTCAATCCCGCCGTTGGCGGGCCATCGGCAAAGCTGAAATATACTTCCCATGAACATGCAAAAAACGATTTGCTGGATTGATCGAGAATGAAACTCCGAGATTCAACCTTTTCGTTCCGCAAAGTGAGCCTCTTTGTCCAGTGCCTGGTGGATGCCATGCAGCCTCAGATCGCTCAAGCCATGGTCGATATATTTTCCCGCCTCCACCTGGAAGTGGATTGCCCCACTGAGCAAACCTGCTGCGGTCAGATGGCCTTGAACGCCGGTCATCGCAAGGAAGCGGCGATTGCGGCCAGGCACTTTGTCAAGGTTTTTGAAAACTCGGAGGTCATTGTCTGCCCATCGGGATCATGCACGGCCATGGTCGTGCATCATTACCCAGAGCTCCTGGCAGCAGACCCGAAGTGGGCGGACCGGGCCAAACAGGTAGCGGCCAAGACCTATGAGTTCACTCAGTTTGTGGTCGATATCCTGGGAGTTGAGGAGTTAGGAGCCAGGTATGCCGGAACGGCTACGTATCACGATTCCTGTCATCTGGCTCGCAGTTTGGGCATCAGAGAGCAGCCCAGGAAGCTGCTGGATCGTATCTTTGGTCTGAATCTGGTGGAGATGGAGGATTCCGACCGCTGCTGCGGCTTCGGGGGAGTATTTTCGGTCAAGTACCCGGAGATCTCCACTGCCCTGGTGCAGGACAAGGTGAAGAATATTGTCCGCAGCGGAGCGGACCTGGTCGTCGGCTGTGATCTGGGCTGTCTGATGAATATCCAGGGCATGCTCCACAGGCAGGGCTCCAACATTCAAGCCATGCATATAGCCCAACTCTTGAACTCCAGGTCCTGAAGGAGAATATTATGGCCGGCATTGAGATTGGTCGGTACAAAGAGACGGCCCAAAAATCCATCCACAACCAGACCCTGCAGGAAGCCTTATCCTGCATGCAGCAGCGGATAGGTCGAGCCACGGCCCAAAAATACAAGGATCAGCCAGAGGGGCAAGACCTGCGCCAGCTGGCCAAGGATCTGCGCCTGCGGACTCTTTCCAGCCTGGACCGTCATTTAAGCCGTCTGGCCGATGGGGTCCGCAACCGGGGAGGTCACGTCTTTTTCGCCCAGACGGCCGAGGAGGCGGTCTCCTACTGCCTGGATGTGGCGGCCAGACACAAGGTCCGCGCCGTGGTCAAAGGCAAGTCCATGGTCTCTGAGGAGATTGGCCTGAATCAAGCCCTGGAGTCAGCCGGAATTCAGGCTACGGAAACCGACCTTGGCGAGTATATCGTTCAGCTGGCCGGTGAACATCCCTCGCATATTATCGCCCCGGCCATTCATAAGACTAAGGAAGAGATCGGAAGGCTTTTTGCAGACAAGCTGGGGATTGCCTATACGGACGACCCGGCCGCCCTGACCCAGGCAGCCCGGGAAGCCCTGAGGGAAAAGTTTTTGGCCGCGGACATGGGGATCACCGGATGCAATCTGGCCTGCGCAGAAACCGGGCACATCACCACCTTGTCCAATGAAGGAAATATCCGCATGTCCTCCACCCTGCCCAAGGTGCATGTGTCCATTATGGGCATGGAACGGGTAGTGGCCAATTTGCAGGACCACGACATCTTGTTCCGGCTTTTGTCCTGGGGAGCGGCGGCTCAAAACCTGGCCGGATACGTCAGCTATGTGGGCGGCCCGGCGGCGGAGGATCATGTAGACGGCCCTGAAGAGTTTCATTTGATCGTTTTGGACAACGGCCGCTCCAGGATCCTGGCCGATCCCGAATTTCGGGAGCTGTTGTGCTGTATCCGGTGCGGGGCCTGCCTGAATATCTGTCCTGTATACGGCAAGATCGGAGGATACGCCTATGGGCATCCCTATTCCGGACCCATCGGCAGCGTCATGATCCCGCTTCTGTCCGATATCGGCCAGGCCAAGGACCTGTGCTTCGGCGAGACCCTGTGCGGGGCTTGCCGGGATGCGTGCCCGGTTAAGATTGATATACCCCGGATGATCTTGGCTTTGCGCCAGAAATGCGTGGAGGGCTGCGATCTGTGGGGGGTGAAACCGAATGTCTCCAAAACGGAACAGGGGATGTACGCTCTCTGGGCCCGGGCAGTGGGCAACCGAAGGCTATATGAAACTATGTTGAAGACAGCCCTTTTGGGGGGAAAAGTAATGCCCAAATCCGCAGGATGGTTGCGCAAGCTGCCCGGCCCCCTGGCCGGGTGGACCTCCAGCCGGGATCTGCCGCCCATGGCCAAAAAGTCTTTTATTGAACAGTGGAAGCTTTTATGACTGACCAACGCCAAGAAGCCTTTCTGCAACGTATTCGTCAGGCCCTGGGCTCAGCGGAAGGCGAGTCTTTTGCCCAAGCAGACCAAACCCAACAGATGACGGAAACGAGCATTCCGCCCCCTCCTCGCTCTGAGCGGGAGCAAGATGAGCTTGCGCAGCGCTTAATAGATGCCGGGCAGGCCCTGCACATGCAGGTCAGGCTATGTTCGGATATGGAGGCTGTGGCATTCGATGTGACTGACCTGGCCCGAAGCAAGGTACAGAAAGATAAAGGGGTCGTGGCCTGGGACCATCACCTGCTCCGGGAGCTCAAGCTCGATAAGCGGCTGGCCGAAAAGGGTATCCGATTCTCCACTACCGGATGGGAGGGCACTGCAACCTCCGATGCTCAAAGACTTCGACAGAGGACCACTATCCGCCGGCAGGTAAGCACCGCCTTCATGGGCATCACCAGTGCCGACTTCTGCTTGGCCGATACGGCCACCCTGGTCATGAAAACCAGGCCCGGCCAAGCCCGCAGCGCTTCCCTGGTCCCTGAGATCCATGCTGCTGTGATCCGCAAGAATCAGATCATCGCCGATCTGCAGGAGCTTTATTTCCTCCTTGCTCATGATCCCGAACAGGTGCAGGAGGGACTGACCAACTGCCTGACCATGATCTCCGGTCCCAGCAAGACTGCGGATATTGAAATGTGCATGGTCCACGGAGTGCACGGCCCCCGGGAGCTGTATCTCTTTGTCCTGCCTTAGGGTTCGAAACAAAATGCATCAAGATAAGAACCTTTATCCACGAATCTTCACCAATCTTCACTGATTTTTCCCTGGCCTGATCGGCCAGCGGAAAGAGTGATCGCCTAGCGGCGAGGGTAACTTTCCCCGAGAGCGGGATGATGCCATCCTGCCTGCGATCAGCAGGCTGGATTTCTTTTCTTCATTCGTGGCAATTCGTGCGATTCGTGGGCCAAAGTCTTTTATGCTTGAGTTGCTTTGTGCGACAGATCCTTAGTAGATGCGAGTGCAAAAACTTCTATTGCACTGGCATCCAGCCAGGTCCTCCTATTCTTCCATGTCCTGAATACAAGGCCCCAGTCCGCAGACCTGGGTCGTATCTTCAAGTACCAGATACAGGCAGGGGACCAGAACCAGGATGATCATAGTGGCGAAGACCAGACCAAAGCCCAGGGAGATGGCCATGGGGATCAGGAATCTGGCCTGTCTGGAGGTTTCCAGGATCATGGGCGAGAGCCCGCCAAAGGTGGTCAAGGTAGTCAAAAGGATGGGTCGAAAACGCTGCCTTCCAGCCATGGTGATGGCCTCCAGCACGCTCATGCCTTGACGGCGGAGGCGGTTGGCGAAATGGATAAGGACCAGGGAATCATTAATAACCACCCCGCTTAAAGCCACAATCCCGAACAGGCTCATCAGGCTTAAAGAGTAGCCCATAAGCAGGTGACCGAGAACGGTCCCGACCAGGCCGAAGGGTATGCAGGCCATGATGATCATGGGCTGTACATAGCTGCGGAAAGGCACGGCCAAAAGCCCGTACAAGGCCAGCAATGCCAAAAGGAGGCCTTGGATCAGGCTGCCCACACTCTCCCGCAGATCGGCCTGCCGGCCTTCGAAACTGAAACTGAGCCCTGGGTAGGCAGCCTGCAGTTCGGGCAGGGCCGAAGTCCGCAGCTCGGCACTTAATTGCTCGACCCTGGAGCGGGGCTGTACATTGGCCGTGACCTCCACTGTCCGCCGCCCGTTGGTCCGGTTGATACTGGTATAGGAGCGACCTTCCTGCACATGGACTGCATCTAAAAGAGGCACTTCCCTGTCCCCCACCCGCAAGAGCAGATTCTCCAGGGTGGCCAAACTGCCGCGCTCCTCTTGAGGCAGCCAGACCCGGACGGTCACCTCGTTCCTGCCTTCCTGCTGGCGCAGGGCCTCGGCCCCGTAAAATGCGTGCCGGACCTGGTTGCCCACCTCCCGGGAGGAAAGCTCCATGCGTCGCCCCAGGTTCGAGAGGCGGATATCCAGCTGCCGTTTGCCGCTGGGCGAACCGTCGTCAATATCCGAGACCCCGGAAAATTCCTCCAGCCTGGCCGCCAGAGCCTGACCGGCCTGCTCCAGGAGATCACGGTCCCGGTGGCTGAGCCGGACCGTCAAGGCCTTCCCCGATCCCGGTCCTCCCCGGTCGGCCTCGAACTGCATGCTCTCCAGCCCGACGATCTCCCCGGTCTGCTCCCTCCAGTACCTGGTGACCTGAGAGGTCCCGATGGGCCGAATCTCGGGATCGGTCAGATAAATTCTGGCCTCCACCGTGTTCTCATTGACCACGGTCAGAATGGACTGAGCCAATCGCTGCTCCCCTTGTTCCCGGACCACGTTTTTGGCCGCTCGGGTTAAGCGTTTTTCTACCCGCTGCAGCTCTTCCCGGGCCGCTCCGGCTGGAAGGGTGGCCTGGGCAAAGGCATAGTCCGACTCCACGGTGGGAAAGAGGACAATCCCCATGCGTCCGGACTGGATATAGCCCACGGTGGCCACCAGGATAGCCACTCCCAGGGCCAGGACCAGGTAGCGCTGAGTCAAGGCAAAAGACAAAAAGGGACCGAAACGATTGGCGATCAGATATTCGATCCAGGCACTGAACCTGGCCTGGGTCTGGGACAGGTAGCGCAAAGGACCACCCATATGCTTTTCCCCGATATGGGCCAAATGGGAGGGCAAGACAAAGAGGCTCTCAATCAAGGATACGGCAAAGACGCAAATGACCACCACAGGGATAAACTTGAAAATTTTGCCCATAACCCCGGGAATAAAAAACATGGGCAGAAAGGCCACCATATTGGTCAAAACACTGAACACCACGGGCATGGCCACTTCTTGGACCCCCAGGATGGATGCCTTAAGCGGTGCCTGGCCCTGCCTGCGATGGTGGTAGATGTTTTCCCCGACCACAATGGCGTCGTCGACCACAATCCCCAAGGTGACGATAAAGGCGAACATGGTGATCATGTTCACACTGAAATCGGTTCCGGACAGGAAAAGGAAAGAGCCGAGAAAGGAGATAGGGATGCCCAAACTGACCCAAAAGGCCAACCTGGCTTCCAGGAAAAGGGCCAGCAGAAAAAAGACCAGACCCAGACCCAGAAAGGCGTTGGTCAGCAAAAGATCGGCTCGTTGCTGAAAGATATCTGAACGGTCCCGGAGGACTGTCACCTGCAGGTTTCCGGGCAGGGAGGCATTGAGCTCCCCTATGACCGAATTGGTGGCTTTGGATACCGATCCCGGAGTCTGATCCCCGATGCGGAAGACGTCGATCATCACTGCCGGCAAACCGTTGACTGTGGCCCAGGACTCGGCATCTGCAAAGCCCAAAGTAACCTCGGCCACATCCGCAAGCAGGATCTGGCCTCCGTTCTCTTTGGTCAGAACCGGTATCTGGGCGTACTCACCGGCAGAGGAGCGACGGTCCATAATCCGGACCAGAACGTCTCCGGCCCGGGTTTTCACGCTTCCGGCCCCCAGATCCACCGATGCCAGACGGACGGTTTGGGCCACATCCTCCAGGGTCAAGCCGAAACGGCGCAAGGTCTCCCGGCTGATTTCAATGTGTACCTCGTAGTCGCGTACCCCGTCCAATTCGACCTGGGTGATACCCGCATCCTGCAAGAGCTCATCCCGGGCGATTTCCGCTGCTTCCCGCAGAACAAGCTCGTTCTCAGCTCCATACAGGGCCAAGGTCATCACTCCCCGCTTTCGCGCGGAGATGGTGATCTCCGGCTCTTCAGCCTCATCCGGAAAGGTGGTGATCCGGCTCACTTCGCTCTGCACTTCCTGCCACAGCCGGTCCATATCCTGGCCTTCAATGGCCTCCACCTGTATAGAAGCTCGGCCTTCAGAGGCCGTGGACCGCACCTCTTTGACTCCCTCCAGACCCTGTACCGCCTCTTCCACAGCCAGGACAATGCCCTGTTCCACCTCTTCCGGGCTGGCCCCGGGATAGGGAACGACCACACTGACAATATCCCGGGAAAACTCGGGAAAGACCTCCTGCTTGATGTTTAAGGCCGTGATCAACCCGCCGACCAAGAACAAAAGCATGATCAGATTGGCGGCCACGGAGTTGCCGGCCATCCAGGCCAGAGGGCCCCGGGATACCGATTCGCTTTTCCTGCTGCCTGGGATCATTCCCGGTCCCCGTTGGCATCAACCCGCAACCGCATCCCCTGCACCGGGGTGGTCAAAGAACTGAGTACTACCTTATCTCCCGGAGTGAGTCCCTGGCGGACATACACATATTCCCCATCTTTCCAGACGACTTGCACGGAACGAATATCCAGCTGTCCATCATCGACCACCCACACTTTTTCCCCTCTGCGCAAGGCCCTTCTGGGCAGAGAAAAGACATCGGCCAGGGTTTTGCCCTGAATAAAAACCTGCACGTAATCGTTGAGCATGAGGGGGGAGGAATCTTTCTGTTGGTCAAGGGGGTTGGGAACAATCAGGATCAAAGTGACCATGCGGGTGGCTTCATCCACATCCCCGGTCAGACGCAGGGTACGGCCTGTCCATTCTCCTCTTCCGGACTGGGAAACGATGCGCACCGGACTGCCTCCCTCGGCCTTCAGGTCCAAAAAGTCCAGGTTGCCGACCGGGACTGAGGCCCGCACCCAGTAGGTGTCTGTGCCGGCCAGGGTGGCCAAGCTGTCTTGGCTGCTGACATAAGAGCCCAGATCAATATTTTGCTCCATAACCAGGGCGTTGAAAGGTGCAGTAACCCGAGTCCTGGAGAGATCCAGCTCAGCCCGGTCCAGGTCCGACCGGGCCCTGGCCACTTCTGCTTCGGCCTGCTCCAGCTGAGGCCGCCGCAAGGCCAAATCCGTTTCCTTTATGGCCAGCTCCGAGCCCTGTCTGAACATGTCCAGCTCTTGTCTGGCCACGTCCTGCTTGCCCTGTTCCAGCCTCAGGTCGGCCCGGGCCCGGGCCAGGGAGCTTTGGGCCTTGTCCACTTCGATTTCAAAGTCCCGGGGATCAATGCGCACAGCTGTTTGGCCTTTGTCCAGCCGACCGCCTGGTGTGAACCCTTCAGCTATGTGGACCACATGCCCGCTGACCTGAGAGCGGAGGGTTATTTCTTGAGAGGGGACCACGGTACCCATGGCTTCAATGGTTGCTGTGGTTTCAGAAAGACGGGCGACAACCACATCTACTGGAGCTGCTTTAGCTTGGGGTTTCTGTCTGCTGACGGTGGGCTTGTTGGCCAGAAAATACATGGCCGCAGCGGCCCCGAGGCCGATAATGAGCAACCCGAGAAAGACCTTCAGAATACGGTTCATGAATGTTCTCAACGGCTAGTGTCATGTCAAATCTACATCGGAGTATACAATGAGAGGTCCATTCCTGCTCTGATTCCCCTCCGTGCCGTCTGTCTTCCAGGCGGGAGGGAGGGGTTGGGGGAGGGTTCATGATTTGCGACACGCGACATGTGTCAAGTCACTCAAGGCTCGGAGAGAAGATACGGAAACAAATATCTACTCAGGAATTGCCGGACCGACAATGGTTATGCCCTCAGCACATCGGTGTGGGCAAAATCATGGCCCTTAAAAAGAAGGGATTCCCCGGTCTGCTTACTCAACGCGTACGCACAGCAGTCGCCCATATTCAATCTGGCCGGGTGACGGCCTTTGCCATACACCAACCATGCGGAACGGGCTGCCTTGTAATGTTGCCTGGTAAAAGGAATAATTTGGATATTTGCTTTATACAGGAGCAAATCGTATTCTCGACCCCCAGCTGTTCCCTTCTTGGCCTCCATGACAATGGCTGTTTCCATTGCATTCACAGAACTCAAAAGACGTCTGGTGTCGGCTGCGATCTTTTGAGCAAAGCTTTGGGCCTCTGGCTGGCCGAGCAATAGAGCTATCAGGGCCGAGGAATCAATAACCATCAAAAACCCCATCCTCGTTATACCCCAGAATTTCATGGACATCACGAGGATCGGCATCTGGCAATTCACTGCATTGCTGGGATATCTTCATAATTTCGCCAACCAGTTCCTGCTGGGAAGGGGAGTTGTGCAACTCGCCGAGTCGGTCCTCCAGGGCGTGAATAATGGCCTGAGTCAGGCTCTCGCCACTTAAGGCCGCCACTTCCCGGGCTAACTTTTCAGCCCTGGGATTGCGGATGCTCAAGGCCATCTTCAGTCTCCATTTCAAATCATTGATTGATTCTTTGAGCGTGGTCAGGATCGTTATCTGTATATACGTATTGAGCAAGGGAGGTCAAGAGGGGTCTGCCCTTTGTCCTCCCAAGGCCCGGTATAAGGCGACCTGGAAAGACAATAGATCGGCCCGGGCGACAACCAGATTGCGTTGCAGGCCCTGCACGCTGCGTTGCTGGGTGACGAAGTTCAGAAAATCGCTTTGCCCTTTCAGGTATCGCAGTCTGGCCTGATCCCGGGCCTGCTTTGCGGCCCGGAGTTCGTCCTCCAGTCCGGCGACCCGGTCCTTCTGTCCGGAGACATTGGCCAGGGAGTCCTGGACTTCTTTGATCGCCTCCAGGACGGCAGACGCATACTCGGCCAGTCGCTCCTCCACCACGGCTGTGGTCCTTTCCACTTCCGCCTTCCTGGATCCGGCGTCAAACAAGGGTGCACTCAGATTGGTCCCCAGCCGGGTCAGCCAATCCCCCCAGGCCAGGCTGAAATCATCGCTGCTGATGGCTGTGCGGGCCGAAAGAGACAGGGAAGGAAGCCTGTCAGCCCGGGCCACACTCACCCCCCAATCAGCGGAAACCAGACGGTAATAAGCAGCTCGCACATCCGGCCGGGACATGAGCAGATCGACTGGGACCCCGATCTCCGGCTGAGGCACCGGCCGGGGAAGGTCTTGCGCCTGAAGGGATAGTGTCTGGGCATCTGCCCGCCCCAGAAGAAAGGCCAGCTTGTTCAGGGACAGCCTTTCCTTGGCCTGGAGTGGCGGCAGGGCGGACCGGGAATTGGCCACCAGCTCCTGCTGCTGGGTGACATCCAAAGCCGAAGCCATCCCCTTTTCAAACCTGGTAACCTGAAGCTTGAGAAGTTGCTCATTAATGTGAATCTGCTCCTGCACCACCTGCATTTCCTGCCTAGCGGCCAGAAGCTCCACCCAGGTGCCGACGACTTCCCCGGTCAAGGAGATAGCCGCCGCCCGCACATCTTCCCGGCTGGCCCGGGCACTGAGCTGGTCGGCTGAATATCCGGATCTGATCCGGCCCCACAGGTCCAGTTCAAACGAAGCGGCCAGATCCAGGGAAGAGGACCGGGTCTCGGCCAGCAGATCATTGTCCCGGAAGGTCCGGGTCTGGCTGGCTTCCAGGCTGGTATCAACGGACGGAAAAAGACCTGCTCTGGATTTGATTGCAACGGCCTGGGCCTGGCGCAGCCTGGCCCAACTGGACCGGATATCCAAATTATCCTCCAGAGCCTTATCCACCAGACGGTTCAGATCCGGGCTGTTAAACGCCGTCCACCATGACTCTACCGGAGCGGTTCCATTCCTTTCCCAGGCAAAAGCGGCAGGAAGTTCCACCGGCTGAGCAGAGCGCTGCGGAGGAGTATAGGCCAGACACCCGCTGAGGAGGGCGAGGCCCAGAATGGAAAAAACTGCTTTCAAGACGGGCGGGACGCAAACTCGAGGCGCTTGAGCAATGGCTTTCATCAGCATTGATTCTTCGGATAAATATCAAAATTGAGCTTACCTTCAGGTGCGCTGAAATTTGACACATCGGAGACTGCATGTGAAGATTAATAAATTCATAACACACTTGACTGCTGGAGGTGTCCATGAGTGTGAGCTTGACTCCCATTGGGACCGTGCACACCCAGGAATCGAATATCCCCAGGCACTGGAGCCTGTCGGAGGTGGAGGGAAACCTGGAGATCGACCCTCAATATACAGAAGGTCTGCGCGATATCCAACCCGGGCAATACATTGTGGTTCTGTTCCACTTTCACAACAGCCCGCCTTTTACCGAAAAGCTCCTTGTTCAGAACCCTCCGCATAAAGACCAGGCATTTGGAGTATTCAGCACCTGCTCCCCCCGGCGGCCGAACCCCATTGGTCTGTCTGTCCTGGAGGTACTCAAAGTGAAAGGAAATATCCTTGAGGTCAAGGGGGTGGATATGCTGGACGGCACACCAATTCTGGATATCAAGCCGCACATCGAGAAAAAAGAGGAAGGTGCCGACTGAGGGGGATGTTTGAGCAGAGGTCAGCCCCGTCTCTGGCGGACTCGTTATTTGTTATTCGTAAGAAGCCGCCAGGTTGATCGAGGATGAAACGTGGGGTTGAGTAGTAAGGGCGAATAACCATTCGCCCTCTTTTTTCCCACGGCATTCACACTACAGCGACAGATTGTGATCCCAAGGCTTTGCCCCCGGACAGCCAGTCACGCGTCTGCGCGTGACTGGCCATTCTGGGACCGCCAGGCGTCTGCCTGGCTCTTTCAAGTTTTGCTCATGCCCGAAATGCCGCTGTAGTGTAAAGTGTTCGCGTAAAATCAAATAGCCTTGGATTATAACTCTTTGTTTTTTTGCTGACCTCTGATCTCTGACCGCTGACTTCTGTTCTTCTGTCCTCTATTCCTGAGGTCCGAAGAGCTCCTCCGGCTTAGTGGTATCTCCGCTGGCATTGGGGAAGTCCTCGTATTTGTGAGCCTGTTGATTGGTCTTCAACAGATGCCTGGCCTCGGCCATGAACTCATTGAAACGGTGCTTGCACTCATAGAACCCATGCCACCAGGCATAGTCCGGAGCCATCATGGCCGCTCCCATCCGTGCCCGCCTGCCTTCATGATGCCACAGCTCGTAGAACTCGACTTCGAGCTTCTCGTCAAAGAACTTGTCCTGATCTAAAAGGCCTTTGTCATACAGTTTGTCCAGCATGGCCTTGGCCGGCTTGAAGTAGACCTCGTTGTACTCCTGGACCGCCTTGTCCAGGTCCTGATAGTGGGCGTCGGTCCACCTCTGGCTGTGACACTGAATGCAGATCTGCTTCATCTTATCCCGCTCGGTCTTCCAGTTGGTGTCGGCCGGGAAGGGCTTGAACTCGGAAGGCCGGACCGTGAGGGGAGCCTGAGTTTCCCAGGACAGGCGCTCGGTCACGTCATGAGTTGTGCTCACCCCGGCAGATCCCGACATGTGGCAGGAAGCGCAGGTCGGGGAACGGTAGTCGATGCCGGGGGTCCACATCCCCGGGGCGGCATCCCAGTTATACTCGTCCTTATAGGCATGGTACATGGTGCCGTGCTTGGATTCGTTGTAGATCTCGATCTGGGGGTGGTCAGGTCCCAGGTGGCACTGGTCGCAGGCCTCCGGCATCCGCGCTTCGGCTATGGAAAAGCGATGCCGGGTGTGACAGGAAGTGCAAGATCCAAGAGAACCGTCCAGGTTGACCCGGCCCACGCCCACATTGGGCCAAGTGTCCGGGTCGATGGAACCGTCCTTCATCTTCAGCACGGTGCCGTGGCAGGCAAAGCAGCCGGTCTTACGCTCATTGTCCGAGTTCATCCCGTCATTGAGCCAAGGATCGATCTTCCAGATGATCTCTATGGTGTTGGCATGCTTGCTCCGGGCATACTGCTGGGTCTCGTCCGGGTGGCAGCGGGAGCAGTCCTTGGGAGTGACAGCAGTGGCAACCGGCACCATATACTCTCTGCTGGACCACTTGGAGTCCCCGCCTTCGTAGACCTCTTCATGGGACATGCTCACGTCCCTGTCCGTGGGATCGGCCAGATGGCAATCCAGGCAGGTGATGCCGGACTGGGCGTGGCCGCTGGCCGACCAGTCTGCGAACAATCCCGGGTTCTCCTCTTTATGGCACTCGATACAGGCCACAGCCTCAGGCGGCATGGCCCGAGCCAGCCGGAAGTCCCGCTCCTTCATGTAGTTCTCAACTGTCAACTTCTTCTGCTCCTCCTGTTGCCCTTGCTCTTCCTGTTCTTCCTGAGCAACACCCGGCAAAGCAATGCAAGCAGTGAGCAGAATCACAGCACAGAGGATACCTCGCCATTTGTTCATAACCTATCTCCCCATTGCGTTGGATATTCGACCTCACCTTTGGAGTTGAAGACAATGCCGGGTGCCCGGTAAGGGGCCCGGAACTCCTTGTAGGCATAATAGGGCCGGTTCACATGGACCAGCTTGTTGTGACAGTCCACGCACTTACGTTCGTTGCCCTCCCGGCCGTAGAGGGCTGAGCGGTGGGCCAGCATGGCTCCCCGTTTGTAGGGCATGTGCAGAAGATTGCGATGACACTTCTTGCAGTTTTCGTTCTTCATGTTTTTATAGGCCTTGCGCCGGTTCTGAGGACGATCGTAGGCCTCTGAGCCATGCATCACATGGGCCAGGACATCTTTGGCTCCGTGCAGGGTCTTGGTATAGAAGAAATCGACGGTATCCTCGGGCGGGGGCAGGTGGCAGTCCATACAGTTGGCCACAATGCCCTGGGGGTTGTTGACGTGGCTGGAGGTCTTCCAGGCATCGTAAGCCGGGACAATCTCGTGACAGGTGGAGCAGAACTGCGGGGTGGAAGTCCGGGCCATGGTGTAATAGGTCATGCTGAAGACAGGAAAGCCGATAATTATGCCCAGAATAATAAAGATCAGGGGCTTGAATACCTTGCGCATGCTCCCTCCGTCTGGCTGTACCTCACCGAGTGAGAGATATGGACAGCATGAAACCTGCATGCTTCCATATTAACATTTTTATGAATATTATCTCATAGTAAGATAAGATGCAAGACTTTTTCAATTCAAAAAAAGGCATTCCGGTACACCGGAATGCCTTGTATGTTAAATCCTTGAGAGGGAAATGGCTATGAGCCCAAAATGGCCTTCAAATCCTCATCCGGGGTTGAAATGGGCTTGATATCGAAGTTCTGGACCAGAACATCCAGGACATTGGGGCTGACAAATGCGGGCAGTGAAGGTCCCAGTCGGATGTCCTTGATCCCCAGATAGAGCAGAGTGTACAGAATAGCGCAGGCCTTTTGCTCATACCAGGACAGGATCATCGACAAAGGCAGCTCGTTCACATCCACATCAAAGGCCTTGGACAGGGCTATGGCGATCTGGATGGCCGAGTAGGCATCGTTGCACTGCCCGACATCCATAAGCCGGGGCAATTCACCGATTGTCCCCAGTTTCTTGTCGAAAAAGCGGAACTTGCCGCAAGCCAGGGTCAGAATAACCGTATCTTCGGGTGCCTTTTCCACGAACTCGGTATAGTAGTTGCGATCCGGCTTGGCCCCGTCGCAGCCTCCGACCAAAAAGAAATGGCGGATGTTGCCGTTTTTGACCGCCTCAACTACTTTGTCGGCCACGGACATGACCGCGTTGTGCCCGAATCCGACCATAACAGTGCCCTTATCTTCGTCCTGGGTAAAGCCTTCCATCTCCAAAGCCTTTTCCACCACTGGGGTGAAATCCTTGTCCTGGATGTGGGTGACCCCGGGCCAGCCCACCAGTCCAGTGGTATAGATATTGGCCTTATAAGCTTCTTGCGGTTTCTGGATGCAGTTGGTGGTCATCAGAATCGGTCCGGGGAATGCAGCGAACTCCTTTTTCTGATTCTGCCAGGCCGTTCCATAATGGCCGTAAAAATGTGGATATTTCTTCAGCTCCGGATAGCCGTGGCAGGGGAGCATTTCCCCGTGGGTGTACACATAGATCCCTTTGTCCTTGGTCTGCTCCAGGAGGAGCTCCAAATCGCGCAGATCGTGCCCGGAGACCAAAATGGCCTTGCCTTTTTTGTGCCCCAGGGGGACCTCGGTAGGCGTGGGATGACCGTAATTGCCGGTATTGGCTGCATCCAGAAGCTCCATGACCCGGAGGTTGATGCGGCCGCACCCCAGGACCATGTTCACCCAGTCATCCAGGGACAGATCCTGGCGCAGGGTAGCGGCCAAGCCCTTGTGGATAAAGACGTAGACCTCATCGTCTTCCTGGCCCAGGATCCGGGCATGGTCGGCATAGGCGGCCACGCCTTTGATCCCATAGATCAGGGCGTCCTTTAAGGACTTGATGTCCTTGTTCGGTTCCGGGTCCTGATCAACTCCATGTTCCCGTCCCTGCTGGATCATGTCCTCGAGAGACGCCGCGGGCTGAAAAGTGGCCGGGCCTTCCGGAAAGCTGACCTCGCTCTTTTCGCCGCCCAGGCCTATGGCCTGCTTGGCCTTTTCCCACAGTGAAGCGTCCTTGGCGGCGCTCTCTATAATCTTTTGTTTGAGCCTCTCCCGAAGTTCCACTGCCCGGTTGACGTACTCCACAAACCGATCCGGATCGAAGTTGACATTGGTTAATGTAGCAAAGGTGGCCTCGCAGGTGAACACATCTACCTCATGATCGGTGATGCCCATTTCCCTGGCCTGGACCGCCACCTGGGACAGTCCTTTGAGGACATAGATCAACAGGTCCTGCATGGCGGCCACATCAGGCTGCTTGCCGCACACGCCAACCTTGGTGCATCCCTCGCCCTGAGCCGTCTGTTCACACTGATAACAAAACATGTCCAACATAGTTGCCTCCTGTTTCTTTTCTACTGTTTGAAAGTTTGCAATTTAATTTTCGAGTTGCACGGTAGGTTTTTTCAATCCTCTCTTTCGCCTCCGAAATGAAGACTGCATGCTCACCTCAACTCGATTTCATTTCCGAGCCTACACAGTTTTCATCCAAGATCTTTGATCTCGATCAAATTTCATCATCATTGGTTTTTTCTTCCAAGGTACAGGTCGATTGCACATCGCAGTGGGAACAGCTCGAGCAACCACAGCCCTCTGCTCCTCCGCTCCGAAATGTCCTGTACAAGCGCCGACCAACTACCAGGGCAGCAACAAGAATAATGACCAGCACAATGACTTTTTGCATAGAGAACATCATCCTCTCAGCTGTTACTCACCAACACTCTCCGGGCCAGATCACGCCCCTGTTCAGTCCATATCTGGTCCACGATGCTCCTCTCAATCTCGTTTTCAGAAAGTGAAGCCGACTTGCATTCCTCTTCCAGCTCGGCCAGGATTTGGGCATCGGACACAATTCTGGCTTCCAGATCCAACTCTTGGTGACCGTTGGACAGGGCATCCAGAATGGAAAGCACCTTCTCGGTCACCTGCTGCCCGGCCCCGACCTTGTCCAGAATAGAGCGGGGTGTGGTCCGGTTTTCCTGGGCTATGGCCTGTGCATCACCGGAACCGGTTAGATACATGAGATGTGCGGCCATGATCACCGCCCCCATATCCCCGCCGATATCCTTGCCCAGCCGCTCGGCATACCGAGCTGCATTCTGAGCCTGCTGCATGACCTTGGGGTGCTGCATCAGCAATCGCCGGACCTCCATGCCCACCTTGTCCTTGATCAGGTCATGCTGCTTTTCTTTGACCTCATCCGGCAAGGCTCCCAGGCATTGCTCGGCGAATTGACAATACGCGGCGCAACCGAAATCCATCTCCGGATTCACGAACCGGTGCCCGCAATGCGGACATTTGCGGGCCGTGTCGTCCTTGAAGAACTCCACGGTCTGGCTGCATTGTGGGCAACGGGCCTCATATATGGCATCGTCTTTCCAGAATCTGCTGTCTTGACCTGGGCATTTCATAGACGCCTCCTCTTCACATTCAGATGCGGGCTTTGACTTTTTATGGCCAATGTTCAGCTTGAAGATATATCAGACAGCTGAGAATTTCCTTGATATATATCAAAACCGCATTCATTGTGACACACATTGCGTCCCATGCATACTCCCGGTAAACTTGTCTTCATTCTTCAAGGCAGCCAGGCAGGCCAGACCTGCATATTGCAAACAGCAAAGAGGGCACAACTTGTCCACAGATCCCCACAATCGGCTTGAATCCCTGCAGGGCCAGATCGAGCGAGTGACCTACACCAACGAAGAAAACAGCTATACCGTGGCCAAGATCAAAACCCGCGGCCGCCGCGATCTGGTCACGGTTATCGGGCATATCACCTCCCCTTTGCCCGGCCAGATCCTGAAGATGAAAGGAGAATGGACCAACCACCCCAAGTTTGGCGAACAATTCAAGGCCGTGTATTGCCAATGCACGGTTCCGGCTACATCAGCAGGAATTCAGAGATACCTCGGCTCCGGGCTAATTAAAGGCATTGGACCGGTCATTGCCAAAAGCATAGTGGCCAAATACGGGGAATCGACTCTGGATGTGATTGAAAATGAGACCGAGAAACTGACCGAGGTGGAGGGAATCGGGGAAAAACGGGTCCAAATGATCAAGAAGGCCTGGGAAGAGCAGAAAGAAATCCGGCATGTCATGCTCTTTCTGCAGGGACATGGGGTGTCGGCCACCTATGCCAGCAAGATATTCAAGGCCTACGGCAACCAGGCGGTTCAAGTGGTCCAGGAAAACCCTTATCGCTTGGCTGCGGATATCTTTGGCATCGGCTTTGTCACTGCGGACAACATCGCCCGGAAGCTCGGATTTTCCATGGAATCCGAATTTCGAATCCAGGCTGGAATCCTGTATGTTCTGCACCAGATTGCTGATGAGGGCCACGTTTTTTACCCCAGGCAGGAGCTGCTGGCCAAATGCACCGACATCCTGGAGGTGGATACGGCTCTGGTGGACACATGCCTGAATCATCTCCGGGCTGAACACAAAGTGGTCATTGAGGTCTTGGCCTCTGCAAGCCAAGCCGGCCGGGAGGCTGTCTATCTGGCTAAGTATCACTTCTCGGAAACCAGCATTGCCCAGAAACTGAAAAACCTCCTGGCCTCCCCCAAATCCCTGCGCCGGGTAGACACGGACAAGGCCCTGAACTGGGTCCACCACACATTTTCCATCCTTCTGGCCCCAAGGCAGTCTCACGCCGTACGCAAAGCCCTGGAAGACAAGGTTCTGGTTATTACCGGAGGCCCGGGGACCGGCAAAAGCTTTCTGCTGAAGGCCATGTTACAGATCGTGTCCAGGATGCAGGCCAGGGTCCTCCTGGCCGCTCCCACCGGCCGGGCCGCCAAGCGGATGAACGAATTCACCGGCTTTGAGGCCAAAACCATCCACCGCCTCCTGGAGTTCGACTTTCAAAAGGCAGGATTCAAGAAGGATGAGCAGCATCCTTTAAACTGCGATCTGCTTATCGTGGATGAGATGAGCATGGTGGACACGGTGCTCATGCATCATCTGCTGAAAGCCATCCGCCTGGACACCACCCTGATAATGATCGGGGACGTCAACCAGCTCCCCTCCGTAGGCGCGGGCAACGTTTTAAAAGATATTATCAACTCCGGAGCAATACCGGTTGTTGAGCTGAACGAAATCTTCCGCCAGGCTCGGGAGAGCTCCATCATCATCAACGCCCACCTGATCAACCAG
>CAZUER010000046.1:0-26491 GCA_964619345.1 uncultured Desulfohalobiaceae bacterium
TGATTTTCCTGACACCTGAAACCTGACACCTGAACACTTTGAGTCTAGTTTCATATGAGCTTGCAAATGCCTGATCCATGCGGATATGATTCGTAGGAAATATACTTGGGGACATTTTCAGGCATCAGGCGAACAAATCAAGAACAGAACAAATGCACTGAAATTGTTCACAATGATAAGCAGAACCTAAAAGACCTGATCAACTCCGTTTCCGGCTTGACCTTTTCCCCTTCCAGCTCTTAATCTGAGCGGCAGTCCAAGTCCAAAAAACATAACGAAAACCAAAGCAATCGCAAGGAGCATACAATGAGCGCAGAAGCCCTGCAAACCTATTGGAAGGGAAAACTGGCAACCGTTCAGGCTGTATTGGAAGATAATAATTTCAAGGTTTGGGTGGCCGATTCCGTTGATCAGGCTTGCACAATCTTTTGGAACAAAATATTTGAACAGATCAACCCCCAAAGCGTATCATTCGGTGGATCAATGACCGTGCTCAACTCCGGACTCTATGATGAACTGAAAAAAAGGGATGACATCCAGGTCATTGACACCTATGACACCTCTGCTCCTGCTGAAGAATTCATGCAGCGGCGGCGTCAGAGTCTGCTCACCGACCTGTTCATTACCGGTACCAACGCCGTGACCAAAGAAGGGCATCTGGTCAACCTGGATGGGCTGGGCAACCGGGTGGCCGGCCTTACCTTTGGACCCAAACATGTGGCCCTGCTCATCGGCCGCAATAAGCTGGTCACCGATATGGAACAGGCCATCGACCGGATCAAGGAATACGCCGCCCCAGCCAATACCATCCGGCTGAACAGGAAGACACCATGCGTCAAAACCTTCCAATGCGAGGACTGCTCCAGCCCGGAACGGATTTGCAACACGTGGGCCATCACCGAAAAATCAAATCCCCCGGAACGGGTAAAAATCATCTTGATCAACGAGGACGTAGGCTACTAGATGCAGGGGCAATACCAGATGTCAGAGGTCAGCTTTGCCTCCGGCAAATCTGACATTTTTTTGGGCCAAAGCGCCCCAAAAATGATTGAAAAAAACCATTGACAGGCAGACTGCTTTTGGTTAGATTGTCTTCTTGTCACACAGCATTGCGGGGTGGAGCAGGTCGGTAGCTCGTCGGGCTCATAACCCGAAGGTCCCAGGTTCAAGTCCTGGCCCCGCTACCAAAAAATTCAGGCCCTTACGGTATATCCGTAGGGGCCTTTTTTTTACACGCCATTTTTTATACATCTTTTATACGCTTGCCATAACATACCGAAATATTGCATTTATATTTTATACGCCTTTATACATTTCATGTTGGTCGATTAAAGGGTGCGCTAAATAGAGAGTTGGACGTGGAAAGGCTGAGAATCTAAATTTGAGCTAATACGTTGACATCTAGGTCAAAGCAAGGCATGAATAAACTTATTGTAAATGTTTACTATTGGTAATAGGAGATTTTATATGCCTAGCAAGACAAACAACAAGTCAACTAAAAAGGAATCAACCAAGACGGACTTAAATTTAGAAAAACTTAACGTCAAAAAAATTAAGATTCCTGAGAAATGGAAATATACTATTGATTGGTTAGAAAAAAATTTCGGTGATTGTGGAGACCGGGATGATATTATATATAAGAAATTACGTTCCAAAGATGCATCATGGGATATTAGAGATTATATTGAAGAGGGTGGTCCGGCTTTATTAGCTATGGCCCGGCATACAAACAGATTAATTGATATAATAAAAGATGAGAATTATTTAGAAGGCTATGACATTGAACAATTAGATAGTTTTAAAGAAAGATTTTATCGCGGTTTCCGTTTTGAAACTTTTTTCGATAAAAGAGTAGATCATGAAGACATGCTTTATGCATACAATTATAAATTAGCTCCAGATAAGATTGTAGAAATAATTGATTATATGTTAAGTATTACAAATGAACTTCAATCAAACTATAAGAAGATAATGAAATTTGTTGACTATAAAATGGAAATTGAAAGAAGTAGAGTATTTAAACCAGACATTGATCTTCCAATAGATAACACAAAGGAATTGATAGAATCAGCACACTTAAATGATAAGTGGAAAAACGTTGAAATTAAGCAAACACAAATAAAGGAAGGGATAATTTATATATTATCTAATCCGTTAATGCCTGGACTTGTAAAAATTGGCTTTACAGCAGGAAATCCTATAAAAAGATGTGACGCAATATCAGCACAGTATGGCTTACCTGTCAGTTTTCAACTAGAAGTTTACTTTAGAACAAAAGATCCATTTATTGTAGAACAGAAAATTCATTCTGAGCTTGAAGATTACAGAGTACACGGGGAATTCTTTAAGATCAGCCCTAAAGATGCCGAAAAAACAGTATACAATAATGTTATTCCGTAATGTTCTTGGTAAGTTATCGGTTTCTTTTTAGTTTTTGCGTAATATCCCTAGCCTCTATATTTGCCATGGGTACAGGCCAGGCATTTTCGCCATATTTGATGAAGAATAGTCCGTCCTTGATTTTTTTCTTTCCCTTGTTCACGTACTGCCGGACTGAGGTAATGGGGAGGGCTGTAATTTCCTCTATTTCTCGGTAAGTAAATCCAAAACAGGTGTTGAGCAGGAAACATTTGGTGGTCTGATCCAGCTCCCAATTTTTCATGCTGTTTTTAGCGTTATAGTGCTGCCTGATTCTTTCCTCTTTGTCCTCCAGGTAGTCTAGGATCTCATAAATTCGGTTCTTCGCTTTTTGGTAAGTAGCCTCAATCTGCTTTGGGTCTTTGTCATATTTGACAGCCAAGTCCTGATAAGGTGCTCCGTGAAATAGATGCTCGATAAAGATTTTAGTTTTTTGAGATTCGGCTTCGTGGAGTATGTCCTCTACCCGTTCCCGAAAATCTTCATCGCTTATGACGTTTAGTAAATTTCGGTAAATCCCGTGTTCGTCGTAGTAGCCGTAATCATCATAGCTCTTTTCGGTATCGTGCGGCTTGTACACTCGATAAATGTACCCCGGCTGTTTCCTTCTTTTTTTATAGACCTCATTGCCTGCACCACGTTGTTTTATCAACGCTTCCATTGCCGGGCATGGCTTGGTGCATTGGTCATAAAATTGGCAATCCTTGCAGCTTGTTATATCAGACATGGCTCATATTTTGAGGACATACATTGAGCTTAGTTTCTTCTGAACCGAATTGATTGTATGCGTGTCACCATTGATTATCAGCTTGTCCTCTCCAGCAATCGGCACATAATCGGTTTGGTTTGTAGGCAATAAGACTTTCTTATCCCCGGTCGTAATTGCTCCCCCGGAATTGCCAATTTCCGTTAAGCTGTAATCTTGTATGACAACCTTAACAGATTCTTCGGAATAAGTTGTTTCCATCATGCCGGTGCTTGGGTTAAATTCCTCTCCGGTCTTATGCTTGAAGATACCATTGACCACACGATCACCCAAATGACGAAATGCCGTGTCGATGCTCTGTTTAATTTGTGTAATCATCGGTTTCTAAACCTATTATAGCGGCTAACATTGAAATGCGGCCTGGCATCCAAGAGTTGACCGTATATTTCGACTGGCTTGAAAATCTTGGGAGGGATTGTTTGATTGGAATTTGCTAAGTCCATTTCCAAGCCCTCAATCTCAATGCTTTTGATACCTCCAGGGACAATAAGTGGGTCATTGCTTAACAGATGGAAAGCAAGCTCGCACTGCACGGCCTTGACCGCTTCCGGTGTCATGTCCTTGGGTACTGCATTACAGCTATGATCCAGCAAACTTTTCCTGGGCCATGCCAAGGTCTGGTCACTATCGGTCGGCAGTCCTAACCATTGCACCCGGTTTTCCATTAGGGTGCAGGCCATTTTGAGAGCCGTTTCCTTGTCGTCATCGGTGGCGGCATCCCATGTATCGGTATGTAGCCGATTACCAAAATAGGTATCGGCATCGTCCAATGATATATACGTATCTGTTCCTACTGTTAAAGCCATATTTCACCTAAAAAGCGGCCCCGAAGGGCCGCATATATCAGTTATGCGTTCTTGATTGCATACAACCGGGCGGCACTCTTGGGATTGAATACTGCCATGCCTGCAATCCACTCGATGGTGGTACGGTAAGCAATGCCCCCGGAGTAAAGCCCGTGGTCGATTACATCCATTGGTCCCACCTGGAGGCCGCAGACGTATTCCCTGGTCCCAAAATTGACCCCATAGATGCTGGTACATTCGGCAGAGGACGATCCCAAAGAATCGGTCTCGTCAAAAGCAAGGATTTCATCCCCGTTTTCGTCCTGTTCGACAACCAGGATCGGGATACCTGCATAAGCCGGGATTTGCCGACCGAATACACTGGATACGGTTTCAGTCGCCTGACCTGCACTACGGATGAGGCTATTGACCTTTCGCCGCATAGTCTTGTTCATAAACAAAACGTCAGGAGTCTCGGCTACTGCATCAATAAGCTCATCCAGCTTGGCAAGGGTCAAAGCATCGCCGTCAGAGGACGAACCGACAGCAATAAGCTGATCCCCGGTCAACCTTTCTTCCAGGCCGTTAAACGATTCGTCATTGGCTGAATCGCTCACACCCTTGAAAAAGTTTTTGGTGAAAAACAAGGCCGCCGCCTTTGCCTTCATTCGGTCGTGTTGATAACGAATATCATTGAGATTGCCTTCGGTTTTGACCAGAGCACGGTCCACGTCCGAATGACCACCAAAAATCTTGAGGTATTCGGTGCTTTGCTGGATAACTCCGGTGGACTCGGTGTAATCCTCCCCAAAATCACGAAACGCAATACCAGGAAGCGTATCCTCAAGGTTATAGGTATAGCTTCGATGGTTCACGTTCATAAAAGGCATATATTGCAGCACAGGGCTATACTTGGGGAATGTCTCAATAATTCCTGCCTGCAAAGGATCTTGTACAAGTTTTGCTTGTTCTGTAAGTGTAAGACTCATATTTTACTTATCTCCTGTTATTTAATTCTTTCCCAATAAATGGAATATGTTGCACCCGAAGGCATAGTTTCATTTTCAGTTTGAGGAATAAATTTGAAACTCGCTATTTTGCCTTCATGTGTTTTGACCTCTCCAACATTTTGCACACCAATAAAATGGTAATACTCACCATCCGGCACTTTACCATAAATGAGTATTTGGTGTGGCTCAGTGGATGAATCCCCCTCATCGGAAAATTCAACCTTAATTTGGTGTTTTATAGTGTTTTCGTCTACACTGATATAACTTACACCAGATTGGTCTTTTACGTTCTTATCATAGAAAGACATTGCTTAACCTTTCTTATACCCTGCTTTGATTTTGTCCTCCGTTGACATTTGAGTAAAGTCAACATTTGGATTACTTGGGCCAGGTCTTTCTGGTTCAGGGCTGGATTCGGCTTTTTGAGTGAACAAACCTTTGGACTGAGCAGACTTGATTTTTTGAATCCTCTGTTTGGCTGAAAGATCGGAAAACAAGTCTCGGTAATCCTCTGGGACGTCCTGCAAAAGCATGTCTGCGACTTCGTTCAAGTCATTCTCGGCCTGCTTTTTCTTCTCGTTCACTTCATCGAACCTAGTTTTGGGGATCATATTTTCCGTCTTTTGTGACGTTGTGACCTGGGTATCCTTTGCCGATTGTTCGCCGGTATCGTTGGCTTGTACGGTAGTATCTTCTGACATTATGATTCTCCTTTAACGCTGGATTGAGCGTAAGATTTGTTTTTTTGATATTTTTCTTGGGCCTCTTTCTTGCTCAGATCAGGGTTTAATTCCATCAATATCTCGATTGGATTAGTTAATCCCATCTCAAGGTATTTCTGCCACTGATCGGCCTGATCCTCCGGGCTGGAGGCAAGCTGAATGTCCCCAAACCTGATCTTAAGTTCAGACTCACCAAATTTTTGGCTACTGTGTGTGTTTTGAATCACTTTAGTGACTTCAAAAATGTCTTTTTCATACTTGGTGAATAGGTTAATATCTTCGTTTCGTTTTTCCCTAAGCTCTAGGTTCTCAATCTGCCTTGCCGTGCCAGACTTACGTTCAGACGGTCGGCTTGAGATGTAACTAGCCGGTAAGCCAAATGCCATACAGGTTGTCCGAATCAAGTAATCAAGACTTTCCAAAACACTGTTTACGGCGTTGCCTGGAGAGGCAAACCCAAAATCGGCATCCTTGGGCAGATTGAGGCACACCCCTGGGTCAAGTCGGCCAATTTCCTGACTGGTATTTGTAGCGTACGGAATAGAAAAGCCCTGCAAGCTCAGGGTGTACCCAAGCTCAAATATTTTTTGGTTTATCAACTCTTGGACACTAATAAGAGAATCGCCTGAACCCACGTATGGTGTATCAAGCGGCAACTCAGCCCACACCGGCACATACGGGATAATTCGATACGGATTGTCCGCTGAGCTTATAATTTCCTTTTTATGGTTCAGCCGTTGGATGCTATCGGCAGTCCATCGCCGATATTCCAGCTCTTCTTGCTTGTTGGGCTGAGGATAATAAGCAATATCAATTTGCTGTATATCCTCCGGGCTATCTCCTGTTACCAGGTCAACCAAATCACTTGTAATAATATCGAGCTGGATTCTGTTATTACGGTAAACAGGCCGAACCAGCACAAAGCCAAGTAACTTAGATAACCTGTTCGCCTGCTTGAGTTTAAGCGGCCAAGCAGACTCTTGCAGAATTTTATTTAGTAAATCCTGGTCGGTTTTATTGGTTGTATCTCGCTTAACAGGCTTGGCATAGACCTGGGACAGTCCATCAATGACCTTGCGGACAATGTTAAGTGTTGCAACTTTATGACTACTAGGATCATCGAAGGTTTCGTAGAGATAATCCATCAAGTAATCAAGTTGTTTGTCGTAGTAATAGTCTAGCTTTTTTCTAGCCTCTTCTTTTCGGTCGTAGTTAGCCTGACTATTTGCCAAATCGTATGTGTATTGTACTATATTATTCTTTTGAAACAGCATAACTTATAATCTAACCATTTTTTCAGTGTTGTCAAGTGTTTATATTGCATTATACATTTTTACGCTTTTTACTTCGACAAATTGAGCAAAAAATTTAGGTATGGTCAATTCCGATTCAACATTGTATTTTTTATAGGAGTTAAACATTTCTTTTACCCTTTGGTGTGCCGGACAAGTCTCTGAGCACTGGATAACCGAATTACTACCACGCAAATAACAAAATTTAGCATGGGGAGACTTGGAGTTGCACTTTATATTGACATCTAGTTCGTACGATGCAAGCTCTCTATCTCGAAGCGCATATACAGCCCACATTAAGCTATACACCCGGTCATCTTTTCGGCCTCTACGTCCAAACACAACGGTATTATTTGACTTTACTTGATAACTAAAATGCCTTAGCTCAGTGTATAATTTACTAAGTTTCTTGGGGATAAAAATTCGATTTTCGTTGAATAAGTAGTACAAATCCATATACCCTTTTTCCTGGCGTTGGTTTGTCGGCGATAAACACTCGAAGGGGTATCCTCTGTCAGCCGCCCATGCCCGAATGTCACTAACGTTGGCATCCTCAAGCACGAAATTATCCAAGTTATATTTATCCATATCACCTTGTATGGCTTTTTTGATTGACTTACCTAGACTGCCAAAAACATCTTGCTGATCTACTACGTGGTACTGCGGCTCTCCGTCCTCTCCCACGATTTTTAAAATCGTTGTCCAAATTGTGTTGCTTGTATGGGCCGAAACTGAAAAAGGCTTAGCTCGATCCAGACCGCCGCCGAAACTCATTTTGCGGTCCCCGACTTGAATTTTGAGTTCATCCTTTGTCAGACCTGGATCATAATTCTTGCGGGCTAGTCTGATCTTATATTCACTAAACAGATGATTCTCGGCTTGGCTTCGTCGATTGAGGATTTGTTGGGCAAAGAGACTTGGCAGCATTTCTTTTTCACGTTGCTCGATCCATTTCTTACTGATCCAGGGAGGGGCTTTTTTAATGGCCTCTTTTTTGTTTTGGTACTCTAACTTACATACCCCAATACCAGCTTCATTTTCTTCGGCAATTTGCTCCAGGCGGTGCATAGGTCCGTCAATGGCATCCACTGTGCTATCAAGTAAAATCTGAGCATTAAAAGCGTCACCCATAGACGTACTCATTATATGATAAGTGCTATCATCGTTTGTTTCGTGCATTTCCGTGATCCAAGCAAGGTCAACGCTTTCGCCGTACAAATGCTTTGATCCAGATATAAGAGCTTCAATCTGATTATTCTTCTTTGGATACAAAATAGTATTGTATCTAATATTCTCCAGGCCAATTCCCTTTCTAAGTTTTGGGGTAAAGCGGATCATATCTTTTAATGCCTTAAAACATACTGCAAATGTCTGGCGTTCAGTATTGCCGATTACTTTTAAGTTTTGGTGTTCAAAAGTACAAAACCTCCATAATACAATAATGGCAGATAAAAGACTCTTTGAGTGCCTTCTAGGAAATGAGATAATAACAGTCTGATACTTAAACTCGCCGTTATCATCCATAGTGAGAGCTTTCTCTATCGTTTCCCTTTGAAAGTCTTGGAACTCAAAAGGTATGACCTTGTTTTGTTTGTCGACTATGTGCAGATCAACGTCACTGGCCCATTGCAAAAGACCTTCTGCACCATTAGACCACTTTGACATGCTACATATCCTCCAAACTTATATCATCGTCCGCTGCATCTTCTAGCTCATTTAGCATTTTAACGTATGACAAGTTGCTTTTTTCTAAATTTTTAAGATCATCCCGCACGGCTGGTATCAGTCGGCCTTTCTCATCAATTACCGATTCTTGGGACAAAATAGAGTCCACTAGCCGTTTATGGAGCAAAATATTTAATGTAAGTATATTGCGGTAGACCTCAATCAATGTTTGCTTGCCGCCTTTTTCCAATCCTGATTTAATACGTTTAAGTACAATGCCTTCGCTTGTCCTACCATCAATATTTGAATTAACTATTGATTTAAACTGCTCTAATTCTATCATACCTACCTACCTCAAAAAATTAAAAAAATTGTGGTTATGTCCTAGATGCGCTCAGCCCTGCATCCGATGGGGGGACATCGAAGTGTATAAAGAGCGTATATAGGCCGATCTGAGCTTGCATATCTATTTGTAATCATTGCGCTTTATACCAGACCATTTGATTGCCAATCAAAGTACTTTGCGCTGTTTTGGTCTGGATTTGTTCACTTTTTTGCTATTTAGCTAAAATATTTGACTATCTGTAATATTATCAAGTACCTGTATTCATTCATTTTTAATGTATAGATACCGTATTTGACTATAAAAGTTAGGACTGCTTAACTTTCTCTTTATTTGTCGCTGTTTTTGTCAATAACTACCTGTATTGGATACCTGTAATATATTTGTAATTCATACCTGTGAAGTATATTTATTTGTATTCGATCTTTTATTCATATATATCAGTTACTTGCTAAAAATGAATGTATATTCAGTGTATATGCTGGTTTTACATATCTATTTGAAATCCTTCTATATATCTAAGCATTATTTTTTACTTGTCAATAGTTATCTATTTGTATTCATTGCATATCTGATTTGTATTTTTTTGCTTTATCTCTTGCAATTTATATATGACTTTGCTATTTTTATAATGCTTCTATGATTACTCTTTATATTTTATTTTAACTGGAGGTATGTTTCATGGAGCTAGTTATTTTACTGGTTTTGGTTTTCATTATCTGGTTTAGCTAGGAGGTAACTTTATGCCAAACAAGAGAGAGTTCGAGCGATGGTTTAGGGCTGAAATCATGCCAGAGATTCGAGCTATGGAAAAACAGTACACTGCAGGATCTGAACAAGTGAATAAGCGATTCACAGTAGATCGGCCTATGCGTAGGGAAGCATGGAATAACCTAATTGATTCAATGGTAAAAGATAGAGAGTTGCCAATTCATGCCATGGACTGGGAATGTCCCTGGTAATAACTGGAGGTATGTAATATGAGCGCAATTTATGAGATGGGTCGAGTAGTGAAAGAAGAGGTAGAGCTATATCAAGGCGATGCCATTAGGGATGGTATGTATATGCAAGCTCTTGGCAAAGATAAGGTATATCTTTGGATGGTTCGAGATACAGGTACTGATAATATATGTTTATCTAATCTGCATGAATCCCCTATTGATGAAAGCATTGCCGAGCACCTTATAGAGCGCAACAAGAGGTGCTTTGTCATTGCAAATATCGATGCCACAAATCCAGAGGAGGAGGTATTTTTTGAGTTGAATCAAGTTCAAGCGAAAGAGTTCATCCAAAGTCATAATGAACCTGTAAATGAATTGGAGGTATGCCATGGATAGGCGAGATACAGCGATGTTTGAGAGTGCTTTACCCTGTAATAGTAGGCCGTTCGTTCGTAGGCTGGACGAAATATTAGAAGCGAACGATACGACAAGTCCTGACTCTTTACCGAAAGAAGAGCTTGCAAAGTATAAAGCGAACCTATGGCTTGTAATGAGTCACTGTTTTGGTCAACTCTTTCGAGTCGATTCAATGGACTTGTATACTGAATTGCAAGAAGAGATGGAGGTACAGGTATGATTATGATGTATGAAAGGGATGATTTCCGTATAGTGCATGAATCTATCAGGGATATGAGAGATTCAGGCCGGATGAATCCTGCTCAGGTAATAGTATGCCAAGGACATGCTTTGACCATTGGAGCAGGGACAAGCGATAACCTAACTGTATTTACGGATGATATAGACAATACTCTTTACGTACTGAGCACTAACAGTATGCTGGACTATCTCGGCCTTGAAATCTTTGATCTGAATGATGGGGAGCAGGTAGGAGAAGTGTTCTTGCAATTTGAGAGTGATTTGCAAGGGATAAATGACATGCTAGGTATGGACTGGCAGTATGCAAGCGAAGAGCAGATAATAGACAAGCTCTTGGAATACACGGCATAGGCTGAACCTAGGATAACCTGAACCTATTATTAGGGCTGGACTTGTAGGGAGTCCAGCCTTTTTTTATGTCCAGCCTATGCTTCCCTTAGCTGTACCTACCTGCTCGGGACAAGTCAAACATAGGTATTTTTATGGGCGGCTGGAGCAGGCCGGGAAGGGTCCAGCCCAGGTTGGAGGTGTCCAGGCCGCAATGCTTCCATCCTTATGTATTGTCGGTTATATTGTTGGCATTGTCGTTTGTCGAAGTCGGCATATTGTTGCCGGTCATTATCGTAGCACATAGTCGAAACGATTTTTGTATTACTAGTTTGTTAATATATTCGTTGACAAAATTATGAGTTTAGATTAAAAAAAAGAGTCAGCCAGGGTAACTAAACTTTGTTACAAAAAAGGAGGCTTGAACATGAAACAAGTTATCTGTTTTTTATTAGTAGTCTCAATTATTTTTCCTCTTACTTTTTCTTTTGCACACGCTTATGATCTTAATGAAACAGAAAAACAAATGATTAAGAATACAGTTAAAGAAAAACTTAAAGACCCATACTCAGCTAAATTTAAGTTTTATGCAACTGAAAAGAATAAGGTTGGTTACTGTTTTAAGCTAAATGCTAAAAATAGCTATGGAGGATATACCGGTGACATCCCAGTACTTACATACTTAAATTGGAAAGACGGAAAAATCGTTTCAGTGGAGCATACAAATATTGGAGAAGATGATGATGCACTTGGTCGTGATTTCGTTTTAGATGTGTGCAATAATTTAGGTTTCACTTTTTAGGCTAATTTTAATAATTATAGATTGCATTTTATTTTGTTGTCTAGGTTATTAACTATTAAATCACAGAAAATCATTAATAGTCTTTTTATACTTAGGTGGTGCATTGTTGATAGTCCTTGTCGGTGCAATCAGAGGCTTGATCTTAAGTTCAAGCCTCTGATTGCATCACTTTTTCTAATTTTTCTATATCATAAGTGCCATCTTCGTAAGTTGCCCCGTATAGGTCCATTGGATTCATGTTGTCTATATTTATGTTGTATTTCTGTTCCAGCTCTTTTATCATGTTTGTCTGGCGTGCCTTCTGATATTGCTTCGATCCTGTCAATTCTTTCCTTCTCTCGGCCTCTGTCATACTCTGATATCTCTGGTAAATGATGCTACCCTGCATAGCCTCAAGAATCATGCTCTTAACTATTGATTTCTTATTTCGTATTTTACTTTTATCAGCTAATTTATATTCATGGGCAGCATACTTCCTTATTTCAATTCTCTTTTCTCTTGGCAGAGCATCGAATTTGTTATATAATTCTTTTATTTTTCTCTTGCTTTTGATTTTCTTTTGGTTGCCCCTTATTTTTTTGCGGCTGAATGATTTTGTGTCTATGCCCATTTCCTGCTGCACAAGCCGGGCAATGAAAGCCAAATACGGCTTCTGTTCATTTGTGGCATACCAGAGGATAGACTTCTGACTGACATTGATTCCGGCAGTCATCTTGCAATAAGACATAAAATTTTTTACTAATTCTTTTCTGGCATCGGTAAAGAGTTTATAGTTTAGTTGTGCGGCTTCTGTTTCCTCTGGTTTCCTTGTCTCAATATTTCCAGCCACAGGATATTTTAATAGGTCTTCTAATTCGTGCTTTTTATAAAGGTATTCGAACTGAACCTTGTATTGCTTTAAGATAGCACTTCGGCCAGACCGGGCGGCGGGCGGCGTGGCAGGCGTGGTAGGTACTGGGTTTTCTTTTCTCTCTTCGGAGTATAGGAAACCCTCCGGGAAATATTTAACTTTATCTTTCTCTTGCTGAACTGTATTATCAGGGTTTACATGTACAGATCTAATTAAAGAATATACTTCAGTAGTATAATTAGTCTTTGGAAAATCGTACGACAGATTGCAAAAATCGTACGACGTGGTGCAAAAATCGTACAAATGAATTTGTCGTCCGAAAAATGCACCTGGCTTAATTTGATTGCTATGGATTCTGCCGGAAGTGTGATACAACTTGAACTTAAGATCGTATCGGTTTTCCTCTATCGACTTATAATATCCAAGCTCTTTTAGTTGTTTAATAGCTCGGCAAAATGTGTCTCGACTTTGTGTTCCTGCCAAGGTCATTATCTCTTTTTTCTTGGCAGACCTCAGGCCATTGGTGGTATAAGATGTCGCAAGGGCTAAGTAAAACAGAAAGCTCATGTCAGATAACTTATCATCCTGGATCAAGGGTAGATCCACAAAAGTAAATTCTTTACTTATCGGTTTCACCCAATATTTATTCGAGTTGTTATACCTTCTATTAACTCGAATAAAGTTATCATCGAATTTTTCTATATAATTTTTAATTGTCCGGTTTTGGCTTAGAGGCATGTTTGCCTTGATCCTCTCATAACTTACACAACAGGTATTATCTTTAATACAATGTGAAGACAGAAAGCCATAAAGCCGTATGGCCCCGGCTGGCATTTTGCTATGTAGTATATTATTCGGAAACTTGACATATACCATAATTGCTTTATACTCATTTGTGGGTTAGTTATTTTTTTTTGGATTGCCCCCCGGTTGCCGCCAGGGGGCTTTCCTGGTTTTAAGCCATTGTAAGTTCAAGATATGCTTCACACATGACAAGATAAACCATAGCCTGAACCAGCTTTTCTTTTCTTGGGTCAATTTTGACTCCTACAAATTTTTTCGCCTTGTCCCAATCTTGGAAAAAATACATTGCACTCGCCAGCCCATAAATGATTGCTCTATCCAATTTGGCAACCCCACGATGTTTACCGGTTATCTTGTCTCTTACCCGGAAGGCACGGGTTGCTTTATCATAACAAATACCCGTGTACTTAGTGTTTCGCTTCCATCGCCGGTTGGCATTATTTTCAGTCCAGGTACAATAAAGGAGATTTTTAGTTCGGTTATCAAGTTTATCTCTGTTCAAATGGTCATATACTTTTTCAAAGTCCGTTCTCGTTCCTCCTAGAATTGCAGGCATGGCATAGTCTATGCCTTGAATTTGAGATCTGACGTAACCGTTACTTGATATGTGCCAGTTAAAACCTCGTACTATATCGGCACATCCAGCATCGATAAAGCATCGATATTTTTGACCGTTCCGCTTTTTGATTACAATATAACTGACATTCTTATTTAATTTGTCTATTTTCATTAAACTTACTCCTGTTGTTGATTTATTTACTCGTTTTCATTTAGTTCTGTACCCGCATTTACCGACTTTATATATGTTCCATCATCCTCTGCGTATGCAAACGATATTCGGCCATAGTACCGCTCGAACAACTCTTCTATACCGTCAGCACTACCCAACAATTCTTCAATATCCTCCTTGATTTTGATTTTTTTTAGTTTTTGTCCATCCTCCCCAACAAATAAATAGTCGGCATAAACTATCATCTCAAAATTTTTACTCCCATCGGTTGCTTTATATGTTACCCCTTTAACGGTTTCTTCATTTCTTTCTTGCATCCATTTTGCCAGGTTTTCTTTGTGGTAAAACACCTTGCTGCCCATAGTTTCTCTGGGCGGTCCTAGATTTTTTGAGTCCAAATTCGCCAAATATCCCGGTGAATTGAGCAGGCCGAACGAAAAATCTTTGATCTCAGATCGTTGCACAATAGGTTTTGACCAAGAGTTGACCATCTCTCTGTAAATTCCTTCAAGCATGTAAGTTCTCCGTTGTTTAGTTGATTTTACGTTACACAAGATAAGTAAAACCAAGGGTCAGAGGTGTCAATACGGGTATGCGAGGCAAGAAAAAAGGCAGGTCTAAGACCTGCCACAGATACAACATTTGCTTCTTTTTATTCAATCTTTATAACTTTACTATCATTTTTTTCAATCCACTGCTTCGCCATTTCAATTAACTCACTTTCACTAGACATGTTATCAAATTTTATTTGATAACCCGATGTTAATCTATTACCATTTTCAGATATTATAATATTTTTCATTTCGTGGCATTGTAATGTTCCGTTATAATGATCATTTTTATTTATAAATAAATGATATCTATTTTTTCCGTTTGTCCATAATTCCTTTGCTAATACATTTTCTGACATAATTACTCCATTGTTAAAAGTGCTGTTTTTTAGACATACTTTTCTTCAACTAAGCTAAAAACCCTGATTTGTGGAGACTGACCTGCACTAAAATTCATCTGACTTCTAACCCTCTTAAACAATCTTGATTTTAATTTATCATTTTTGATCCATCTATGTATTGTATTCTTGCTTACGCCAAAATATTCAGAAGCACTTTTAATTCCAATAATAAATTGGCAATCATCTTTTAATTCAAAATGATGACAATGCCAGCATCCTTTAAACTCAAAAGTGCTTAGACAAATTGGCTCGCCTTCATGTCTCCAGTGACCACAATATCCTAAAATATAATGATCATTCCACAGTTCATCTCTATTATTCATAGTATTCATTTATAGTTTATATTAATTTAAAGTTGAGGTTGTTTTTCGCAGTAATCACAAAAATAAAATGCACTGCCTTCTTCTTTTTCAATATCCTCTGTTGTAATGATTTGATCCTGGGTCACATTTTCCCAGTCTTCACTGTTCATGCACTCAGTACACTTAATTCCCTGCTCTGCATACATTCCCTTAACATTTTCCATTTCGATCTTCATAAGTATTACTCCTGCTTTTTTCCATAATGTTATACAATTCTCTTTGAATAACTACGCAATGATTATGATGCAGTTTTCCCTCGGGTTTTACCCGGCACACTTTTAAACCATGATTCAGCCCTCCTAAAGTTGTTTCTAATAATGACAGGTTTCGGCCAAGAAAAAAACATTTGATCAAATATTCAAGTTAGTTATGTCATAAAAAATACCTCCATAAAAAAGATTGACAATGAATTTGTTGTTTGAGATACTGAGCTGTTAACCTGACTGCCAAAACGAACCCCATACTAACATATTTTGACTAAAAAGTCAAGTAGGTTTGCACATTACTTGCGCTTGAACTTTGAGTGCAAGCATAAGATGCGGGGATGTTTGGACAAAAAAAAGCCTTGACAGGATTGCCAAGGCTTGTATGATATTTCGCTTTTTTCTTAATTTGCGGCGGCTTGATTAAAAGGCAGCACTTTCCCGGAATCTTTCATTCTAGGAAAATTGATTGTGGATCGTTGTACATGGTTCCGCTCATGGTGGCTGTATCGCTCAGTCAGCTTAATGGTGGAGTGACCCAAAAGATGACTTAACGTATAAATATCTCCCCCGTTCTGCAAGTACCAGGTTGCATACGTGTGTCTTAAGCTATGAAATGTTAACCTATATATCGTTTCCGTAACACCCTTATTAAAACCTAATTCCTGGATCGTTCTTCCGACTGTTTTACTCACTTCCTTGATTTGCTCTCCATCACTGTCCTTAAAAATCAAATTATCGTCTATTCTGTTCTCGTGTAGCTTTTGCAGCAACTCTTTTGAATCGGCTGTCATAGGGATGTGCCTTTTTCGCCGGGACTTGGCATTTTTGCTCTGGACGGTAATGTCATTCGCTTGAAAGTTAATGTCCCGCCAAGTCAGGGTAAAAATTTCGTTGGCTCGCAACCCGGTATTCAAAGCCAAAAGACAAATATCGTGCCACTTTGGAGACTTCTTGTATATTGCATCTAATAATTTTTTGGCTTGTTCCGGCTCGAAATAATTGTCCTTTCTATTATCAAATGATATTTTTTCTACGTCATTTATCGGGTTATCACCCTCGAACCTTTTTTTCTTTGCAGCGACATTAAATACATGGCGAATAATTGCATAGACATGATGCTGAGTTTTCTTGCTTTTATTTTCTCGCTTCATTCTATGCACTATGTTTTCAATATCATTAGCCGTTATCTCAACCAATTTCCTGCTTTCTAGCTCAGGTTTAAGCCATTTCTTGTAATAACTTTCTTCTGTTTTATACGTGCCGGGTGCTTTATTTAATTTCCTATTAGGGAAGTATTCATTCTCCCAAAACCAGCTAAACGTAACCTCTTTTTTGGCTCTTTCGGCGGCTTCCTTTTCCTCTTGCTCTTTCCTTCGCTGGTTTTCGGAAACCTCTTCTTGCCAGCTAATCGGACCGACACCGTTCTTGGCATTGGTTAGGTATGTGTCCCGCTTCTCTTTGGCCTTATCAGCAGTCCAGCCGTCAGACTGCCAGCCTAAACCGAAGAAATGACGTTCTTTATTGACTTGGAAACCAATGGCAAAGTATTTGTCCCTCTGTGGACATTTTTTATCTTGCCGTGACTTTTGGTAGTAATAGACACCCCGATAAAACTTTTTTTCGTGTTCCGACTCCTGATCCCCGCATTTTTTCCATTGAATCTTGTCAGCCATAGTTTCTCCTGTTATTTCAATAAATTAACACTTTTTATACGTTTTATACGTGAACCTGTCCGTTCCAAAGTGATAAAGAATGATAACGCAGAAACGATGTTTTGTCAATGTATGAGGGAATTTATACGCTTTTAATGAGAAAAAATTATTCTGAATGATAGAAAATTATAGCTTAAATATCTGACTCATAACCCGAAGGTCCCAGGTTCAAGTCCTGGCCCCGCTACCAAAAAATTCAAGGGGTTAGATCAGACGATCTAACCCCTTTTTTTGTCCCTACCCAATTTGTTGTGTTGCTATCCCTGTCCCTACCTATTTGATTTGCTACCTCCTCATTAACTTTTGCCTATCCCACTATAGGTAACCGCCAACAAATGGGAAGTCATGTTTTTCTGACCTCCCCTGAGTACAAACCCTATCGTTCACACAGCCCGTCATTTTATGTCATCTCATTGACCTTTATCCCACCTTAAGATATCCCAAACGGAGGGTAAGTAATACTCTATACCCCTCTTTCTTGTTCAACAGTAATTGAGTCTGCTCAGCTTGAGTATTTCGTCGGTACTTATATCATCTATCCTATCTTGTTGATATCATTTCTATGTCCGCAAACTCTCTTAGCCTAGAAACCAAAACATGGTCGACCAATCCCGCATACAAAAGCTCATCCAATCCGGCGAAGGCTTAAACCTGGAGTTCAAGAAATGCCGGGACAAACTGAACCAGGATGTGTACCAGACCATCTGTGCTTTTCTGAACCGGTATGGCGGGACCCTGCTTCTCGGTGTTCACGACTCGGGCCGGATCACCGGCATAGATCCCAGCGCTGTGCCCCAAATCAAAAAAGACTTCGTGACCACTATCAACAATCCACAGAAGGTACATCCCCCTGCCTACCTGTCTGTGGATGAAGTCCAGGTCCAGGACCAGACAATTTTGCATGTTATATGTCCCGGAAAGCTCCCAAGTCCATCGCTGCAACGGACGCATATAAGACCGGAACGAAGACGGCGACTTGGATATTGCCGACCACACCCGGCTGGTGTCTGAGCTGTATGCCCGCAAGCAGGCCACCTATTCTGAAAACAAGGTCTATCCTTACGCCGGGCTGGATGATCTGCGGCCGGATCTGATCGACAAATGCCGCCGGCTGGCCGGGGTATGGCGCGACGGTCACCCTTGGCTGGATATGGATGACATGGAGCTGATCAAAAGCGCCCAACTCTATCAGACCGATCCTGAGACCGGGAAAAGCGGCCTCAACCTGGCCGGAATCATGCTCCTGGGCAATGACCAGGTCATCCTTTCTGCTGTCCCCCATCACCGTACGGATCTTATCCTCAGAAAAGTCAACCTGGACCGCTATGACGACCGGGACTTGGTCCGGACCAATCTCATAGAGAGCTATGAACGGATCATGGCCTTTGTCCAAAAGCACCTTCCGGACCCCTTTTATCTGGAAGACACTAATCGAATCAGCATCCGGGATGCTATTTTCCGGGAAGTGGCCTCCAATATCCTGATCCACAGGGAATACAGAAATGCCTTTCCGGCCAAGCTGATTATCGAGCGCGGCCAGGTACGGACTGAAAACAGCAACAAGCCCCACGGATTCGGAGTCCTCGATCCAAGCACCTTTACCCCTTACCCCAAAAATCCGGTCATTGGGGCCTTTTTCCGGGAGATTCACCGGGCGGATGAACTGGGCTCCGGGATGCGGAACATGATGCGTTACGGCAAGGCCTATGGCGGAGAAGATCCTCAGATGATCGAGGGCGACGTGTTTCGGATCATCGTTAAGGTCCCGGAGTATGGAGGGTTTGAGGAGCAAAGCGGAAAGAAAGACACCGGGAAAGCTACCCCGGAAGTAACCCCACAAGTAACAGTAACACCACAAGCTACCCCACAAGTAACACCACAAGTGGCGAAAATGCTGCTGGTGCTAAAGGGGGAGATGAATCGTCAAGAACTCCAAGAAGCTCTCGGATTAAAGGATCGTTTTCACTTCAGAGATTCATATATAATACCTGGGCTTGAGTCAGGAGTTATTGAAATGACTCAACCCGATTCTCCTAAAAGTCCAACGCAGAGATACAGGCTGACATCAAAGGGTTATGATGTTTTGGATAAATTAGAATAAGCAATTCCAATGACCCTTTTTTTAGATCCCGTCATTATGATAGAAGCCAAGCAGGGGAGCACATATACAGCTTTCGGGACGAAAACCTTGGACATAAATATTAATTAACTTTGCGTGGAGATATTCATGGCTGAAAACAACCTTGCTGGCTTTATCTGGTCTGTGGCCGATATACTCCGGGGTGACTACAAGCAGTCCATGTACGGACGGGTCATCCTGCCCTTTACCGTGCTGCGCCGGCTGGACTGTGTTCTGGAAGACACCAAGGATATGGTCCTGGCCGAATATGCCAGGATCAAGGATATGGGAATCGATATCGAGCCCGTGTTGACCCGAAAAACCGGCAAGAAGTTCTACAACATATCCTCCCTCAACTTTGAGCGTCTCCTGGACGATCCCCAGAACATCGAGAGCAATTTCAAGAAGTAACTGTACGACGATCAGGACACCAAGATCTTTGACTCGGTCATTGTGATCACAGACCGCAGAGTCCTGGATTCCAAGCTCCAGGAGGCCATTTATCAGTTTGAGCACAAGCAGGGGGTGGTCCAAAAGATCGACCAGGATTCACAACAGCTGGCCAAGGCTTTGGAGAATCATACCCCGATCATCGTCACCACCTTGCAGAAATTCCCGGTGGTCCTGGAGCGGATCGGTATCTGGGAGCACATTGACAAGGAGCGCATCGGCAAAGGCAAATATGCGGTCATTGTGGATGAGGCCCATTCCTCCCAGACCGGCAAGGCGGCCGGGACCTTGAAGTATATCCTGGAGCAGGGCGTGGACGACGAGGAAGAACTGACCTCGGAAGAAGTCCTGAACAGGATCATGGAGAGCAAGGGGCCTTCGGAAAACATCAGCTTCTTCGCCTTTACCGCAACCCCCAAGCCCCGGACCATTGAGCTCTTCGGCCGCCCGGACCCGCAGGGAAAACCCGCCCCATTCCACCACTACAGCATGCGCCAGGCCATTGAAGAGGGCTACATCCTGGATGTGCTGCAAAACTATGTGACCTACAAGACCTTTGTCCGCCTGGCCAAGCAGAACTTGGACGAGCAGGACGAGGAAGTGGATGTGTCCAAGGCCAAGCGCAAGCTGGGCAAGTACGTGGTCCTGCATCCGTACAACATCAGCCAGAAAATCGCGGTTATTGTGGAGCATTTTCGGGAAAAGGTCATGTACATGCTCGGTGGACGGGCCAAGGCCATGGTGGTTACCGCCTCAAGGGAAGAAGCGGCCAGGTATAAGCTGGCCATGGATAAATACATCCAGGAGCAGGGATATCAGGACATCAAGGCCCTGGTGGCCTTTTCCGGGCAGCTGAACGTTCCGGACGTCAGCTCCGAGGCCCTGACCGAGTACAATATGAATCCCGGCCTTGCAGGCAGATCCCTGGAGCAGGCCTTTGAGGACGAATACCAGATCATGCTGGTGGCCGAGAAGTTTCAGACCGGTTTTGATCAGCCCCTGCTCTGCGCCATGTATGTGCTCAAAAAGCTCTCCGGAGTGGCCGCGGTGCAGACCTTGGGCCGGCTGAACAGGACTTATCCGGGAAAGAAGACTTTTGTCATCGATTTTGTCAACCAGGCGGATGAGATAGAGGAAGCCTTCAAGACCTATTATCTCCGGACTTCCTTGTCCGAAAAAACAGATCCCAATGTGGTCAATGACCTGGCCGACAAGCTGGACGATTATCAGGTCTACACTTCCTCCGAGGTCCAGCAGTTTGCAGAGCTCTACTTCAATCCGGCCAAGAGAATCACCCAGGGGCAGCTCCTGCCCTTTATCCGCCCGGCCAAGGATCGTTTTGCCCACCTGGAAGAGGAACAGCAGCGGCTGTTCAAGAAAGACCTGGGATCATTCGTCCGGGCCTACGATTTTCTGTCCATGATTGTGCCCTACAACGACCCGGAGCTGGAGAAGCGGTGCGAGTTCGCCCGGCGGCTGAACGCCTATCTGAATCTGCCCGATGACCAGGAATACATAAGCGTGGAAAAGATATACCTTTCCCATTACCGGCTACAGAAGAATGCGGAAAGGAAACTGTATCCCGAGCCCCAGGACGGGGAAGAGACCGTTGCCCCCGGAAGCAGTGTGGGCACTGGGACCGTGCGGGAAAAAAAGCGAGACTATATGTCCCACATCGTGGAGCAGCTCAATGAGCTCTTCGGCGGGGAGCATATAAGCGACAACGACCGCATTGCCTTCTTTGAAAGCGTCAAGGGCAATGTGTCTGATCAGGAAGCCGTCCAAAACCAGGCCAGAAACAATACCTTTGAGCAATTCCAATCCGGGGACGTTCGCCAAAAGATCCTGGATGCAGTCATAGACAGCATGAACAACAACCAGGAAATGTCCAAAAAGGTCTTGCAGGATCAAGAGGCCAGGGACGACTTTATCAACCTGGTGGCCCAGTCGATATACAATTCACAGCAGGGGGAGATGAGGGCTCGGTGAGGAGATAAGCGTAGATGGAAAGTTTGTATATTTAATTCCATGGCTCTTTCTACTTACATAATAGTGAGATGAAATATATGGAGAGTGAACTGTCACCACGATACTATGTCGCTGAGGCTACTACATGGATAGTTGGAGGCATATTGGTCGTTTCCCGTTTCCTGGGTATAACTCCAGACCAACAACTCCCAATTCTTAATGTGACGCCCGACAATGGCCATCATTAAGTAAAAGCAAATGTCACTGGACCTTTCCCGGCCAGACTGATTGAGCTGGTCAGAGCAGTCTGGCCGGTTCGGTGCAGTGATTACCAGGTTTCAGAAATCATGGCCTCATAGGCCCTTTGCATCCACCCGGTTTGTTTGTCGATGAGCAGCCATTCCACCAGAGAACCATTTGGTCACGATTGTGGAACTACCTGCAATATCCATTGCCCCAATGCCCTTGGGCCGGGCCGTAGCCGTGGGCCCTGTTCCCGTAACCGCGGACATTGTGGCCAGTGTTATGCTGCCGGTACCCAGGTGACCGATGCTGGTAGCTCTGGCTTCCCTGTTGATAAGCGTTTCCGGACCCCATGGCCCGGTTTTGCCCGGCCTGGCCCTGACTCCAGCCCTGGTGGTTGTTGACAGCCTGTCCATGCATACCGCTATTCATCGGTCCATGGCCCTGGTGCCAGTTCCCGCTCCAGGCCAAAGCCTGAGTGACAATGAATCCACTGAGCACCAATACGCCGATTGCAATCAATGCATTTCTCATAATGAGACCTCCTGTTGGTTGCTTTTAGGTTTTGATTTTAAGAAAGCAACCGGTGTGCCAAAATGGTATATACTTATAACATGCTGTGTTTGTTTGAATATTCAGACGTTGGCCAGCGAGCAAAAAAATATTCTATACCTCAAAAGTATAATTTTTAAACAGTATCCATGGCCTCCTGTATATTTTTTACCCAAGGAAGGCTCCAAAAATTGGAAACACTATTCTTTATTGATATATCTTTGCATTTGCTTCATCCGAATTGAATTTTATGCTATGAAGAGGCCCTGAATATAATCTCCTTTATCCTTCTTTGTGAGGAAATGTATGACTGAAACAGGCTTGAAACAGGTGACTCTGGCCCTGCAGGGAGGTGGATCCCACGGCGCCTTCACCTGGGGGGTTCTGGAAGAGCTTCTGGAAGACGGGAGGCTTCAGATCGAAGGAATAAGCGGCACCAGCGCAGGAGCCATGAACGCTGCCGTCCTGGCGCATGGTCTGGAGAAGGATGGACCGGAGGGGGCAAAGTCGGCCCTGAAGAACTTCTGGTCCTGCATCAGCTCCTACGGGTCGTTCAGCCCGTACCATTCCGGACCTTTCAACCCCTGGGGGGCCGATTGGTCACCCACTGCCCTGTGGTTCGACTACATAGCCCAGATCTACTCCCCCTATCAGCTCAATCCATTCAATTTCAACCCGCTTCGAAACGTTCTGGAAGATAGCATCGATTTCGACTTTCTGCGGTGTTGTCGCCGGGTCAAGCTGTACATCTCGGCAACCAATGTCCGGAACAACCACCTCCATATCTTCACCAACAAGGACATGCGCGTGGATGTCCTCCTTGCTTCCGCTTGTCTGCCCACTATGCATCAGGCGGTCCAGGTTGGAGAGGACTATTACTGGGACGGCGGATTTATGGGCAACCCGGTCCTGGAGCCTCTGGTCAGGCAGTGCCATACCCCGGACACCCTGATTGTCCAGATCAACCCCACCCATCGGGACAAGGTCCCTGTGACGGCACAGGCCATTGCCGACCGGGTGAACGAAATCACCTTCAACGCCAGCTTAATGAGGGAAATACGCTCCTACGCCGATGTCACCCGGCTGATCGACAAGGGAATTGTGCAGGACCCCAGGATCCAGCGGGCCTATTTCCATCTCATTGCAGCTGAAGACGAAATGGCCCATTTGGGCCTTCTCAGCAAGCTGGATACCAGCTGGAGTTTTTTGACCCGGTTGCGGGATATCGGAAAACAAAGGACCCGGGGTTGGCTGCAAGAGAACTTCCAGCACCTGGGCAAGAGATCAACAATCGATCTGGCCGCCTGGACACCAGTGGAGTATGAAGGCCGTAAAACGTCTTGATGATATAATGTCCCCCGGCACAAGGGCAAAACACAAGGTGAGACGGTCATGATCGGCATCATCGGGATTTTTGTTTCTCTCCTGCTGCTCATCTATCTGGCTTACAGAGGCCTCAGTGTACTCATTGTAGCCCCGCTCATGGCCCTGGTGGCCGTTCTGTTCAATCCAGGCACCCCGATTCTGGCCAGCTACACCCAGATCTTCATGCCGGCCCTGGGCTCCTTCGCAGTCCTCTACTTCCCCCTCTTTCTGCTGGGGGCCATGTTTGGAAAGCTCATGGTCGATTCCGGATCAGCCAGGGTGATAGCCGAAAATATTGTGGCCCGGCTGGGCAAGCAACGCTCCATTTGCAAGCTCTCGCACCGGGAGTCTTATCTGGATATTTTCATGGTCGCGGTGGCCGGGCCCCTGGTAGCTCTGGCCTTCGTGGTTACTCTTGGCTCAGTATTCGGATCCTTCTAAAATAAGGAATATGAATATTTCCACACGAATACCTCCTTTGCCGCGGACATCTCCCCCGCGGTGGATCGAATGGCGGACGAGGAGCTCAAATCGGAATAGGATACCTCATTGACTATTAAGCTCGATCTGGTGCTTTCCGTTGTCAGCTCAGGAATCATCCTGGCGGCCATGGTGGCTTCTGCCATCCATGTGGTCATGTACAAGAGGGATATTAGGGCAGCCATAGGCTGGATTGGCCTGATTGGCTTTGCGCCCGTCCTGGGCATTGCCTTGTACTGGACTTTTGGTATCAATCGCATTCAACGCAAAGCCAAGCACCTCTTTTCCGGCTCACAGCCGATTGCCCTTCCCTTTGAGCAGGAAGTCCTCTACCCAAATCATCTGCAGAGTACGATCGGACTGGAAGCGGATCAGCTGTACCAGTTAGCCCGCCTCACTGAAAGGGTGACGGTCAATCCCCTCATGGCCGGGAACAGCATCGATCCCTTGATCAACGGGGATGAAGCCTATCCGGCCTTGCTCCAGGCCATTGAACGGGCCGAGCATTCGGTAACTCTTATGACTTACATTTTCGACAACGACGACTGGGGACAACGATTCACAAAAGCACTGGCCGATGCAGTCAGCCGGGGGGTTCAGGTACGAGTGCTTATAGACGACATTGGAGCGCGCTACGCCTTCCCCTCGATAGTCCGCGGACTGCGACGGGAGAATGTACCAGTATCCCGGTTCATGCGATCCATCAAACCGTGGCGGTTTCGGTATTACAACCTGAGAAACCACCGCAAGATCCTGGTTGTGGACGGCAGAAACGGGTTCACAGGAGGCATGAACATTCGCTGTGGCAATGTTCTGGGAGACAAACCGGAGCATCCGGTCCAGGATTTACATTTCCGGGTTCAGGGCCCTGTGGTTGCCGAGCTGCAAAAGGCTTTTGCCCAAGACTGGAAGTTTACCAACGGAGAGGAGCTGACCGGCCAGATCTGGTTTCCGGAGCTGCCGGTACAGGGAAATGCAGTGGCCAGAGGTATCTCCGACGGGCCGGACGAAGATTACGACAAGCTTCGGCTTGTCATTCTGGGTGCATTGAGCTGCGCCAAGCGGTCCATTCGAATCGCGTCCCCTTACTTTCTGCCGGATGAGGAGCTGGCCCTGGCGCTGCGAGTGGCGGCCCTGAAAGGAACTGAGGTAGAAATCTTTCAGCCTGAAGTGAATAACTTGAAAATGGTCAAATGGGCGGCCACCGCCTCTTATGAGGAGCTGCTGGAAGGCGGCTGCACCATTTGGTTCACACCGTCCCCTTTTGATCATACCAAGATAATGCTGGTCGATGACATGTGGGTCCTCCTGGGCTCAGCCAACTGGGATCCCCGCAGCTTGCAACTTAATTTTGAGTTCAATATTGAGGTCTACGACAGCTCCTTGGCTGAAAGGGTGAACAACATTCTGGCAGCTAAAAGAGGTCAAGCCCAAAGACTGAGCATAGATGCCTTGCAATCACGCCCAATTCCGGTCAGGTTTCGGGACAATCTCTTCCGGCTGGCCTCACCCTATCTGTAATTATGCTCTCTTAATAACAGACCATCTGACTCAATCGGTTCCTTGGCGGCAAATAAGCCAGTAGGTTATTCCCAAGGCTAGAACAACAAATCCCGTAGCATAGACGTAATGTGGCTGAAGCTCTTTGAAGTCGAACACGATAACTTTTCTGGCTATAGCCATAAGTGCTGTAGCCAGGACCAGCTTCACATGGATGATATCTTCATGGAGATATAGTACAACATTTATAAATATTTCAATAGCTATCAAAACAGCTATTGCTGCCCCGAAGGTAGCCAGGATATCGCTCATTTTAAGAAGAAAATATGGGGGAATCAGGAGGCGTTTATAGATAACCCAGCAAATATCGGCCACTCCCCAGAGGATGACCATGACCATAATAATTGCCAATGCTTTAACACTACAGCGACACTTAACTCGGGGTAGACAAGCGGCCTGACTTCAGGTAA